>CAYOLS010000147.1:0-8384 GCA_964404845.1 uncultured Ferruginibacter sp. | reverse complement strand
GAAAAATTTATTTTGACCTGGTTGTTCTCGAAAGGAAGCTTGAGGCTTTTCACATTCCAGAAAGCCGTATCGGCCGGCAATATGTTTTCGTTGCTGCTGATATGAGTGATAAGCAGGCGAGGGGTATCCTGTATGCTGGCCAGTTGGTTGGGGTAAAAAGCATTCAGTCCATTTACACCGCCAAAAAATAACTGGCCGTCTGCAGTTTTTGCAGCTGCACCGTAGTTGAACTCGTCAGATTGCAAGCCATCTTCTTTGTTAAGGTTAAAGATATGTCCCTTGCTGTCGATCCTGCTCAAACCCTTGTTGTGACTGCACCAGATATCTCCGTTGTTGTCGATCACCACTGCATAAATGTATTCATCCGTCAACCCTGATTTGATATTATAAGCGTGCAACAACTTTCCATCAGGATCAAATTCATAAATGCCTTTGATGGTGCCAAAGAGCCAGTTACCATTGCGCCTTGCCAACAACTGGATACCTATCTGTTGCAAGCCGATCGATTTTATGCAGTTGATAAAATAGGGCTCTATTCCAAGTAACGACAGGCTGGTTACCCTTGCTTTGATGACAGGCTTGTCCAGGATATTTTTGATCTCTTCTTTTGGAAGTCCTGTAACCTGCAGTTGGTTATCTTTCCATGCTATTTTAATGATCTCTGTAGTACTGAGATAATAATAAGTACCGTTGCCCAGTTCCTGCATTTCTGCATAGTAACCCGGGCTCAGGTTATGACTGCTGCTGGTGGTTTGCACCGTCATGGTACGGCAGTTCACAATGTATTGCTGCAGATCGGAGTGAACGAATACAAGGTAGCGGTCTGCATCCAGTTGCGCAATGCTTGTTACAAGAGCGCCATCATCACCATGCGTGGCAAGCGGGAAATTCCTGATAAAATTACCGAGGGTATCATACAGCATGAGGCCACGGCCGTAAGTGCCTACCAGGATAAGATTCGCCTCTTTGTTTACAATAAAACATTTTACAAAATGCTGTGCTTCCTTTCCCGGCGCTATCAGCTGCACAGGTTGTGAACGGCCAGATATCTTAATAAGCCCATGCAGGTTGGTAGTGACCCACAGGTTGCCACGGGTATCATACAATGCATTTTTGCAATAACCATTGACAATAAAATTATCACCGCTCAATGTCACCAGCTTTTTGGTGAACGACATTTCGAGTAAGTCAACTTCCCACAATTCATTATCCAATAATACCAATACTGTCCTCCTGTCTTTTTGTATGATGTTGGAAGGCCGGCCATAGGCCTGTAAATATTTATTGTTGGGGTAGGGCAGGGTTTTTAAGATGCGTCCCGAAAGGGCATCATAAAAGCTGATATAATGATCCGTTGCATACAATGCAATGCCACTGTTGAAATAGTGAAAAGAAAAATCAAGGATCGGCTGCGGTCTTTTAAACGTAACTGTTTGGTCATTGTGCAGGAGCCGCAGGTATACATTGGTGCTATCATATTGATAGATGGCATTATTACTGATATTGTAGCCGAATGCATTGTAATACAGTGGTCCGCTTGTTTCCTGCCGCACGATCCTTTTGCTCAGCCTGTCAATATAATAAAGCTGGTTATTGGAATTAAGCACCAGCTCATTTTTAGAACGGGCTACCAGCAGCAAAGCCTGGTTCTCCATGCCCGGGATAATATTCTTATAATGCTTAAAGCTGTGCGTAAAGGGATCATACACCGAAAACCCCTTATTGTAAAAGATCCATAGCTCATTTTCGGGGCTGCGGTAAAGCTGGTTAAAAATAAGTCCCGGTATTTCATGTGGCCCTTGTCCATAGGGCACTTCATGGAAATTGCTGCCATCAAACCATTGCAGGGCATTTTCGCTGGCGGCCCATAAAATACCATTGCCATCTTCCGCTATGCATTTTATCACCCGGTTGGGCATGCCGGTGATCTCTTTAAAGTCGGTATGCTTCAGCCTTTGCAGCTGGGCAGCCGCCGGCCATGAGAGTAGCAGCCAGATGGCCGGGAATACTATTTTTAAAAAGCATCGCACTGTAACAAAAATAGCTTTTACCCGCTTTCGCCGCTAACCTTAAAGTAAAAATACTCCTGCCGGGGTATTGTATACTGAATGAAAATAGGGGACATTGCCATACCTGATAAAATCTTTTCTTGGAGCCTTTAATAAAAGCCTGTAGGCCTTTATTTAGCACAGCCGCCGAAAGGTGGCTGTTGTTATTTAACTTCTTTGCCTGCTGTTGCCTGCGCTTCTTTCCTATAGATAGTACGGTAATTTGCAGAAAAAGGAGGTTGTATGATCTCGATATCCCATCCTTTCGGGATAGACGGAAATATTTCTTTGGTCTTTAAAATGAACTGGAACCAACCCGGCAGTTCCTCTGTAATGACAAATCCTTCGTTATTGTGAACAATACGCATTTCTACCTGGTCGTAGATACCTGGATCAAATTTATAAACATCAATTTGTGTGATATCTTCCCATTTTAAATCTAACTGGAAGCCCTCATAATTAATCTTGCACCCATCAGCCTTATACTCAAAAACTCCTGTGTCCTCATAAATTTCATCGAAAGATTTTCCCGAATTAGAGTTTTTAATGTGATGAGGTGTTGCAAAAAAGCGCTTTATTTTCCTAAGCCATTTCATCCCTCTTATTTTTGTACTTCAATTTAAGACAAAATGCTCGAGCAATACTTTGTATCAGTTTTATCAACATTTACCAACGATACACGACTCATCGAAAATTATTGGAAAGAGATCAGTGAGCAACACTCCAAAAAGAAAAGGCACTATCATAACTTAATTCACCTCGATCATTTGCTGCAGGAGTTGCTTGAGGTGAAAGATAAGATAGAAACGATGTCCGCCCTTATCCTGGCTATTACATACCACGATATTATTTACGATCCCTTGAAAAAAGACAATGAAGAAAAAAGCGCAGCGCTGGCAAAACAAAGACTGGCGGCCATAAACATGCCAGCTCCCTTAATAGAAAAATGCGTGAATCTTATACTTGCTACCAAAAGCCACCAAAGCGCTGCGGATAACGATATTAATTATTTCACTGATGCTGACCTTTCCATATTAGGCAGCAACCCTGAGAGGTACAGTGAATACGCCAGGCAGGTAAGAAAAGAATACAGCATTTATCCTGCTATTATTTATAAACCCGGAAGAAAAAAAGTGTTGCAGCATTTTCTTTCGATGCAACGGATCTTTAAAACAGCTTATTTTTCTGATAAATATGAAGAACAGGCAAAGCGGAATATGGAGCGAGAATTAAAGGAAATATAAACGCTGTTAACCGCAAAGAAGCTATTAACCATGAATTTTTAGCGCAACCTGTAAGCATAAATGCAACCAATTTAAATACATTCTCACCACTCATCCCGGAAAGTTAAAATTGATATAATAAAGATCGATATTCAATGCTGAAGCCGGGTTGATTTTCGCTATTGTTTATTTTAGTGCTTCTAATAATTTAAAGTATAGCACATGAAAAAAAACTTTTATTTAAGCGCAGCCCTCCTGGCATTTTCGCTTTCTTCCTATTCGCAAACAACCGACAATGCAGAACTTCAAAAAATGTATGATGAAGACCAGGCTGCAAGGTTATCGAACAACATTAACTGGAAAGTCTTGATCAAAGAAGACAGCATCCGTCTGGCAAGGAATTACGAAATGGTAAAAGAGGGTAAGATCATTACCGGCAAAGACCATTACAATTCAGCCATGATCTTCCAGCATGGGAGCGACACGGTTGCATCGGCGATGGCAGTAAAGCAAATGAGGAGAGCATTGGAGCTGGATAGTTCTATTAACAGGTGGTTGCTGGCGGCGGCCATTGACAGGGACCTGATGCGGAGAGGTAAGCCGCAGATATATGGCACGCAATACGTGAAACTAAGCCAGGATACCAAATACAGGCGTTACCAGATAGATACCACGCAGGTTACCGATGAACAAAGAAAATATTATCGTGTGGAAACGCTGGCGGAGCAAATAGAAAAGGAACGCACAATGAACCTCATTACTCTATCTCAGTATTATGCTACGGAAAAATCAGTTGATAAAACAGCAGCATTGATCAAAGCAGAAGTGAAAAAAGGAAAGCAGTCAGAGTATAATGTTTCTGAAGAAGCTGTTAACAGCTTTGGTTACCAGTTGCTGAATGAAAAAAAACCGGAAGAAGCTTTGAAAATATTTAAGCTAAATACAGAGTTGTACCCCAAAGGCTTCAACACATTCGATAGTTATGGTGAGTGCCTGATGCTGCTCAACAAGAAAAGCGAAGCATTGAAGGCCTATAAAAAATCACTTGCCCTGAATCCGCAGAATGACAATGCAAGAAAAATACTGGCGGAAAATAAATAGTTGACCGTAAAGATGCTAAGGCGCAAATGAAGCCGGGGTGGTCGATAAGTCTGCCCCGGCTTTTTTACTGGGCTATGGTCCATAGCAGCCAGTCGCAAATCCTCCCCTCTATTGTCGTTTTTCCACAGCGCTCCCGATCATTTTATGTCGGATGTTTGCATTGTAAAACAAATCATCATCTTTAAATTATAAAAAATGAGCACAGCAGCAAGAACAGTTTTAACAGTACAGGCAACAGTGAATGCACCGGTTGAAAAAACATGGGATAGTTTTACCAATCCCGATCACATTATCAAATGGAACCAGGCTTCTCCTGATTGGCATAGTCCATGGAGCAAGAACGACCTGCGTGTAGGCGGCGCTTTCAGTACCCGCATGGAGGCAAAAGATGGTAGCTTCGGTTTTGAATTTGGCGGTATTTATGATGCAGTAGAGGAAAATAAATACATTGAATACACCCTGGGAGATGGCCGTAAGGTAACCATAACTTTCACTACTGAAGGCAATGCTACCAAAGTGGTGGAAACCTTTGAGGCGGAAGAAACCAACCCGCTGGAAATGCAGCAGGGCGGCTGGCAGGCTATTATGGATTCCTTCAAAAATTATACGGAGGCCCTGTAATCGTAAATCTTACCTATTCAATCTTAAATTTAAAATAATGGTAAACCCACTTTATCCCTGCCTCTGGTTCGATGGCAAAGCAAAGGAAGCCGCTGAATTTTATTGTTCCGTATTTAAAAATTCAAGGATCACGGTAGATACACCGATGGTGGTGAACTTCGAGATCAACGGCCAGAAATTCATGGGCCTGAACGGCGGACCCATGTTTAATTTTACAGAAGCTGTTTCTTTTGTGATCGACTGCGCCGACCAGGCCGAAGTAGATCATTACTGGAATACACTAACAGCCGATGGTGGCCAGGAAAGCATGTGTGGCTGGCTGAAAGATAAATACGGCCTCAGTTGGCAGATCGTACCTGCAGAGTTGGGAGAGCTAATGAGCAAAGGCGATCCCAAAAAAGGAAAGGCTATGATGCAGGCTCTGATGAAAATGAAAAAACTCAACATTGCTGAGCTGAAGGCTGCTTACGATGCAGGATAGGAGATGAGGTCAGTAAAACTAATAGAAGGATGTATACGATACATCCTTTTTTATTAATATACCGGTTGAAAAATCTATTCTGCTTCCTTTTGTACCGTAGGTACAACCTACTTTAAGCTTTAAATATTTGATAGGTTGCAGGCTCCGTAGAAGAGCCAGCTATTTATAACCAAAGCATGCCAGGGCGTAGTATGAACTCCGCAGGAGTTACCTGCCAGTTAGCTCCTGCGGAACTTACGCCACATTAATTTTGAGGCTACAAATACTTCTTGCATACGACACTATATTAATGGCAGTTTTAAAATGATTGCTTTTACTAATTTTGAACCATGAACCAATTTTCAGATAAACAAATAAGCATTGCAGGCGTTGCAGATATTCCTGCGCTGGTAAATTTGCTCAACCGGGCTTACCGTGGCGATGATTCCAAACAGGGCTGGACTACTGAAGCGCACCTGATAGCAGGCGATGTAAGGACCGACGAAAGTTCGGTAAAAAATGTAATAGAAGAAGCAGGCAGCGTAATGCTGAAATATACGGATGAAAAAGGGGAGATCATCGGCTGTGTGAACCTGCAGCAGCATGATCATAAGATTTACCTCGGCATGTTTGCCGTATCCCCGCAATTGCAGGGCGGGGGCGTAGGAAAAAAAATGTTGCATGTCGCAGAAGAATTTGCAAAGCAGCAAAACTGCAATGCCATTTACATGACGGTGATCTCTGTAAGAACAGAGTTGATAGACTGGTACAAACGCCATGGCTATGCGGATACCGGCCGGAAAAGATCATTTGAAGAAGATGGCGTAAGCGGAAAACACCTGCAGCAACTGGAATTTGTTATACTTGAAAAAACTGTTGCTTAATAATATTAAAACGCCTCTTCAAGCGAAGAGGCGTTTTTGTAATTACTGTTCTGCTTATTATTTAAAACGGATATTGTAAGTAGCGCCGATACCAACATGCTGGATATTGCCGCCACTGTTATCACTGCGGAATATGCCGTTGTAGAAACCAAAAATATTCCAGGAATAATTGTGGTAGCCGATCTGTGGTTTCACATAAAAACCACCGTCAGCGTTGTCGATATTGGTGATGAAGCTGTAACCGATATCCGTTCCCGCAAAAAAACCTTTCGATTGCGGGTACACTCTTATAAAACCACCCAATGGAATGGTACCAAAGTCTTCAAAATTATCTTTTGCAAAAAAGTGATTGTAACCTGTGGTTAAACCTATTCC
Organism: uncultured Ferruginibacter sp.; assembly: GCA_964404845.1. Lineage (GTDB taxonomy): Bacteria > Bacteroidota > Bacteroidia > Chitinophagales > Chitinophagaceae > Ferruginibacter. The sequence continues at coordinate 1,672 of CAYOLS010000147.1, read as the reverse complement.
CAAATGTGGAGTTGACATTAACTGACCCTTCAGATCCAGGCCTGCAACAAAACTGCTGTAATCAGCCGCATCACTAACAGGAACACCTACCGAAAGCCCGGCTTTTAACCAGGAGTTTTTACTGGTGATCTCGGTTGTTTCCTGTGCATACACTCCTGTAGCAGCCAATACGATCGCAGTTGCTAAAATTAATTTTTTCATATGAAAGTTTTTGTTTCAACTACGCATTTTCAGAAACCGTGCCAAAGTAGCTTTTTGAGGTGTTTACCCGCTGATAATGAATTACTAACGTAAAAGCCTACCCGAAGTATTTGGGTCAGAACTGAATGCTGGCGTCGCCGCCAACCGGGAAGCCCTGGCAGGTAAGTACACGGCCTTTGGCAATTTCTTCATCAACTAAAACTTCATTGTATGCCATCCATATTTTACCCGATGTGCAGGTTGCGGCGCAGCTTCCACATCTTCCTGCTTCGCAGCTGTAAGGCAGTTCAATCTTTAATTGTTTGGCAGCAGCAATAATGCTGTTGGGATATTGAACTTTTATCCGATATGTTTTATCGCTGATAGAGATGGTCACAAAATGAGCGTCCGTATCGGGAGGTTTGGGAACAACCAGTCTTGGCAACGGACTGAAATCTTCTTTAATGATCTGCGATGAAAGAATGCCATTCGATCGCAGGCTGATGCCCGCCATCAGCATATAATCGGCAGGACCGCAGGTAAAGAACAACGTTTTTTCTTTACCTGCCGGTAAATATTCCTGTAATAAATGGCTGAGCAGCCAATGGCTCAAACGGCTTTCCAGCACATTGTTGATGCTGCTGAATAAAAAACGAATGGCCAGCCTTTCTTTAAATTCTTTTTGCAACAATTGCAGTTGCTCATAGAAAATAGTATCGGCTTCGCTGCGGTTGCTGTATATCAGTATTATTTTTTTACCGGTGAAATACAGCAAATGTTTTATCAGCGCAAAGCAGGGTGTAATACCACTACCGGCGGCGAGGAAAAAGACCGTTTCATAGTTTTCTTTTTCAGGCATTACAAAAAAGCCGCTGATGCCGGAGCTGTAAAAAATATCACCGATACTTGTTTTATAATTCATCAGCCGGGAGAATTCACCATTGTCTACTTTTTTTACAGTAATGGCCAATGGTTCGCCATTGGCAGAAGAAATGGAAAATGATCTTCTTTTTTCACCGGCATGTGTATAGAATACGAGTGTGATGAACTGGCCCGGTTTGTACACAGGTTCCCATCCATCCAGTGGTTGCAATACAAAGGTTTTGGCAGCTGCTGTTTCGCTGATGATATCAACTACCTGTAATTTTTTTATAATGGAATCGGGCATCCTTGTAAAATTAGGGAGTAATAGTTTAACCACAGAGAAGCCAGGGAAAGCATACAGAGAGAAAGGAGGGTCGCTTTGCATACTCCTTACAATCCCTGTATTCTCTGCGGTTAAAAAAAGGTTTAAAACAAGGTCGTATCTTTATCCCATGGCATTGTTAAGTGTAGAACATTTATCGGGAATTGAAGAAGGAAAAACAACAGTTAAAGATGTTTCATTCACACAGGAAGCTTTTGAAAAAATTGCCATAGCAGGCGAAACAGGCGCAGGTAAGACCAGCCTGCTGAAAATGATCGGCGGCTTCATGCAGCCCGCATCAGGGCA
>CAYOLS010000146.1:0-8471 GCA_964404845.1 uncultured Ferruginibacter sp. | reverse complement strand
AACCTGATGTGGTACTGCCAGACAGGCTGGAATACCTTAAATTCAGGGAAAAAGACAATACCAATGCACTGGTATGGGACGAAATAAAAGATGCTACCTATAAAAAATGGAGCAGCACTTACAGTACGGATGCGGTTATCAGCAGCAGCATACAGGATGTGAACAGCAGCAGCACTTTCAATAAGATCAAAACGAATGTGCAGTGGCTGGAAAAAAATTACGACAGGGCATATTCATTGAACCTGGAGCAATTCCGCAAAGACCAGAAATCTTTGAAAGATGTGATCAAGCAAATTGAAGAAGCATATAAGCTGCCGAAAGCAATGGATATCAAAAACCTGGGTGCAGATGCAGAAGCCATTGCAGCAAGCAAAGAAAAAACAGAACGCAACAAACAATGGCTTAAATCAAGGAGCGAAGACATTTATATTGATGAGTCTGTTAAGATATTGACGAAGATGATCACGCAGGCGAATCTTGCAAAAGTGGGATCATGAGAGAGAGATGAACTATGAGATATAAGATATGAGATTAAAGAGGCGCCGCACTTCGTGTGGCGCCTCTTTCCATTTTAATATTATAATTTAGAATTATCTCTTACACCCTCTGGTTTATCGCTTCCACATCTCATCGTTCATATCTTATCACTCATATCTCTAAATGACCATCTTCGCCACCATCTCCTTCATCAGCATAGGTCCGCTGCTGCCGCTGTCGCCGATACCAATGCTGCGCAGGTTGTAATGGTGTAGCAGGAGCAATAGCTTTTCCACGCCCGTATAGCCATAATTCTTCATCATTAATTTTCCTTGCTGGAGCGCCTGTACATTAAAGTAAAACAAGGGTTTTAAAGCATTGTCGCTTTGATCGCTCATGCCAAATGCTGTATACACTTTGCTGATGAATGTATAAAGCGCAGGCAAAGCCTGCTGTATCGGCACCGCTTTAGGGTTGCTGTCAAAATAATTAATGATCTTCAGCGCTTTTACAAGGTCTTTTCGGGTAATGGCTTCCTGCAGCTCAAATACATTGTACTCCTTGCTGATGCCGATGTATTTTTCTATATCATCCTCTTCGATCGTTTTTTTATCGGTGAGATTGAGAGAGAGTTTGTCAATTTCGTTTGCAATGCGGCTCAGGTCGTTGCCGATATGCTCTTCCAGCATAGCAATACATTTGGATGTAATGCTGTAGCCCTTACTTTTTACCAGTTCGCCGATCCATTCCTGCATTTTATAATCCCTGATCTTTTCCGAATTGAACAGTTCTGCATGCGTAGCCAGCAGTTTGCTCAGCTTGGTCCGTTTGTCGAGGGTTTTGCCTTTATAGGCTACGATAAATATGGTGGAGCCGAGCGGGGCCGCTACATAGGCTTCCAGCTTATCAATATCTTTCATGTGCTGGGCCTCTTTCAACAGCACCACCTGCTTTTCTGCAAACATAGGGTAGCGCTTACAGGCATTCATAACCGCAGCCCAGTCTGCATCCCGGCCATAGAATACCGTCAGGTTAAAACCTGCTTCCGATTCAGGCAGTATTTCATGCTCGGCGTATGTCACCAACTGATCTATATAATAATCTTCTTCCCCCTGCAGCCAGTACACGGGTTTGAACTTTTTTTGCTTCCAGCCGGTTAGAATCTTTTCAGCGCTCATGCTTTGTAACAGAAGGTTTTACACACTATTTTAGGCCTAAATTAAAGGCTATTTTCCAGTTTGGCACAGTTTTGGAAAATACCTATCCCGAAATCAATAATAAGCAGCAAAAGTATTCACTAACTGAATCAATTTAATGCTTGTAAAAGGAATTTTAAATTTTTTACTATAAAAATTCAATTATTATGGCATTCGAAAATCTTCCCCAAGCAGAAAAAAACCAAACGGAAGTAACCACCAACAACACTTCCAACAAAAGCACACGTGCTATATTGACGGGTGCGTTGGTAGTAGCTCTTTTAGGTACATGGGGCTACATCATCTACGATAAGAACAAAACAAAAGAAACTGTTACCCAGCAGGAAAACCTCATCGCTTCTACATCATCTCAAAGGGATGAATTGCAGAAAGAACTGGAAGATGCAGCAATGCGTTATGATATGCTGAAATCATCTAATTCAAAATTAGACAGCACCATCACTGCAAAAGACAGGGATATTGAAGAAAAAAGAGCCCGTATCCAGACCTTGCTGAACAAAGCCAATGCTACTGAAGCAGAGTTGAGCGAAGCAAGAAGGTTGATCGCTTCCCTGAACGGTGATATCGAAGGATACAAAAACCAGATCGAGATCCTGCAAGGTGAAAAAATAGAATTGGTACAACAAAAAGCAGTGGTAACCCGTGAGCGTGACAATGCAAGGAAAGAATATGATTCAGCTACTGTTGTTATTAAAGAAAAAGAAGATATGCTGAACGTAGGTTCTACGCTGCAGGCTTCTAATTTCAACATTACCGGTATCAATGAAAAAAGCGGTGGTAAAGAAAAAACTACCACTACTGCAAAAAGGGTTGATAAATTAAGGATCACTTTTGACCTGAATGAAAACCTGATCGCTCAAAGCGGTAACAAAGAAGTATATGTTTGCATCACTGCTCCTGATGGTACGCCTGTAGCGGTTGAAGCCCTGGGTTCAGGTACTTTCAGCACAAGGGATGGCCAACAAAAATTCTATACACAAAAGCTGGATGTTGACTATACACAAAACAAAAGGCAGAGTGTAAGCTTTGACTGGAAACAAAATACCAACTTCGTTGCAGGTAACTACAAAATTGAAGTGTTTAATAATGGATTCAAAGTGGGCGAAGCTGTTAGACCTTTAAAGAAAGGCGGGCTTTTTAGCTAACATTAAAATCCATTATCCTCCACAAAAGACCTCTTTCCAATTAATTAATATCCGGAATATAAAAAACCAGCTTCCATTAGAAGCTGGTTTTTTTATTTAGTTATTTGTTGAGCGTTTGAGACGTTGCGGGTTGATTTGTTTCAATCTGATCCGTAAGATTGTTTTCAACTCTGCGTTCTTTGCGCTGTATTCTCTCTGCGTTTCCTGCGGTTAAAAAATCAAAGCGCTTTCAATGCATTTTCTTTATCCATTGCTAATTGCGCTTTCAATTCCTCCAACCCATTGAATTTTACTTCGTTCCTCAAATGTTTCTGTAAAGTAATTGTCAGGCTATCCCCGTATATCATTTCATCAAAATCAAAAATGTTCACTTCTATCACTCTTTTAGTACCATCCACTGTTGGCCTTACGCCAATATTCATCATTCCCTTCCAGGAACCTTCCCTGCCTTTGATGGAAACTTTCACCGCATACACACCATTTGCCGGAACCAGTTTTTGTTCGCTTTCAATATGCAGGTTGGCAGTAGGGTAGCCGATGGTCCTGCCCAGTTGGTTGCCTTTTATAACCGTACCGCTGAAAAAATAGGGATAACCCAGGTAATCGGCTGCTGTATCAATATGCCCGTTTAGTAAGGCTTCCCGGATCTTTGTACTGCTGATGGTAACATTCTCCAGCACATGTTCCGGTATTTCTTTTACTTCAAAACCATATTTACCCGCTTCTGCTTCCAGTAAATGATAATCACCCTCCCGGTTATTCCCAAAGCGATGGTCGTAGCCGATGATGATAGTGTGCGGATGAAATCTTTTCACCAAAAAATCTTCGATATAGGCAGCAGCCGGTTGTTCCGCAAATGCTTTATCAAAAGGCACTACTACAATATGTTCAATTCCTTTTTCATGCAACAACGAATATTTTTCCTCCGGTGTATTGATGATATATAAAGGATTTTTATTGGTAGAGATCACCTGTTTGGGATGTGGGAAAAAAGTAATGAGGACAGGTGTGCCGTTAATATTTTTAGCTTCTTTCAACAATTGATCAATGATCTGCTGGTGGCCTTTGTGAACTCCATCAAATGTGCCAATGGTAATGACTGCTTTATCAAAAGCCGGCAGATCATTAATGTTTGTGTGAATATGCATATTATGGACTGCAAAGCTAAGGAATAGTTGAAAGTTGAAAGTTGAAAATTGAAACTGGTATCACCTGGGAGCTGGCCCCCGCTAATCCTGAACTTTTGAACCTTGAACTTTGAACGTTTGAACCTTTACATGTAAATTTGCGGCTCATTCATCTACATAAAGCATATTCCATGTCATTATATTCACAAAGAGGCGTTTCTGCACAAAAAGAAGAAGTACATGAAGCAGTAAAAAAGCTGGACCAGGGATTGTTTCCCAATGCTTTTTGTAAGATCTATCCCGACTACTTAGGTGGCAGCAATGACCATGTGAATGTGATGCACGCCGATGGCGCAGGTACCAAAAGCATTCTTGCTTATTTGTATTGGAAAGAAACCGGCGATATCTCCGTATGGAAAGGCATCGCACAGGATGCCGTAGTAATGAACCTCGATGACCTCCTTTGCGTAGGCATCTACGATAATATTGTTTTTAATTCTACTATCGACAGGAACAAACACCTGATTACCGGCGCTGTGCTGGAGCAGGTGATCAACGGTACACAGGAACTGTTTGACAACCTTAAAAATTTCGGGGTTAACATTCATTATCTGGGAGGAGAAACAGCTGATGTTGGTGATGTAGTGCGTACCGTGGCAGTGAACGGCACTATGACTGTTCGCTGGCCGAAGGACCGTATCATCAGCAATGAAAAAATAAAACCCGGAGATGTAATTGTTGGCTTCGCCAGTTTCGGACAGGCAACTTATGAAACTGCCTACAACAGTGGCATTGGCAGCAATGGCCTTACCAGCGCAAGGCATGATGCGCTGAGTAAATACTATGCAGAAAATTTTAAAGAAAGTTACGATAACAGCCTGGCCGATGAAGTAGTGTACATCGGTAAAGACAGGCTGACCGATGATTATCCATTGGGCAATGGCGCTTACACAAGCGTAGGTAATCTTGTATTAAGCCCCACACGTACCTATGCTCCATTGCTGAAACAATTATTACAGGATCATTTTGAAAAAATACATGGCCTCATCCATTGCAGTGGCGGTGGACAGACCAAATGCATGAAATACCTCCCCGGCGATTTCCGGGTTGTGAAAGACAATCTCTTTGATGCACCGCCGGTATTTGAATTGCTGCAAAAGAACAGCGGCGCTTCTATGAAAGAAATGTTCGAAGTATTTAATATGGGTTGCAGGCTTGAGCTGTATTGCGATGCCGGAGATGCAGCGCTGATGATAGCCGAAGCTAAAAAATTAAATATTGATGCACAGGTGATCGGCAGGGTAGAAGCTGCGGATAAAAAAGAGCTCGTGATCAATTATAAGGGAGAAGAAATAATATACGGCTAAAAGTACCTGGCAATTACCCCATACCGCCTCCGAGCGCATATAAAACAAGCAGGAAAAATCCACCACAAATTACCAGGGTACCAACCACAATACTTATCCAGAAAGAAGGCATTTTGTGAGGATTCTCTTTGGGATAGAGCTTCCAGAACAATAATAATAGCACCAGGTACACTATCATCATTGTAACTATAATAATTTGTATTGCCTCCATCTGTATAGTTGGTAAGTAACCGACGGTTGTAAATGTAGGGATAATCGATGAAGCCTGGTTGCCGGCACAGCTATGACTATCAATGCACTGCCAGCCTTTCCCACCAATTTTTCATAGCGATAAATTAATCCCGCCAGGCAGGGCTATAAGTACTTTTTTTGCGATATTCTTAGTAATTTCACGGCTTGCCAGTCATGGGTAAACCTGCTGGCCCATTAAATCACCAGCGCATTAAGTATGATTAAAATAAATAGTTCTTTATCAGTGAGTTATAGCAATTCATTGATTGGAATATGTATTGTTTTTCTTTTTATCCTGTCTTCTTGTAGTACTACCCGTAATTATATTTACCTGAAGAATATAGAAAAAGATACTACAATAAGCAACCTTGTCAGCAAAGATTACGAAAGCAAGATCCAACCAGGTGACCAGTTGAGTATAATAGTTACCAGCCTGAATTCGGCCGAGGATGAGCAATTCAATAAAGCAGCTGCAGTAAGCACAAGCCCAAGTATGGGGGGATTTAATGTTTATCCTGATGGGACTGTATTACTTCACCGGCTTGGGAAAGTACAAGTTGCAGGACTTACAAGACGTGAATTGCAGACCAAGCTGCAGAAAGATTTACTGGCCTTTATGAAAGAGCCTATTGTAAATGTAGGATACTTAAATCACAAAGTTACAGTAGTAGGAGCGGTTACCAAGCCACAGGTCTTGGCGATGCCGGAAGAACAAATGAATATTTTCGATGTGCTTATCAACAGCGGCGACATCACTGCAGAAGGTATGAAAGATAAAGTATTGGTGGTAAGAGAAGAGGGGAATGCAAAAAAAATACGACATCTCAACCTGGAAGATAAAGCTATTTTCAACGACCCCTGGTATTATCTTAAGCCTAATGACATTGTAGTGGTGAAAGCAGATACCAACAAAGAAGACCGGGCCGAAAAAAGGGCCCGTACTCAAAGTACAATAGCTATGGTAACTGCATCTGCCTCTTTCCTTCTTATTGTCATCGACAGGATCACCCGTTAATTTCAGCATCACTAGCGTATCATGAACGAAGAACAATTTTTTGACGAAAAACCCCAGGCCAATATACTCAAGCAGATTGTGCAGCGGTATATGCCCTTCTGGCCAATATTCGTTGTTTTATGCTCTGTAAGCCTGATCGTTTCTTATATATACCTGCGGTCACAAACAAAAATGTACGTGGCCAGCGCTAAAGTAATAATAAAGGATCCGCAGAAAAGCAGTACTGAAATGCAGGTATTGGAGGGCATTACCAAAATGAAGGAAAAAAAGGCAATGGAGAACGAGATCATTGTGCTACGCTCCGCCGACCTCATGCAAAAAGTGGTAAAAGAGCTCAACCTCTATGTAGTAATATTCAACAAAGGCAATGTTCAGACGGAACAACTTTATAAAGACAACGCTCCACTCTTCTTTGAAGCAATTAATGAAGACAGTGTAAGTGGCGGCGGTAAATATGAATTTGATATTGACTGGAACAGTAATGTGATCGATATTGCCGGGCAGAGAGTTAACCTCGATGGTGGTATCATAAATATAGCAGGTACGGCTTACCGCATCATACCAAATAAAAAATACAACCGCACGGTAAAAGGGAAAAATTTTTATGCCGTTTTCAATACTGTAGAAGGGTCGGCTGCGGGGCATGCAGGCAGCATAAGGGCTGTGCAGCCCACTATCACATCCAGCGTTCTGGATGTGAACATACAAACGCCGGTGAGAGAAAGAGGAGTAGATATACTCAATAAACTATTTGAAGTTTACAACGAAGCTGACATCTTTGAAAAAAATGAGCAGTCGGTGCAGACCATGCGTTTTATCGATGAGCGGTTGGCTGTAGTGGAAGGGCAACTTGACAGCGTGAATAAAAACATCATGGAGTACAAAGCAAAGGAAGGAGTAACAGATCTTTCCGGCCAGGCTTCTATGTATTTTAGCACAGTAAAAGAGCTCGACCGCAGAAACACCGGGCTCGAACTACAAATGGAAGTGCTGGGCGACATCCAGGCTTATGTGAATGGCAAAGGCAGGACTCCCGGAACCGTACCTTCCCTAATGATGGTGAATGACCCAATTCTTTCCAATCTTCTTACACAATTGTACCAGGCTGAGTTTGACCTCGACAAGGCCAAGGCCATTACCGGCAATCAAAGTGAATCAGTTCAACTTGGGGAAGAGCGTATCAATCGTATAAAGGCTGACCTCCGGGAAAACATGAATAATATCCGCAATAATTTCAATACTGAGCGTGCAAGCAATGAGGCGGAGATTGCGAAGAACAATGCATTGTTACTGGAAGTACCGGCCAAAGAAAGAGGACTGCTGGAGATCAGCCGGCAACAGGCTATTAAGAATAATATTTATACTTATCTTCTACAGCGCAGGGAAGAAACGGCACTCGCTGCATCGGCAACAGCAGCCGATCTTAAGGTATTGGAAAGGGCATATTCTTATGGCCCCATCAGCCCGATTGCCAAAAACTATTATTTGATGGGCTTCATCGTAGGGCTGTTGCTGTTTTTGTTGTATGTACAGATCCAGGAACAATTCAACAATAAAGTATTGTTCCGTTCTGAAATAGAAAAGAAAACAAAAGTACCGGTGATAGCAGAGATAGTGCAGAGCCCCAACAAGGATAATATTGCTATACGTGATGGAAGAAGAACAGTGATAGCAGAACAGTTCCGTACGTTACGCACTAATCTTGCTTTCATGGGTTTCAATGAAGTGAATAAAACATTGCTCGTAACATCCAGTGTGAGCGGAGAAGGGAAAAGTTTTGTGGCCATCAACCTGGCCATCAGCATTACACTTACTGGCAAAACAGTGGCATTGATGGAAATGGACCTTCGTAAACCCAAACTCAGTGTTCAGCTTGGCGTGGAAAAGAACCC
>CAYOLS010000145.1:0-8476 GCA_964404845.1 uncultured Ferruginibacter sp. | reverse complement strand
TAAGCCTGTCGAATGTGTTACAAAAATAACTTCGATCAACACTAAATAATTGGATTACTCTTAGGCGCTTCATTCTCACTGTCATTGCTTACAATGGTGAGGTTGCTGCTATTGCTCGCCATATCAATCCCTTCTTTTTTCACAAGGTCCATCAAAGCAAGATTCACCTGCTGCCTTACCTTGTTAAATTCCGCCATGGTATTGGGTGCGGTAAAATATTCTACGGTAATAGTGGGACCGTTTTTATTAAACTCTGTAAGGAAGGCAGAATAAGAATTGATACCTGCCTGCGTTTTTCCTTCCAGCATCATTTTAATACTGTCAACAAAATTCCCTGCTTTTTCAGCGTTTACTTTTTCACTCAGTTCCAGTTTTATTTCTGCACGACGAGCGCTGCGCATGGTCCAGTTATCTACCACGCTGTCCACCATTTGTTTGTTGGGAACAGTTACCAGCGTTTTATCCGCCGTACGGATGCGGGTGCTGCGCAGGCCAATACGTTCAACCGTACCCGTTACATTGTTCACTTTTAAGGTATCGCCTACAAAAAATGGTTTGTCGAAAAAGATGATAAAAGAAGCGATAAGATTTTCAAGACTTTCTTTTGCAGATAAAGCCAAAGCTGCACCCACAATGCTCAGGCTGGTAAGCAGGTAGCCAACGCTTTGGTTAAACACTGCTTTCAGCAATAGCAGGATGCCGATTATCCAGATGATCACTTTGATAAAATCCCGGAAAAAAGATACGAGCTGGTCGTCTGTTTTATCTTCGGTAAGGCTGGCTTTTTTTGCAAGCACGAGTGAAATAAAATTTACAATGCTCAGCAGGAATTTTATGAAACTGATGATCCAGATGGCTATGCCGGTTTTTTCCAGGATCACATCAAAAGGAAGTTTCAATATTTTGAAATCCCACGTAGCGGGGTAATTGAGGCGATGCAAAGCGATCAACGCCACCGTGATGCTCAGCAGCCAACTCATGGGCTTGAACACCAGCTCTACAAATTGTTTACGCTCTACACCCTTCCAAATGGTCTGTATAATAAAATACAAGCCTGAAGCAATATACCTCGACAATATTTTTTTGAATAGTAATACAACGCCGATCACTGCGGCTACTATCAACAGGTCCCTAACTGTATTATCTAAAATGATATTGTCTAAAAATTCCATGCTGCAAAAATAGGTAATGTCTTACTTTGAAAAGTATGTCAGGCTGAGCTTGTCGAAGTCGGCTTTACACTTAATAATACGGCTTCGGCAAGCTCAGCTTGACAGTATAATTTATTTCCAGGCGACGTTATAAAACGGTATATATCTCCAGCGCATTTTCCTTGAGCACATATACTTTGCCGTTCATGGCTTTAATGGAAATATAATTGTTGAAAAAAGAAGGAATATTGTAGGTTTTATCGTTGAGCGATGCAATAACATAGCTATGCAGCTGGTTGCCTTGCATGCCGGTGATCCTGCCGCCGGCAACTGCAATATTTTTCCAGCCGATAAAGGGCAGGTTATTTTTAAAAGTACCGTAATAATCAAAGATGTAAAACCCTTTGGCAGGATCGTACAAGTATACAAAATTATTATTATCAATAATGAGGCCCGGAGAAGGCACTGCATCCATGAGTACACGCCAGTCGGTACTTTCCTGCAACAGTTTGCCTTCTTCGTCTATTTTTTTCAGCTTATAATCCTGTTCATCAAAAAGCCAGATATTGTTATCGTAGCTGGTGGCAATGGCTTTTACGCTGAAAATATTCTGCTGGCGGAAATTGATGCTGTTGCGTGGGCTCAGCAGGCGGTCGAGCATTACAACCGTAGCATAGTTTTTATAGTACAGCAATACTTTTAATGGATTGCTTACGTCCATCAAAGTAGGGTTGCCATATTTTTTTACATCGTTGAATACTGCCATGGAATCACCATTGGCATTGTATTTTTTCAATTGGTTGCCTGCGGTGATGAGGTAGATATTATTGAGCACATCCACATCCATCATGGTGAAATTGCCAGGGATCATTTTTTCCAAACGGAAACTATCATTCGTTGTAACGGTTGATGAAACGGCAGCGCCGGTTGCTACAGGCTTGCTGCCTGCACAGCTTTGCAATGTGGAAAAGCAAATGATGATATGGAATAAAAGCTGCTTCAATTTTCTTCCCTGTAATATTTTAAAGCTACATCTTCTCCGTCAAACACTGCATAGCTGTCATACTTTATCCATTCTCCCAGGTTGATGTAGCGGCTGTTGTTGCCCAGCTTTACATCAATGGGCAGGTGCCTGTGTCCAAAGATAAAATAATCGTAATGCTGCTGTTGCAGTACTTCCTTGCTGTAGATGATAAGCCATTCGTTTTCTTCTCCCAAAAATATTTCATCCACCGTTCCGGTTTTTGCACGGCTCTTGCGACTGAAATAATTGGCAATGCCGATACCGATATAAGGAGGCAAAATGCCAAACAACCATTTGCTCAATGGATGCCGGAATACTTTCTTCATAGCTTTGTACCCATGATCGCCGGGGCCAAGCCCATCGCCATGACCTATGAGAAATTTTTTGTTGCTGAAAGTAAATTCCTTTGGTTCAAAATACACGGTGATGTTCAATTCCTTCTGGAAATAATCTTTCATCCACATATCATGATTGCCCACAAAGAAATGAACAGGAATACCGCTGTCTGTTAATTCGGCCAGCTTGCCGAGAATGCGTACATAACCTTTGGGAACTACCTGGCGGTATTCAAACCAGAAATCGAACAGGTCGCCAACAATGAATATTTCCGCTGCGTCTTTTTTAATGCTGTCTAAAAAACGGCAGACCCTTTTTTCACGGGCGAGGCTTTTGGCCGCATCGGGAGCGCCGAGGTGAAAATCGGAAAGGAAATATATTTTTTTTGCGCCCGCCTCCATTGATCAAAGGTTAGGTTTATTTTTTTTCCTGCAGGTATTTTAAGATGTCGCCAAACTGAATCACCGGCATGCCTTCAGTGCTGCCATTAAACCAGTATATCCATGCTTTGCTGCCTTTGCCATCCTGGAAAGCTTCTGTCAGCTCCCTCCTGTACAGCGGCGTTTCACCTGCTTCTACGTTGATGCCTTCGTAATCGTCCAGCTGTTCTATGGCCCAGCCAAATTCATCGGGATTGTTTACTACATAGAGCTCGCCATTGATATAGCTGTCATCACCTTCGGCGGGAATCGCTACCGGGTTGGTGCCGGCATCATAAAACTTTCCTTTTACTACGGCTTCGCCGAGCAAATGAAAATACCTTGTAAGATAATTGTAGGCCGGGTTACGAAAACCGCTTCTCAATGAGCCGTATACAAATAGTTGATATGTTGATGTGTCCATAATTTTTATTGATATAGGATCTGACCGTCCCGGTCTGACCGATGATTATTGTTCCCCATGGCCCAAGGTTGGACCGTCTCCGTCAGGCCTGTTCCTTATTCTCCACCAAAAAGCAATATACTTCTTTTGGTCCATGAACGCCGGTAACAAGCGTCTTTTCAATGTCGGCTGTACGGCTTGGGCCGGTTGCAAAACTGACGAACGAAGGAAAATTGTCTTTGTATTTTTCTTTCATGAACTGCAGCGCATCTTTTACATCATACAGCAACTGGCTGTTGTATGCAATGCAAATATGCACAGGAGCGTAAACACTTGTAGTGCGCCCGCTTACCTGTGCTGCGCTCAATACCATACTGCCAGTCCGGGCCACAAGGTATTCACAACCTGTGATGGAGACATCGCAATCGGGTAAAGAATCATATGGCTGGATAGATAAATTGTTCAACAGTTGTATGAACGCAGGTTCTTTACAATAAATTTTTGTCCAGCCCTGTTCCTTAAACAATAGCGATAGCTGTTGCGCAAGGTCCTGTTCATTTACACAAAATGCAAACCTGCCCTGTAGTTTGGTGAATTCTTCTGCAAATACAATAGCATCATCTTCAGCAGATGATTTGTATACTGTTTGCGTGCCCTCGCTTTCAGGAAAAGGCAGAGGCACCGGGTTACTCAGTGCCTCTCTTATTTTTTTTAGTATATTTTCTTTCGCTTTTGAAACCATGTTTAGTCCATAGTTGATAGACCATAGTCCATGGACGAGTCTATATGTTTAACGTGTATGCTATAACTGCAAGAGAATACTTTCTAAATCTTTTACCGGTCCATGAACTACTCCCTATATCGCCGGCGGATTCCTCAACGCATCCGGAACATCATTCGGTAATTCCGGTTGCTCAGGCGTTACTGCATCTGCAGGATCAACATCCAGTATTTTTTTCTCTTCAAAAGGACGTTTGCCGATCAGGGCTTCCACATCGCTCTTGAACAAAACTTCTTTTACCAGTAATTCTTTCGCCAGCTTTTCTACTGCCTCTCTTTTTTCTGTAAGCAGGGCTTTTGTTTTGGTATAAGAGTCATCAATGAGCTTCCTAACTTCTTCATCGATCATTTTACCCGTTTCCTCGCTGTAAGGCTTGGTAAAATAATTTTCCTGGTTAGGATCGTAGAAGCTGATATTGCCAACCTTGGTATTCATACCATAAGTGGTCACCATGCTGTAAGCAATTTTGGTGATCTGCTGCAGGTCGTTGCTTGCACCTGTGCTGATCTTACCAAAGAATATTTCTTCACTTGCACGGCCACCGAGTGTCATGCAGATCTGGTCGATCAGCTGGTCAGTATTATATAAGTATTGCTCTTTTGGCGTGTATTGCGCATAACCTAATGCTGCAGTGCCTCTCGGAACGATGGTAACTTTCAGCAACGGGTAAGCATGCTCCAGGTACCAGCCGCAAATGGCATGGCCTGCTTCATGGTAAGCAATGATCTCTTTTTCTTCAGGAGAGATCAACTTGTTCTTTTTCTCCAGGCCGCCGATCACCCTGTCGATCGCATCCTGGAAATCGCTCATATCAACGGCTTCCTTGTTTTTACGTGCAGCTATCAAAGCAGCTTCGTTACAAACGTTGGCAATATCTGCACCGGCAAAGCCAGGTGTTTGTTCTGCCAGTTTATGAATATCAAGTGTCTGCGAAATTTTAATCGGTGCCAAATGCACTTTGAAGATCGCTTCACGACCAACAAGATCAGGGCGGTCAATTGATATCTGCCTGTCGAAACGGCCCGGGCGTAATAATGCGCTGTCTAATACATCAGGCCTGTTGGTAGCAGCAAGGATGATGATGCCGAGGTCGGTACCAAAACCATCCATTTCCACCAGCAACTGGTTCAGGGTATTTTCCCTTTCGTCATTGCTCATCATTACATTCTTACCTCTTGCACGGCCGATGGCATCTATCTCATCAATAAAAATGATACAAGGCGCTTTTTCTCTTGCTTGTTTGAACAGATCTCTTACACGGCTTGCACCCACACCTACAAACATTTCCACGAAATCACTACCGCTAAGACTGAAAAAAGGAACCTGCGCTTCACCTGCCACTGCTTTTGCCAGTAAGGTTTTACCGGTACCCGGAGGGCCGACCAGCAAAGCACCTTTCGGGATCTTACCACCGAGTGCTGTATACTTTTTGGGGTTCTTTAAAAAGTCAACAATCTCCATTACTTCTACTTTGGCTTCGTCCAGGCCGGCTACATCATTAAAGTTGATGTTTACCCTTGTGCCTTTTTCAAAGAGCGTAGCTTTTGATTTGCCGATATTAAAGATACCGCCGGGGCCACCGCCACTTGCACCGCCGCCTACTTTGCGCATCATCATAATGAAGAGCAAAGCGATCAGGATGAATGGCAATAAGGTAGTGAGCAATTGCCCGAACAACTCGCCTTCATTGTCGGGAATATCTTTTACCTGTTTGGTTAGTTGTGGATTGGCTTTATAAAAATCGGCCAGCTGGGTAGCAAATGTTTTATCGTCGATCACATTAAAATATAATTGCGGACCATTTTCCTCTTAATACATTATCGTATCGTTTAGGATCGCTGGGCGTATTAAGGATAGACCTGTAAAAGGCAGCTTTTTGTCTCAGGCTGTCCCTGTTTACAAAAACCCTTACCAGTTTTTGATTGCGGATGGTTTTGATGGTATCCACATCGCCTTGTTTGACCATGGCATAAAAACTTTGCTGGTCTGTTTCAATTCCGGCGCTGTTTACGCCACGAACAAGGTTATAGGCTATGATCGATAAAAAAATGATACCGTATATCCAGTATATATTAAATCTGTTCTTTTTCTTTTCAGGTTCTTCGCCGCCCATAGGGGGGATATTATCGGGATTCTTCCTTTTGTTTTGTTGATCCATATCTTGTTTTGACATTACTTTTTAGCGTTTCAGGGTATGACTATGGGGTGTCGGGATGTTCCATTGCAGGTGCATCGCTCCACATTTCTTCCAGCTGATAAAATTTACGGGTTTCGGTGAGCATTACATGCACTACGATGTTTACATAATCTATCAGTATCCATTGAAGACCCTGTTTCCCTTCATGTTTATAAACGGTTTCACCGGTCTTCTCTTTTACGTCGTATTCAATAAAATCAGCGATCGCTTTAAGCTGGGTTGAGTTGCCAGCTTCGCAAATGATGAAAAAATCTGCTACAGCTTCCGGTATTTTGCGTAGATCGAGACTTATAACGTTCTCCCCTTTTTTTTCATGTATAGCATGAATAATGCTCTTGAAAATTTTGCTGCTTCTGCTCAGTCTTGTCAGGCTGTTCTTTTTGCGGCTTTTTAATGCTTCCAGGTTGTTCAATATTGATTAAAGTTTATTTGAATAAAATACATAGTTTGTACTACATACGAAAGCTAAAAACTGATTAGCTTGCAAGTTATCAAAAATACTACTTCTTTTTTACCTTGCTTACTGCCAATGGAAAAGCTGAATTTATTTAATATTCTGGATAGCGTGGATAGCACCAACAACTATGCCATGGCAAAACTACATGAAGGATTGGCTACCCATGGCATGGCCTGGTATGCCCGGGAGCAAACATCGGGTAAGGGACAACGGGGTAAACAATGGCAAAGTGAACCGGGCAGCAATATTTTACTGAGCATAATATGCAAGCCTGCACCCGCTTTTACCAGTAATCCCTTTTTTTTAAGTGCCCTGGCGGCCACTACCTGCAACGATTTTTTGCAAAAAATCTCCGGCGAACAATTTTATATCAAATGGCCTAATGACCTTTACTGGCGTGACAGAAAGACAGGAGGTATTTTGATCGAGAATAAATACCTGGGCGATAACTGGAGCTGGGCTGTTATCGGGATCGGCATCAATGTGAACCAGACCATGTTCGATAAGGATGTATCAAAAGCCATATCGCTTAAAGAAGTTTCAGGTAAAGAGCAGTTTGATCCCCAACGCCTGGCCAGCGAACTGCATGAATATATGCTGGAAAAAATTAATACTGTTACAGATGCCAGTTTTCCGGGCATTATTGAAAAATACAACCAGCTGCTGTACAAAAAGGACCAGGAAGTAAAGCTGAAAAAAGAAAATGCCGTTTTCTCTACAACAGTAAAGTCGGTGAACTCTTACGGGCAACTGCTCACCAATGATAGCATGGACCGCACTTTCAACCATGGGGAAGTGGAATGGATATTTGAGAGGCCGTAGCCATGAGCTTTTCTTTGTGTTCTTTGCAGATCTCCTCTGCGCCTTTGCGGTAAAAAAATCACACAGATCTGTCTTTGCATTAATCTTCTGCTTCCGCCCGCCGGGCTTCCACCTCGTATTTATTATTGTAGTAGCCGTGGCGAATGCTTTCCCAAATATATTTCAGGATAAAAGCTATAAAACCATGCTCCTCAAACTGCCGCACATGGCAGAGCTCATGCCGCAACCATGCTTTGTTTTGCAGGAATTCTTCTTTTGATGTATTGTACAGGTGAATGGTATGCCCCAGCACAAAAGCCACGGAGCCGGCTCTCAATTTCCATGCAGCCATTTTTGCCAGCCAGGAATTTTCCCTGATGGTAAAGCTGGTATCTCCGCTGTTATTTTCCATTGGCATCAATCAGTTCCCATGCTTTGATGATCTCTTCCGCATGTGCTTTGTTCTTCGGCCGCAGGAATACTTTTTTGATCATACCCTTTTCATCAATTAAAAAAGTAGTGCGGTAGAGGCCCATATATTTTCTCCCGTACAATTGCTTTTCGCCCCATACACCATATTTATCAATGATCTTATGGGCAGTGTCGGCCAGCATGGTGAATGGAAGATCGAATTTTGCTTCAAATTTTTTGTGCTTCTTCTCATCATCAGGACTGATACCGATAATATTGATGTTGTGCTTTTTCAGCAATGCATAATTGTCCCTGATGTTGCAGGCCTGTATGGTACAGGTAGGGGTATCGTCTTCCGGGTAAAAGAAGAGCGCTAATTTTTTTCCTTTAAAATCTGCCAGTGAAACACTGTTACCGTTTTGATCGGTGCCCTTAAAAGCCGGCGCCTTGGTTCCTTCCGTTAAAATTGCCATAGTCTATCGGGTAAAATTGTAAG
>CAYOLS010000144.1:0-8605 GCA_964404845.1 uncultured Ferruginibacter sp. | reverse complement strand
TATCTAACCCTGCATTGGCAGCAGGGAAGGGTACTACTTTTACATTTACAATAGAAGAGTTGGTGCATTTACCAATGGTACCTGTAAGCGTGTACTGCGTTGTAATAGCCGGGTTTGCCGTCGGGTTTAAAATAGTCGGATCGCTCAATCCTGTTGGCGGGCTCCAGGAGTAATGCAATGCATCACCCGTTGCCCGAAGGGTATAACTATGCGTGGTACAAATGCTGGTATCAGGACCTGCATTAAGCGTTACCTGCGGCTTTACATCAACAAAAACGGAATCATCCTGGAAGCATCCGTGAATATCTGTGAGGCGTACATAATATTTTGTCGGCACATCGGGACTTACCAAAGGTGTGGCAGATGTGGTATTACTGATCATTAAATTAGGCGTCCATACAACGTTGCCGGTGCCATTTACATTGAGTTGTAACGTATCAATGGTACAGATCAATGTATCGTTGGTAACGCTGATCACCGGCTTGTCTCTTACAGTAACCACGATCGTATCATTCCTTGTTTTGCTGCAACCATTCACACCAACGGATACAATATAAGTGGTGGTAGCAGTTGGTGATGCCGTTGGGTTAGGAATATTCGTAGCGCTTAAACCTGCTGCCGGGCTCCAGGTATAGGTAGCCCCTCCGCTGGCCAGCAACGGAATAGAAGATTGCCCGTTACAGAAAGAGCTGTCAGGCCCTGCATTCGGAATGGCCAATGGCGTAACAGGAATATTTACAGTGGCGCTGGTAACGCAATGATTGCCCCACCTGGTTTGCAATGTATAAGTAGTTGTTACCGCAGGAAAAGCTCTTGTGGTTTGTGATGCAGGCGTAGCAAGGCTCGCCGGCGGGCTCCACTGCCAGCTGAGGTGATCGGTCTTATTACTGCTTCCTGTTAGCATAAGTGTATCTTCTTCGCAAATAGTTCCTGGATTGGCCGTGATGGCATTGGTAACATCATTCACAGGATTGAGATCAATACTATCCCTGCTGATGCAACCCCGGTCTTCCAAAGCCACATAATACCTTATCGGCGCTGAAGGGAAAACAGTCGGTGTTGCTGTATTTGCATTTAAAATACTTGTATTGGGCGTCCAGGTAAAATTGCCCGTACCCGTTGCCGTTAGTTGAAGGCTGTCGAGGCGGCAATAAGTTGTATCAAGGGAGAGTACATTTAAAATGGGCGATGGTAAGATCGTAATAACATGCTCTGATGTATCCCTGCAACCTAAACTGTTACCCGAGATCAATTGTACTGTATAGGTTCCTGGTAAGCTGTATGTGTAAACAGGATTTTGCAGTCTGCTTGTATCGGCCAGCGTTGCATTGTCGCCGAAGTTCCAGCGCCAGTAACTCACTGTACCAAAGTTGGTACGAGTGGTATCTGTAAACTGTATAGCAACGCCTGTGCAATAAGGTGCTGCAGATTGAAAACCGGAGAAGAAACCAGGGAACACACTAACTACCTGTTCGGTAGAATCGATACAGGGAAGCCCGTCATTCACGATCAGCTTTACGGTATAAATGCCCGCTGCAGAAAATGTATGCGCAGGAAATTGTAATAAGGAAGTATCATTCGTTCCTGTTGATGGATCGCCGAAAATCCATTTCCAGTTTTGTATGGCAGGCCCATCCGTTTGATTAAAGAAGGATAAGGTAAGATCACCACAGGTTAAAAATGTAGGGTCCATTGTAGCCACTACAGGGTTACAGGGCTGGACAGTAAGGTGCAATTCCTTTCGGCTTTCAGCAAACTTAATCCCGTTCCTGTATTCAGATACGCATATGGTAATGACATATTCTCCCTGTGCGGAGGGTGCTATACCACTAACGATACCGGTTTTGGGATCGATGGTAACCCCGGGGCCCATTGGTTGGCTACCGGAATAGGGTGATTGATAGGGTGCCAGGGCATAAGGTGGCGGAGCCGATGGAGTAGGGATCACATTAACATCACTTCCACCTGTATAAGCACTGCAAAAACCGTAAGAAAGCGAGTCTGCATCCATAGCAGAAAAGTCGATGGAAAATGCAGAGCTGGCACAAACAATAGTAGTATCATTAAAATTAAAAACCGGGCTATTGTTTATATGGGCATTGGGGATGACTTCATTGACACCGGGAATTTTTATTGTATAGGTTGCTCCTACATCATCTGAAGGAGAACGAAGATTTACAATACCAAATATGCGGCAACATCTCTGTTTGGAAATGGTATAACCGGTTGGCGAAGGTGCCAGCTCTAAAATAGTTTCATAGGTCCTGATATTGTAACAATTCTTTGGAATGCCGCTTATACAGGGATAACAGCTTTGTAACTGGCAATTTTCCAGGTCATCATCCGTGGAAGGAAATACAGAAACATCTTCGAAATGAGTAAATGGAAAAGCACCATCAAATACGCTGAGTGTGAATGTAGGTTCTGTTACGAGTGTGTTGCAGTTAACATAAAATTTAACGCCGACCCTGTATCTTAATTTAGTGGGATCTTGAATACCCGGCCCTAAATATTCATAATAAACCCACCCACCTTTGGTATGAGCAGAAAAACCAGAAGAAAATGCCATCATTAAGATAAAAGAAAGTAGAATTTTTTTCATACGCAAGGTCCTGGTAAGGTGGCTATAAAAATAAACAAAAAACCGGATGTTTCTGGCACCCGGTTTCAATTCATTATTACTAAGTCAGTTATCGTATCAATATCACACTTCCCTTCTTCTTTATCTTTCTTCCCAGGTAGGTAACTCCTTCTGCTTCCCATACAAAGCTTCCTGCGCTTTGTGGTGCGCCTTTAAAGGTACCATCCCAGCCATGGTTTACCTGCGTGGTAGAGAATACCAGCTGGCCCCAGCGATTGTACACCCTGAAGGAATTGAGCGATTTCATACCAATTACGATCGGCCGGAAGATATCGTTGATGCCATCGTTATCAGGACTGAATGCCGTAGGTACTAAAAGGTCCGGATCGATCTTAAACAGTTTTACATTGATGGTATCCGTATCAAAGCAACCCTGTGCATTGCTAACTTTTACTACGTATTGAATACTTTCCTGCGGCAAGGAGATAGGGTTAAAAATATTCGGGTTGTTCAGCCATGTATTCGGTGTCCATTCGTAAATGGTGCTGCCGGTAGCGTTGAGCAGAAGTGGCTGGCCCAACACTACGTTGGTATCTGCCGGGCCTGCATCTGCCAGTATCCTTGCTACGGTGAGCAGCATGGTATCACGCACCGGTTTTGGACAACCTAATACATCCCTTACCGTAACAACATATTGTATATCCTGCTGCGGACTTTGCGATACAGGATTCGGAATATTGGGATTATTTAAAAATATTGCCGGGCTCCAGCTGTAAATAGAACCACCGCTGGCATTGAGTTGTATGGAATTACCAAAACAAATGGTACTGTCCGGTCCGGCATTGGCAACAGGATAAGGCACAGTGGCAACATTAACTGTATCCCTGGCAAAACATTTTCCGATGTTCGCAATTAAATAGTAAGTTGTTAACGGTGCTGTAGGTGTAGCCGTAGGACTTTGAATTGAAGTATTATTCAACGTAAGCGGCGGCGACCAGGTATAGGAAAGCGCATCACTGTTGGTAACGAGCCGCACGGTATCGGTCCTGCAGATCGTAGTATCGCCAATAACCGAAAGACTTACCTTGTCAACCACACGCACGACAACAGAGTCGAAAGCGGTACAACCAAAATTATCTGCATAGCTCACATAATACTTTGTCGTTACATCCGGGCTCACCAGCGGTGTAAAACTGTTCACATTACTGATCATGTAATTGGGTGACCAGGTAATCGTACCGGGATTAGGCGTAGTGAAATTGAGCTGCAATGTATCAATATTACAGATGAGCGTATCATTGGTCATGCTGTAAGGTGCTTTATCCAGGATGGTGATCGTTTTGGTCAAAGTATCAGCACAACCCCTGTCGCTATGCACAATAAAAGAAATATCGTAAGTGCCTGGTGTGGTATAGGTAAAGGTTGGGTTTTTTAACCTGCTGGTATCGGCATTGCCGGGCACTCCAAAATCCCATTTCCAGAAATTGGGAGCGCCGTAATTGGCCGTTGTAATATCGTTGAACTGAACAGGCACGCCTTTACAGGTAGGCGTATTGTCTGTAAAGCCGGGGAAGAAACCGGGGAATACTCTTAATGTAGAAGTAGTGGAATCTGCACACTGGTCGCCCCTGTTCACTACCAGCTTGAGTGTGTACACGCCTGCTGTGGTATAAGTATGTGTGGGAGCAGGATCAGTAGAAGTATTGCCATCACCAAAATCCCAGTAAAAAGTATTGTTGAGTGGTGATGTATTTAAATTGGAAAAATCAAAAGTGAAGCCATCGCAGCTCAGGTAGCTGGGCTGTAATTGTGCGCCCGCAAAGTCGCATGGGGCAATGTTTACAATAAAATCCTTGCGATGTGTAGAAATGAACTGCCCGGTTCCTCTTTTATAAGAATTTACACAAACAGATACAACATATGCACCTGCACCCGGTGCAATACCAGAAATAATCCCGGTAGCAGGATCAATAAAAGCTCCAGGCCCCAGTGGTGCGCCCCCGGAAAAATTTGAGTAGGGAACGTTCGGGTAAGGAGGAGCGGTTGGAGACCAGGTTGGGTCGGAATTTCTTGGCCCTGTTGATTCATAGGCTGCACAGAAACTATACCTGAGCGAATCGCCATTGGAATCTGTTGCGCTAAAATCAAGGCTGAATGGCCTGTTGTGACAAACTACAGAAATAGATTGTGAAAAACGGGGACTGTTATCGCCTGAAGGCGCATTGTTGGTACCGGGTATTACTGCCGTATAAGTGGCACCTATCATGTCAGGCACATTTGCCATGTTGCTTATCCGGCAGCAGGTTTGATAAGCCGCAGTATATCCTAATGTATTATCTGGAAGATCAACTGTTGTGGTATAAAATGCAACAGAATACCGCAATTCAGGTTCATTGGTCATACAATCCGGGAAAGGATTTACCATTACAATTTGCCTGGAGGATATATCTACCGTTCTTACTACATGGGAAGTATTGGTATTATTATTAAAAATGCCAATTTTAGCTTCGGCCGGAAGATCGGCGCATCCGTCAGTAGGATCGCAGTTAACGTCATTGCGGAATAAGCGAAGCGTTATAGCATACCGCTTTGTGCCGGGGTTGGCACCGGGACCAATATATTGATAAACTATTTCCCCGCCGGTAATATGCTTTGCTTCAGCACCTAAAAAGCTGGTGAATAAGAGAAAAGCCAGTAAAAAACGCTTCATTTATTAGTATAATTATAGGAAAGACCACAAAATAAGTAAAATTGCTGTCTGCCCTTTATATTATACGTAAACGGCGTGTAAAAAGTATGTTAGAATTAAAAGATCGTCAATTACTTATACTACCTGACCAGGATCACGCTGCCTTTCTTTTTAATATTTCTGCCCAAATAAGTCACCCCCTCGGCCTCCCATACAAAAGTTCCCGCACTTTGTGGGGCACCTTTAAAGGTACCGTCCCAGCCATTGTTTACTTGTGTAGTGGAAAATATCAGCTGACCCCAGCGGTTGTACACCCTGAAAGAATTGAGTGATTTCATGCCGATCACAATCGGCCGGAAGATGTCATTGATGCCATCGTTGTCTGGGCTGAAGGCAGTTGGCACCAAAAGATCCGGGTCTGTTTTAAACAGCCTTACGTTAATGGTATCTGTGTCAAAACAACCCCTTACATTACTCACTTTTACTACATATTCAATGCTTTCCTGCGGCAAAGAGATCGGATTAAAAATATTCGGGTTGTTCAGCCAGGTGTTTGGGGTCCATTCATAATTGGTACTGCCGCTGGCATTCAATAAAAGAGGCTGACCTAAGACCACGTTCGTATCTGCCGGTCCTGCATCAGCAATTACTCTTGCTACGGTGAGCAGCATGGTATCGTTCACCGGTTTGGGGCAACCCAATACATCTGTTACCGTAACAACATACTGTATATCCTGCTGCGGATTTTGTGATATGGGATTTGCAATATTGGGATTGTTCAGAAATATTTTCGGGCTCCAGCTGTAAACAGAACCGCCGCTGGCATTAAGCTGTATAGAATTGCCAAAACAAATAATGCTGTCTGGTCCGGCATTCGCCGCAGGATATGGAACCGTTCTGATGATGATATCTTCTTCAGTAAAACATTTCCCGATCCTTGCGATCACATGGTAAGTTGTTGAAGGCGCTACAGGAGTGGCAACAGGATTTTGTACAGCAGGGTCATCCAGTGTTGCAGCAGGTGTCCACTCATATTGCAGGCCATCGCTGTTGATGGATAAAATAACAGGATCGGTGCGGCAGATAACCGAATCGGCCATGCCTGTAAGCGTTACCCTGTCTACCACACGAACCAGTACAGAGTCGAAAGCTGAACAACCAAAACTATCCGCATAGCGCACATAATATTTAGTGGTCACATCCGGGCTTACAAGTGGCGTAAAGCTGTTCACATTACTGATCATATAATTGGGCGACCAGGTAATAGTACCTGTGAGGGGCGTTGTAAAATGAAGTTGCAGCGTATCAATATTACAGATAAGTGTATCGTTCGTTAGTGTATAAGGCGCCTGGTCTAAAATGGTGATCATCCTGGTCAAAGTATCAATACAACCCACATCACTTTGTACAATAAAAGAAACATCGTACATGCCGGAACTGTTGTAGGTAAAACTGGGATTTTTCAGCCTGCTTGTATCGGCAAGGCCCGGCGCACCAAAATCCCATTTCCAGTAATTGATGCTACCATAATTATTAAGCGAAATGTCGTTGAAGTTGATAGGCACACCTTTGCAGGTAGGCGTGTTATCCGTAAAGCCCGGGAAGAATCCCGGAAATACCCTTAGTGTTGAAGTGGTAGAATCTGCACAGTTATCGCCCCTGTTCACTACCAGCTTAATTGTATATACACCGGCGGTAGTGTAAGTATGGGTCGGGGCAGGATCAGCAGAAGTGTTGCCATCACCAAAATCCCAGAAAAAAGTATTGTTAAGCGGCGATGTATTCAGGTTGTTGAAATTAAAAGTAAAATCATTGCAGTTGATATAGGAAGGTTGCAATTGGGCGCCGGCAAAATCACAGGGCGCCACATTCACAATAAAATCTTTGCGATGGGTAGATACGTATTGACCCGAGCCCCTTTTGTAAGAATTGACACATACAGATACAACATATCTGCCTGCGCCCGGGGCAATACCTGAAATGATACCGGTGTTCGGATTGATGGTTGCAGCATTTCCCAATGGATTGGTACCACTAAAAAGCGAATAGGTCACCATGGCGTAAGGAGGCGCTGAAGGTGTAGGATAATCCGCAGGGGTGTCGTGCGAATTAGCGCCGCCGCCATCGTAGGCAGGACAAAATGAATAGACCAGCGAATCACCATTGGAATCCGTTGCGCTGAAATCCAATGTAAAAGGACGATTGTAACAAACCACTGAAATGCCTTGTGCAAAACGGGGGCTGTTATCAGGAAAAGCGCCGGGTATCTGTGCAGTATAAGTAGCGCCTGTGCGGTTTGCAACATTTTCTATACCACTGATCCTGCAACAGGTTTGATAGGCAATTGTATAGCCGCCTGTATTAACCGGAAGGCTCACAGAAAAACTATAATAAGCAACTGAATAATCTAAAGGAGGTTCATTGGTAATGCACTTGGGCATGGGATTGATGAAAACATTATCCATAAAGCCCATATCCACATAATTGTAAGGAAGAAGGGTATTGGTATTGTTGTTGGCAATAGCGATCACCACCTGCTGCGGCAGTTGAGCCCCGCCACCGAGGTTATCCCTGAAAAGCATTAAAGTGATCCTGTATTGCCTGTTGCTTCCGCCACCCGATCCAATGAATTGATAAGTGATCTCCCCACCGGTAATATGCATTGCCTGCGAAGAGAAAAAACTGCTCATCAGTAAGATTACAAGTAAATGCCGCTTCATTGGTATAAGTTGAAGGAGATACTACAATTTAAGCAAAAAAAGGAGCGCCTGCAATACTATACGTAAATAGCGGAGAGAAAGTGCGACAGGATGGAAAAAGATTTTTCAGTTTCTTCCAGCATGCCCATGTGGGCGCTGTTGCGCAGGATGTTAACATCTGCAAAAGCAGGTAAATGCGATTGCTGTAAGCTGTGTTCAAAAGGTACTGCTTTGTCATGTTCGCCAATGATGAACAATACAGGATGCTGTATGTCCTTCAGTACCTGCGTGGTATCCGGGCGGGCGATCATGGCTTCGTAATATTGTATTAAAGCTTCGGGGGTAAAATCCTTTGCTCTTTCCAGCAAAAGGTCAATATGTGTTTTGCTTTTTTCCTGGTTGGCAAACAGGCCGGGGATAGCGGTTTTTAAAAAAGCCATTGCCCCTTTTTCTTTAATAACATGAATGGCTTTGCGGCGGGTCTCTTTTTTTTGCCTCATCATCCGCATAAGCGCTGCTGTGAAAAAGCCCGAGCGCATTTACAGCTGATGGATATTTTTCTGCAAAAGCAAGGCTGGTATAACCACCCATACTATGACCGATGAGTGTGCATGTGGCAATATTTTCTTTGGCAAG
>CAYOLS010000143.1:0-8631 GCA_964404845.1 uncultured Ferruginibacter sp. | reverse complement strand
ATTTTTATAACTAATCCCGGAATAATTAGCAAACCAGGTAACTGCGTAAGCATTGTTATTTGACGTAAGCCTTAAAGTATAAAAAGAATATTTAGGTAGCACTACTTTTCTGATTGTACCAAACTTATTGGTATTTTCAGAGTCTCCATCCCTGCTCTCTTCGGCAATACCAATGCTGGTATATGTAACTTCATTTCTCACTTCTCCTTCCAGTTGACTTAACAATGCTATTGCCTGATCACAGGTAATGGACCCACACGCAGCAGAAGTTCCTGTTGTTGTGCCACCACCACTTCCTCCACCTCCGCTTACCCAACATTCATATGTAGAATACACATACTCTTCATAAACTACATTTCCATGTTGGTCGTATTCCTGGTACCACCATTCTATTTCTACAATAATTCCGCCATTGGCTTCGCAATTCGCCATGGGAAGCGAATTGGCTACCACCACCGTATCGGTATTGTTTTTTTGCAGGTAAGGTGTACTTTGTCCTTTGATCCTTGTATTGATGTATTTACCAGGAATTTCATTTATACCCTCCTGTTGCAATCCTCTCTTCGCAATGACCAGGTCAGCTGCAGGGATATTTTCCAATAGGACATTTTCAATTTGCCGGTCATTCAGCATTTCGTTGCTGCCTGTCTTTTGCATGGTAAACACATATTCTCCGGTGAGTTCATTGTTTACGGAAGATATCAGCAGGTATTTATGAATGATATACTTTCCTGTTGCTTTTCCTGATGAGATGGTAACAGGCACCAGGTACTTACCCTGTTCTGTATTAAATATTGTTTTTTCCCATTGCGGCGTTCCTTCGCCTATGTTTTTATTAGAGCCTGTATCCTGCTTTGAATTATAGTATTTTTTAATTGCTTTCAGCTGATCCCCTGCCACAACCTGCAGACTGATGCTGCTTTCCTTTTTACAGGAGATAAATAAAAGATTTGATAGAATACATACCAATAGAATGTAAATGCATTTTTTCATAAAGCGGGATTATCAGGGTTTAGGATCAATGCGTAAATATAGCAGTTGTTATCATTTTAGCAACTCTTACATTAAAAAACAACATGCATGTTCTATTGTTGTTTTAAATAAAAAAAGGGTTGCATTAATGCAACCCTTTTCATTATTATTTTACTTCAATTTATTGCTTTACAAATTTTGAAGTAATCACCGAACTGCCATTGTTGATCTTCACAACATAATTTCCGGCAGACAGTTTGGAAACATCAATTGATTGCGTATTGCGTTTCAGCTGTTGTTCCATTACTATTTTACCATGAACATCCAGTACCTGCAATACAGACTGGCGAGATACTTCTGCACCCAACAGGCTAACATTTAAAATATTGCTGGTTGGGTTAGGCGACATTTTCAATATCGCCGCTTCATTGCTTGCAAATTCATTTTTGCCCGCAGTACCCAGCTGCACTTTTAATGTATAACAGCTGCTGGCATTGTTTGCATTGTTATAGCCCCAAACCCTTGCATAGTAAGTGCCCGCAGTGTAGGTCCTGGTAATGGTTTCACTGGTTGTGCTGCCATTGGTAGAACTTGCCAGCTGCGTAGTACCGTTGCTGCTGTATACAGCAAGTTCATAATCCGCAGGCAGTGTGGTCAATGTTATGGTAGCAGTGCCACCGGTAGTGATCACAAATTTGTAGTAATCATTATCAGCACTTGGACTAACCAATCCTTTAATATCTGTATTGAAAGGAATAGTAGCTGCACCACTTGCAGCACCATTGGTACTTACATCATAAGCGCTTTGACAACCTTGTGCAACAGGTGTTACACTTGCTGTAATGGTATAGCAGGTAGTGCTGTTGGCACCATTGTAACCAAATACCCTGATGTAATAAGTACCAGCAGCCTGGTTGTTCAGCGTTACTGTTTCGTTGGCAGTACCCGATGTACCTGTACCGATAGAAGTACCTGCGCTATTGTAGATCGTCAGGTCATAATCAACGCCTGAAGGACCTGCCAGTGTAAACACATTGTTGCTGGTACCTGTAGTTACTATCCTGAAATAATCATTGTCTGTTGCTGTGGTGATCGCTGCAGAATTAGCCACGCCTGTACTGATCAATGCTGCTGCCGCAATGCTTTCATTTGGTTCAAAAGCAGTACCGCAACCGCCGGAAGTTTGTGTAGTGAATTGTGCAGCTGTATAAGCGCTGCTGCCACTTGCACAGTTGGTCCTTACTCTCCAGTCATAAACGGAAGCAGAAGACAAACCGCTTAAGTTAACGGAAGTACCTGTTGTACCCGCTGCTGCTGATGTCCAGGTAGAGCTGCTGCTTAGTTTATAATCCACATCATAAGAAGTGCCACCGCTTACAGTGCTCCAGCTTACTGTTGCAGATGAAGTAGTGATCGCTGATGAAGCCAGTCCACCCGGTGCATTACAAGTCGCAGGAGACGATGTGGTGAACTGTGCAGCAGTATAGCTGCTGCTGCCGCTTGTGCAATTAGCCCTTACTCTCCAATCGTACAAGGTAGAAGCAGACAAGCCGCCCAGGTTGGCGGATAAAGAAGTAGTACCTGTTGCAGCATTCGTCCAGGTAGATGATGCGCTTGTTTTATAATCTACGTCATAGTTATTTGCACCGCTTACTGCGCTCCAGCTAATGGTTGCAGAAGCAGTAGTGATCGCTGATGATACTAAGCCTGCTGGCGCACCACAAGCCACCGCTCCGCCAATGGTGAAGTTGGTATTGGAAATATCAAAGAAGATATTGCCTACCGCTTCAATTTTAATTCTTGCTGTGGTAGTTGGTATAGCCGGAATGGTTACAGCCTCACTTCCATCATTCGCTGTGCTTGCAACCAGTACAGTAGGGAATGTTAAACCACCGTCGGTTGACAAAGAGATCTTCACATTAGCACAGCTTACAGGAGAAGCAGTGGTGTTTGCAACAGACCATGTTACTGTTTGCGATGAATTGCCTGCCCATGTAACATTGGTATTAGGCGCTGTTACTGCAAACGGACCCGATGTATTGCTTACTGTTACTACCATATCCGTAAACTGCGTTTGTCCTACACTGATAGGAGCAGTTGTACTGTACGGTGCATTGTCTCTTACGGTCAGCCTGAAGTTGAGCGTTCTTGAAACAGAGCTTAATGCTTCAATGGTTGTTCCTGCGTCGCCGCCAGGCAAAGGACCGGTTGTTAAACCACCTGCGAGGATGGTTGACAACTGCGGGAATACCCTTGTAGGAGATGCTGTAGGAGCGAATGATAAAAAGTTAGGTCCTGTTGTTTTTGTAGGACTTGCTTTACTATTGGCACCTGTGGTGGTGCTGTTATCGTTTTGTTCCCAGCTATAGGTCAATGCATTACCATCTGCATCAGATGCAGAACCTGTTAATGCAAATGGTGTGCTGATAGGAATAGTATAATTGCTTACTGCATTCACAACAGGTGTGTTGTTGGTAATACTGGTAGTAACCGGGCAGGTTTTGGTTGCCAGGTTAGCCTGTATCTGTGCAATAGAAGCCTGGTGATAGTATTCAATGGAATGTGGTGCCACATCGTAAGAAGTAATACCAGCATACCCCATGATGGTAATGCCGGAACCCACTTCTTTATTTACACCTGTGCCTTCGCTATTGTGAGAGAAAGTATGGTTGGCACCTAACTGGTGACCTACTTCATGCACTACATAATCAATATCAAAATTGTCGCCCTGCGGAACATTGTCTGCAGGCGAAGTAAAACCACTTCCTTTTGAATTGTTTACGCAAACACAACCGATACAACCTGCATTACCACCGCCGCCTGATGCACCGAACAAATGCCCGATATCATAATTGGCTGCGCCGATAACAGAAGTTAAAGTGGATTGCAGCTGGCTGCTCCAGGTGCCACCTGCACCCTGCGATGCATTGGCATAAGGATCAGTAGAAGCATTGTAATAAATAACATTGGTAGATGCCGCTACCAGGTTCAAATGCAGCGCTAAGTCTTTTTCGTATACGCCATTGCAACGGGTCAATGTTGCATTGATGGATGCCAGTACCAGGTTTACCTGTGCAGCACTTGTAGCACCAAAGTAATTAGAATATTCCGCTGTTACAGATTGTGCCAGGCGCATCGTTTTAAGATCTCTGCCTGATCTTCCTGCGACAACATCGTTCACCTGTGTATTGATGCTGTTTTCCAGCGCAGCGTCCACGGTAGAACATTTCCATGGCAACTGGCCCGGTTTTCTCTGAGACTTAAATACAGCATACACATTGTGATCTGCCGAATAAGGCTCAATGAATTCACTAGGTTTATCCGTTCTGAAAACCATCGTCTGTATACCCTGCGGCGATACACTTAGTTTAAGTGTAGCATAGGGATCGGTAATACCCTTTCCGGAAAAGGCACGTATTTCCGGGAACCTTGCCTGTAGTTCTGCATCAAAGTTGGAAGCTTCAAAAACTTCAAACTGTTCAATGCGCCCTTCGGCATTTGGTAAACTGATGATAGTGGAATGTTTGGCAGCGTTCCTGCCAACAATAGAAAAAAGTTCGTTATTAAGAGCGGCCCCGTTCAAATTATACAATTTGAATTCCGTGGGAAAGCTTAGCCTGTTCACAGCTTTGGCTGTTGGTATTCTACCAGCAGCGTCTGTATTGGCAGACCAGGCATTGTCCTGTGCATGCACACCGTACAGGCCCAGGCTTAGAAGGAAAGTAGCAATCGTTTTCTTCATAAGAATTTTTTTGGTTGAAAAAATTAGAACGAATGAATATATATACTTTCCATTATTCAAAGTGCAAAACCCTACCAATTTAAACGACTAATAGACCAACAAGTTTTCAACAGTATTTTTACTTGTGGTGTTTTACTATGTGTAGAGAACGCTAAGGAAGGACCGGTCGATAGCCGATGGTCCATGGTCCATACACCAGTAAAATAATGGGGGAATCACTATAATATTTTAATCTTAAAAAACTAATACTCCACTATGGACTATTGTCTATCAACTATAGACTATCTCCTATATTTGCAGCATGTTAAAACGGGTGGCCACTCTATTAAAGAAAGATATTTTGCTGGAACTAAGGCAGCAGCATACTTTCTATGGCATCCTGTTGTACATAGCCGCTACTATTTTCGTACTGTACCTCAGTATGCCCGACAGCCCGGAAGCCACTACCTGGAACAGTCTTTTCTGGGTGATCCAATTGTTTGTCTGTGTAAATACAGTAGCCAAAAGCTTTTTACAGGAAAGCCGTGGGCGCATGCTTTATTTCTATTCTATTACATCACCAGTTGAATTTATCCTTGCCAAGCTGGTGTTTAATATCTTCCTGATGATACTGATGAGCCTGCTCAGCCTGCTGCTCTTCTTTTTTTTCCTGAGCAACCCGGTTACAGACGGTCTTAAATTTATTGGGATTGTAATTTTGGGAGGCAGCAGCTTAAGTCTTGTGTTTACATTGATGAGCGCTATTGCCGCAAAGGCACAACAAAATGCGGCACTCATTGCCATACTCGGTTTCCCGGTTATACTGCCGATACTTTTATTATTGATGCGGTTGAGTAAAGCTGCTTTTGCAGAAGTATTTAAAGAAGGAGCCGTGCTTCAACTGGCCGGGCTGGTCGCTGGAATGGATGTGCTGGTTATCGTACTGGCGGTAATATTATTCCCGTTTTTGTGGAAGGAGTAATAATTACACCACTTTCGTTCTCTCATAATAATCTACCCCACGATACAGTATAAAAAATGCTGCCAATAATTTTTCATTAAAGTTCAAAGGTTCCATTTCCCCATTGAGAAAAATAATCTTTACCAGCTTCATTCCAACAGTTCCGTTAAACAACAGTATTGATAAAAAGCGATAAAGGCCCAGACCGATTATCAGCAGCAAAGTTGGATTTATCCTGGCAACAGGAATATTAAAAGGCACTGATGCAGCCATTTCATTCAATGCCAGGATAAGCGTGCCTAATATAAGGGCAGCATCTATTAAACCGGCAATTATTTTTCTTACGAGATGGGCTTCCTGGTATTCTAATGTCATTGTACAAAAATAAGTGACGATAAATTTAGTAAATATTCACCAGGTTGATTCTTCGGGATCATTTGCTAATATTTCTATTGTAAAAATGCCGCATAAAATTTGTTTTTAAACAGGATTTATAATTATTTTACAACAGTACTCCCTATGTCATACAATTTATAGAACATTAAAATTCTTCCGAGCAAAAGTATTCCTCTATCCGTACCATGCAACGTGTAAAAGACCCCGTGCTTTTAAAAAAGATCGGCGAACGCATACGCCATCTTCGCAAACAACAAAACCTGTCGCAGGTTCAGCTCGCTGTTCTCATGGAAAATCATGCTGAACAGGTTGGCCGTATTGAAAGAGGCGAGCTCAACTTTACCATCGGCACTTTGCAAAAGGTTGCCGAAAGTCTCAACACCAGTATCTCCCATTTATTATTAGTAGAGTAACCGCATCGTATAAAATTTGTAATTTCAGGCCCTCAGATAAAAAAAGGGTTATGAGAAAATTATTTGTACAGGTTGCTGTTGTTTTACTGATCGCTTTTGCCGCACTATCAATTTTGGTATGGCAGGGTTTCTGGTGGTTTTTCGGTGTAGTGGCTGCGCTTGCGCTCTGGGGCATTTATGATATGTACCAGACCAAACATTCTCTTATGAGAAACTTTCCTTTGTTTGGCCGTGCCCGCTGGATCATGGAAGCACTTCGCCCAAAACTCTACCAGTATTTTGTGGAAAGCGATACCGATGGCCGCCCCATCAACCGCATCGACAGGAGTACTGTGTACCAGCGTGCCAAGCTGGAAACAGATACCATGCCTTTCGGTACACAACTGAATGTGTATGCAGAAGGATACGAATGGATGACGCATAGCATTGCCCCCGTGGGCCATGATGAAGTGATACACGACCCGAGGGTTTTGATCGGTAACAAAGATTGCAAACAACCTTACAGCTGCAGCGTATTTAATGTAAGCGCCATGAGTTATGGCTCACTGAGCAAAAATGCCATTGAAGCATTGAATGGCGGCGCTAAAATTGGCGGCTTTGCACACAATACCGGCGAGGGTGGTTTAAGCCCTTACCATTTAAAACAGGAAGGCGACCTGATATGGCAGATAGGTACAGGCTATTTCTCCACCCGCAACCCTGACGGAACTTTCAGTGCCGAAGCTTTTGCAAAGAACGCTGCAAAGCCACAGGTAAAAATGATCGAGATAAAATTATCGCAGGGTGCCAAACCAGGCCATGGTGGTATCCTTCCTGCGCAGAAAGTAACGCCTGAAGTGGCCGCCATCCGTTTGGTAGAAGTAGGCAAAACCGTTTTTTCGCCACCCTATCATTCTGCATTCAATACACCAAAAGGCCTGATCCTTTTTGTAAAACAACTGCGTGAATTAAGTAATGGCAAACCCGTGGGCTTCAAATTGTGTATTGGTCATAAAAGTGAGTTCATTGCCATTTGCAAAGCCATGGTAGAATTAGATACCTACCCCGATTTTATTACTGTAGACGGTGGCGAAGGCGGCACCGGTGCTGCCCCCCAGGAATTTAGCAATTATGTAGGTGCTCCCCTGCTGGATGGCCTCGCCTTTGTACACAATATGCTTGTTGGGTTTGATATCCGGAAGCATATTAAGATCATTGCATCCGGCAAAGTATTGAGCGGCTTTCATATTGTGCGGGCCATTGCCCTCGGTGCCGATGCTACCAACAGCGCCCGTGCCATGATGATGGCCCTTGGCTGCATACAGGCCCTTGTTTGCAACAACAATACCTGCCCTACCGGCGTGGCTACGCAGGACCCGCAGCTCGTGGCCGGGCTGGTGGTAGAAAATAAAAAAGTACGGGTGGCCAATTATCACCGGGAAACGGTCAAATCATTTACAGAGCTGCTGGGCGCTGCCGGTATTAAGGAACCTTCCCAATTGAAACGTTCGCATATTTACCGCCGGGTATTCATGAACCAGGTCACCACTTTTGAGGATATTTTCCCAAAAATACCTGTAGGCTCTTTTATCAATGGGCAGATACCGGAACGTTATCAAAAAGACTTTGAGAAAGCGAGTTCAGAAAGCTGGAATGCAATCTGACATCAATCATATTGTTAATGTTGTTTACAGCTTGCATAGAAAATTTATCATTGCTGCATGAAAGCATTTCTTCCATTAATAACCGTACTGTTCATTGGGTGTAATGATCAGCCGGGGAAACCTGCTGTACCCACAGTAAAAATTGATACTACCTATGCTTTTAAAGATAGTACCAGCATTGGAATAGCAAAAAAGCATAAAGTAGAAGTCTATAGGTTTGTTATCAATGATAGTATTTCTGAGGCAGAAGTTCTATTTTTCCAAAAAGAAGATACCGGCTGGTTAAATATCAGTACTTTCAGGACTGAACAATGGAGAGATGATCTTGCTGTGGAAATCAGCGATTTCAATAATGATGGAGATGGCGATCTTGTATATGTAAAAGGAAATGGTGCAAGAGGAGGTAACAGGATCATGCAACTTTTTATCTTTAAGCCAATGGAAAATAGCCTTACTTACATAAAAAACGCTACTGACTACCCGAACCTATACTATAATAAAGAGACCAATACTATCAATTCTTAT
>CAYOLS010000142.1:0-8688 GCA_964404845.1 uncultured Ferruginibacter sp. | reverse complement strand
CGTAATGGTTGAAATTAAAATTGCCCGGGTCGAGTGCCATTTGCTCCACCGCTTTGCGGATACGGAGTATTTGTAAGGTTTTTTTAGTGCTCAGGCTCGTACATTTTTCAAAATAGCGTTGCAGTGTGCGGGAACTGATGGAGTATTTTGCAGCCATATCTTCGATCGGTTCCGTAAAAGCCATTGTTTTGCTGCAGTTGTCGATGATCTCCGATACAATGCTCACCGGCAATACCGATCCTTCAAATTTTTTGATGATGTTGCCGTAGTAAGCATTCAGCAGGTTTACTCTTTCATTAAAGCTGCAAGGTTGTTTCAGGTTTTCCAGCACTTCCTTCTCCAGTAAATAGCTGAGCGGAAAGATCGAATCCGTATATTCAGAAAAATCAACTTTTTTTTCAAAAATGATAGGGGATATTTTGAACTTGATACCAAACAGGCAATTGCCCGCCTGGTGAAAACATTCAATGGATTGGTGGCGGGGAAGAAAGCCATCCGTTTTCATATCGAACTTTTTCTTACCCACCTGCATTACAAAAGGAGTACCCAGGTTAATGAGGTAAGTGTAGCCGATATTCGGGAACAAAGCGTCTGAAAAGCCCTCAGGGTGCAGGTCCCAGAGATGATCGAATTTTGTCTGCCAGTAAAAATCTATAAAATGCGCTACCGCCCTCGATGGTTTTACCCGGTGGTAATTTTTTTCAAAATGCTCCTTATCTATGATCTCTACATGTTGCATCCAAAAATTTTTGAAAACTATTCCCTGATGGTAATTACACCCAGGATGGTGGAATCCAGCACACATTTATAAGCATAGGTGCCAATAAGCGTATCGTTTTTATAAAAGAAGGAACTGTCCGGCGGAATTACAGTAGTGTAAATGCTGCTGTCGAGGTCCATACTTAAAATGCGGTGCGGTTTGTTGTGTGTATTTACAAATGTAATGGAAGACCCACTCGCTACGGTAAGCGACACAGGACTCAGTTTACCATTCGGTAATATGGTAATATAATTGGTAGGTAAATTGCCTCCCGCAGCCGGGTATGCTTCATGCTTGGTGCATGCATTCACCATAAAAGCACATATAAGCATAAAAGCAGCAAATAGTTTTGTATTCTTCATTCAGCAATTATTAGGCATACAATTTAGATAAAAACTGCCGTTGACCGCATTATTGTGCAGGTTTTTTTGATATATGGTATTGATGCGTACTTAATTCCCGTAACCTCAATACTTATACGCATTATTGATTAATAATTATTAATCAATAGTAAGATGTTCTTAATCTACCTTAATTTTTACCCCATTGTTAATCAATAATTTTGTGTTGTAAATGCAACGCAAACATTTTATTAAAAGCATTATAGCAGGAGGACTGGGTATGACAGGATTATCAGCTTTCAACAAATTTACCGGCAGCTTGCCGCATGACGGTAACCTGATGCCGGTATTGTTTATCGGCCATGGCTCACCCATGAACGGGATCGAAGACAATGAATTCAGCAGGCGATGGAAAAAAATGGCGCAGGAAATTCCTGTGCCCAAAGCAGTGCTGGTAGTATCGGCGCACTGGTTCACCAATGGTACGCAGATCACAGCGATGGATTTTCCAAAGACCATTCATGATTTCGGAGGATTTCCGCAGGCACTGTTTGATGTACAATACCCGGCGCCCGGCAATCCTGTGCTGGCAAAGGAAACCATCGATATTATAAAATCTGCAAAAGTAGAATTGGATCATGACTGGGGACTGGATCACGGCACCTGGACGATCGTACGACACATGTACCCCGATGCCAAAATTCCTGTATTGCAATTAAGTATTGATTACAGCAAAGGCCCGCAGTATCATTACGATCTTGGAAAAGAATTATATGAGCTGCGCAAAAAAGGTGTGCTCATTATCGGCAGCGGCAATATGGTGCACAACCTGCGCATGATCGCCTGGGATAAAATGAATACCGATAATTATGGATTCGACTGGGCCATACAAATGAATGACACTTTTAAGAATCTCATCAGCGATGGCAATCACCAGCCGCTGATCAATTATACCGGTTTCGGCACCGCAGGCAAGCTCGCTATTCCAACACCGGAACACTATCTTCCATTGTTATATACACTTTCTTTACAATCTGGCAATGACAAGGCAGAATTTTTTAATGACAAAGCAGTCGCCGGCTCTCTTACAATGACATCCGTTAAGATCGGGTAAGATTTTAGAACGCAGATTTTCATGATTTCCGCAGATATTAAATATCATGATCCATCATGACCATCATGAAAATCTGCGTTCTGTGAATTAATTCGTGTAATTCGTGCAATTCGCAAAATTCGTGGAATTACTATTTTACCTTTGTAACTATGAGGAATTATTTAGATGAGCTGAACGGTCCGCAAAGAGAAGCGGTAACACATAAAGACGGCCCTATTATGATCATTGCCGGCGCAGGAAGCGGCAAAACCAAAGTGCTCACCACCCGCATTACCCACCTGATGGCATTTCACAATGTGGATGCATTCAATATACTGGCGCTGACCTTTACCAACAAAGCTGCCGCAGAAATGAAAGAGCGTATTGGTAAAATACTCGGTAACAGCGAAGCCCGCAATTTATATGTAGGAACTTTTCACAGTGTATTTGCAAGAATATTAAGAGGCGAAGCCGATAAAATAGGGTATCCCCGGAGCTTTACTATTTATGATACGGATGATGCGAAATCGGTGATCAAAACCGTGGTAAACGAAATGGGGTTGGATGACAAACAATACAAACCCAATATTGTTTACAACAGGATATCAGCTGCAAAAAATGCACTGGTTGGTCCCGGCGATTATATCAATGATGGTATGTTGCAGCAGGAAGATGCAAGGGCTAATCGTCCCATGATCGGCCAGATATACGCAGCCTATGCCAGCCGTTGTTTTAAGAACGGCGCTATGGATTTTGATGACCTGCTCATCAAAATG
Organism: uncultured Ferruginibacter sp.; assembly: GCA_964404845.1. Taxonomy (GTDB): domain Bacteria; phylum Bacteroidota; class Bacteroidia; order Chitinophagales; family Chitinophagaceae; genus Ferruginibacter. The sequence goes on along the minus strand of CAYOLS010000142.1, from coordinate 5,718 downwards.
TACGAGCTGCTTAAAACACATCCGGATGCACTTAGCAAGTACCAGCGCAAATTCAAATATATTTTAATTGATGAGTACCAGGATACGAACCCTGCGCAGTACGAGATCATTAAGCTGCTCGGCGCCATGCATGAAAATGTTTGCGTGGTAGGCGATGATGCGCAAAGTATTTATAGCTTCCGTGGTGCTACCATCGAAAATATTTTACAATTCCAGAAAGATTATGATGATGTAAAAGTGGTGAAACTGGAACAGAACTACCGCAGCACCAAAAATATTTTACATGTTGCCAATGAAGTGATCGGTAACAACAAAGGCCAGATAGAAAAAAGATTATTTACCGATAACGGCGAAGGAGAAAAAATAAAGCTCGTTCGTACCATGACGGACAACGATGAAGGCAAAATGGTGTCGGATGTGATCAAGGAGCAAAAACTCCGCAATCATTTCAGCAACCAGGATTTTGCCATTCTCTACCGCACCAATGCACAGAGCCGTAGTTACGAGGAGTCATTGAGAAGGCTTGGTATCGCTTATAAGATCTATGGTGGCATGAGTTTCTACCAACGCAAGGAGGTAAAGGATTTTATTGCTTACCTGCGCATTGTTGTAAATCCAAGGGATGAGGAAGCGCTGAAACGCATTATCAATTATCCCGTAAGAGGCATCGGCAAAACTACCATGGACAAGCTGGTATTGTTTGCCAACCAGCAAAGCCTTACCATGTGGGATATTCTTACGAACGCAGCTATGTATGGTTTCAAAAGCGGTACGCTGGAAGCCATTGACAATTTTGTGCTGATGATAAAAATGTTCCAGAGTGAGCTGGATAAAAAGAATGCCTACGAACTCGCATTTATTGTAGGTAAAAGCAGCGGGATTGTAAAAGAGCTGTTCAACGATAAAACAACTGAAGGTCTTGCACGATACGAGAACGTGCAGGAATTGCTGAACTCCATCAAGGAATTCATTGAAACACCGCTGAATGAAGAAGATGGCGAAGTGGGTGATAAAAGCCTGGGCGCATACCTTCAGCAGATCACTTTGCTCACGGATGCAGATGATGAAAAAGACAATCCCGATGTGGTAAAGCTCATGACCATCCACGCAGCAAAAGGATTGGAATTTCCCGTGGTGTTCGTAGGTGGATTGGAAGAAAACCTTTTCCCTAGCGCATTAAGCATCAACACAAGGGAAGAACTGGAAGAAGAAAGAAGGTTGTTTTATGTGGCCGTTACAAGGGCCAAAAGAAATTTATACCTCAGCTATGCCAATGCCCGCTATCGCTTTGGCCAATTACAACAAAATGACCCCAGCCGCTTTTTGGATGAGATCCCTGATGCATATTTAGACAGGAGCTATGCAGGCGCCGCCACCCGCAATAACGACGGTGGTTTCGGACAAGGCCGTGCCTTTGAGCGCATGCAGCGTGGATTTGGCGGCGGAGGATGGGGTAATGCTGCGAATGCAGAAAGACAATACGGTGCGCCACCGTCAAAAAAACCGGCCACACCATCTTACATCACATCAAAGCCGGCGGCGCCCAAAACCGTAGCGCATGTGCCCAGCGACAACTTTTTACCCAGTGATACCAGCAACCTGCAGCCCGGGCAAAAAGTAGAGCACCAGAAATTTGGTTTTGGAGAAGTGTTGAAAATGGAAGGTGCTGCACACAATCCTATTGCCACCGTACAATTTGAACTCAACGGTGAAAAAAAGATCATGTTGAATTATGCGAAGCTCCGCATAATAGAATAACAGAATGCTGATCATCCTGATTGTCATGATCATAATTAATCATGACAATCATGACAATCTGCGTTCCAAACTCATCTCTTTGTTATCTTATGCGATTCGGTAATGCCGTTCATGCTGAATTGTACAATGTAATTACCTGCGGCAAGATCTCCCAAATGTATATGCCCGTTGTTCACGCCCGGCGAAGCCGATAATTGCGTCGTCAATACCTGCCGGCCATTCATGTCTGTGATCTTGGCCAGCATCCTTGTTTTTTCATCTGCATTGAACTGTATCATCAAATGACCGGCACTGGCAACAGGATTAGGAGATAGGGATAGGATCAGCTTTTTAACCGATTCATTGTTGCGTAAAAAACGGATCGGCGACAACTGGTACTTTCCATCCATGTCTGTGATCACTAATTCATAATACACATAACGACAATTGTTTTTTACATCCGCATCCAAAAAAGAATAATTTCTCAGCGAAGAGGATTGTCCCGCCGCAGGCACCCTGCCTATTTCTGTAAAAATTTCGCCATCATAACTTCTGCGAACAACAAAATGGCTGCTGTTGCTTTCTGATTGCGTTGTCCAGGTAAGATAAGGTTTGCGGGCTTGCTTGTTTACCAAAAAAGAAGAAAGCGTTACAGGTACCACGCCGCTCGCCGTAAATGAACCGGTCATAAAGCCCGCATGCGGATCGCACTGGTAATTGTAAGTGCCCGGCGCTGTCACCGTGTATTCATAAGAAAAACCTGCGTTGGATACCGGTGCCGACCATGGAGCAGCACCGAAAGGAATGGTCACTGATGCTGTATTGTGAAATCCTTCTGCCCATTCCCATCGGATCACATCGCCCACCACCACATTTAAATTGGAAGGCGAAAACTGGAAACTCGAAATGGTGACAATATGTGTTTCTCCTTTTGAATGAAAGGATAAGAGCAGCAAAAAGTAAAGTAGAGATTTTTTCATGTTAAAGGGGTTTAAAGATGAAATGGTACAGGACGGCTGTCCAACTGAGTAGCTGCTGTTAATACGGTATCAGGTGTTGCCGGGTTGCTTTTGGGCAGCACCCGGCTTATTACGAGATGAGAAAATTAACGGTTGAAAAGGCGGTTTTGGGAATGGGAAAGCCGTCTTTTTCGCTTATATTGGCTAAATTTGTGTTCTTAAATTTTGAGTTTATGATCAAAACAGGCAACCCGGTGATCAGTATTTACACCGAAATGACACCCAACCCGGAGACCATGAAATTTGTGGCGAATAAGCTGTTGTATCCCGGTAAAAGCGTTGACTTTCCTGACGAAGCATCTGCAAAACCTTCGCCCCTGGCGCAGGAGCTGTTTACATTCCCGTTTATAAGGTCTGTTTTTATAGCAAGTAATTTTGTTACGCTCACCAAAACCAGCGAAACAGAAGACTGGCAGGATGTGATCCCTACTATCAGGCAGTTCTTAAAAGAATACCTGGAAGAAGGAAAAGCAGTGGTGAATGAAGAAGAAATGGCTACCGTAAAAGTAGAAAGCACCAATGAAGTAAGTGCCGATGACGATGATGTGGTAAAACGTATTAAAGAGTTGTTGGAAAATTATGTAAAACCGGCGGTAGAAATGGATGGCGGCGCTATTCAATTTAAAAGCTACGAAGAAGGTAAGGTAAACCTGATGCTGCAGGGAAGCTGTAGCGGTTGTCCTTCTTCTATGATCACTTTAAAAGCTGGTATTGAGGGAATGATGAAGCGTATGATTCCGGAGGTGAAGGAAGTAGTGGCGGAAGCAGAATAAAACCTAACCCCTGAAGGGACTTTGGAAGTAAAATAATTTTAAGACACCTGCTTTTTGCGGGTGTTTTTTGTTTTTTTAACGCAAAGACGCAAAGTTTTTCGCAAAGAAAGTAAAGGCGCTCTGCGAACTTTGCGTTTCTCCTTTGCGCCCTCTGCGGTTAAAAAAAATTATATTTAAATTCCAAAACATCTTGCCATGAAAAAAACTGCTGCTATCTTAATTGTTCTCACCTGTTCTTTTTCTTCCAAAGCACAACTTACAGATGCAGAAATTTATGCTTTAAAAAGCGGCCGGGTAAAACCCGATACCAGTTATATCTATTCCCTTCCTTTTGCTACTAAAAGCAAATTCCTGCTCATACAGGCATACAACAGCAAAATGAGCCATACCAACGAACTCTCCCTTGATTTTAAAATGAAAACCGGCAGTAAAATATGTGCGGCAAGAGAAGGTGTGGTGATCGCCACTAAAGAAGACAGCGACCGGGGTGGTCTCAAAAGCGAATACATGAGCGACGGCAATCACATCATCATTCGTCATGCCGATGGCAGCACCGCCATGTACTGGCACCTGCGCAAAGACGGCGTGCTGGTAAATACCGGCGATATGGTTCAAAAAGGACAGCATATAGCCTACAGCGGCAATACAGGTTATTCCGCTTTCCCTCACCTTCATTTCCAGGTGCAAGATGCCGGCGGAAGGGATATTGCTACAAGGTTTTACACCAAAAAAGGCGTAAAATATTTAAGGCCCGGCAAATGGTATAAACAACTTAGCGACTAACGTACAGGCATAGCCGCTTATGTAACCCCGCAACTGCGGAAGCCACCAAAAAAGAAAAAGCAAAAGAAAAAGAAAAGGCTGCAGCACAGCCGGCAAACAAAGAGTAATTTTTTATTGATCCTGTAGCTTGCATGTGTTACAGGATTTTTTCTACCAGCTTGTGGCCTATCGGGGTTATCTTTGGGCATTGATCAAAGTGTTCCCGGATGTTTGAGACTCTTTACGAACAGTTTTTAGTTGGTCTGCATCAAACGACCTTAATTGAATATGTGGCTGTTTTTGCGGGCATCATCAGTGTGTGGTACAGCCGCAAAGAAAATATTCTTGTTTATCCCATCGGCTTGATCAATACCATCTTTTACACGTATCTCAGTTTTAAAGGCGGCCTGCTGGGAGAAGCCAGTGTGAACCTCTATTACACTATCATGAGCATATATGGCTGGTTCATGTGGAGCCGCCGTAATAATTCCAATGAAGCAAAGCTGCACATCTCTACTTCAACAGGAAAGGAGTGGATAAACCATATACTTTTTTTTGCAGGATTTTACATTACTATTTTTATCGCACTCACATTTGCCAAAAAAGAATTTGCGCCTGATGCCATTCCCTGGGCGGATGCTTTGGCCAGCGCCAGCGCTTACACGGGCATGTGGCTTATGGCAAAAAAGAAAGTAGAAAGCTGGTACTGGTGGATCATTACCAATATCGCTTCCATCCCGTTGTACTTTGTAAAACATTATGTGTTTACCAGCGTTTATTACGTTGTGCTCCTCATCATGGCCTTTTGGGGGCTTGCTGAGTGGATGAAAAAAGCAAAGCTGCAAGCGCATGAAAAATAGGAAGAACTGGATCGCATTAAAAGCAGGTTTTATTCTCCTGTTGCTGGTCTATTTTTTTACAGATACCACTACGGATAAATTCAGGCTTACCATACGTATGCTCATGCTGGCGGTATTTACCTTTTCATTGCTGAGAGATATCAGCGACCTGAAAAATAATAAATGAAAAAAATTGTCATACTCGGCCCCGAATCAACAGGAAAAAGCACTTTGTGTGAGCAACTGGCAGCGCACTTTAAAAGCAGCTGGGTTCCTGAGTATGCACGCACTTACCTGCAGGACAGCGGCAATCAATACCGGTTTGAAGATATGTGGGAAATAGCCAAAGGGCAAATGGAATCGGAAGAGGTGAGCGGTAAGAGGTTGATGGCAAGTGGGGAATGGCAAGTGGGGAAAGACGCTTTAGTAACTATCCCCCACTCACCACTTACTACCCATCAATCCCCCCTCTTCATCGACACCGATCTCTACGTTATAAAAATATGGAGCGAAATTTCTTTCAATAAATGCGACAACCGCATTCTTACACAAATCGCTCAATCGTCTTATGACCTTTATTTACTGTGC
>CAYOLS010000141.1:6520-8763 GCA_964404845.1 uncultured Ferruginibacter sp. | reverse complement strand
CTGTGGTTAGTGGTTTGACAGCTGGTACATACACCTTTAGATTGACAGCAACTGACAATACATCTATAAGTAGTTATGATACCATGAATGTATTGGTTAATGCTGCTGCACCAACTGGATTAACACAAACAACTATCAATAGTTGGAATGCTTATGTGTATTTGCCTAGCGGTTATAATCCAACAGGTAGTACAACTTATCCTACCATCGTATTCTTCCCTGGCCTTGGTGAAGTTGGTACCGATGCTTCTAAACTTTTAACCTATGGCCCTAGTGCTTATATCAATAGCGGTGGCTGGAATGGTGAAGTAACTATTAGTGGTAATACAACTAAGTTTATTGTGATTAGTATTCAGCCTTCTTCAGCTTATCCAAGTGAAGCACAAATCAACACTAGATTAGCAACCATAAAGACAAATTACAAAGTGGATGCTACCAAGCTTCACATAACGGGGCCAAGCCATGGTGGTTGGTGTGGCAAAACATTTATTACAGGTGATGCATTGGGTGGCCCGTTCACTTATGCTAGTCAAGTCAAGACTGTAGTGGATGTTCAAGGTGTTATTTCAGATGACAATAGCCCTTATCCAAACTTGTTTGATAATGCTGCTGATGCAGGTGTAAAATATCTAGGCTTTGAACAGTCCAATGATAATAGGGGTATTCCGACTATTGTAACAAGGATGAATAACAGGGTTTCAGGTACTGCAAGAATGTTAACGACATCTTATGGTGCTGGTGAACACGGTTACTTTGATAACTATTTTGGTAAGACTTCAGCACCTTATAACTATTCAATTGATGGAATAACACAAAACATCTATGAATGGATGGCTAGACAATAAACTAAGAAAACTTAAATGCTAACCCTTAACCAGATAAAGAAATTAATGATTGACTTCTTCAATGCTCATAAGCAGATAAAAGATGTGAAATATTGTGATGATTTTGATTTTGCTGCTGATAGAACCTTAAACTATCCAGTTAACAATATTGAATACCTGAATAGCAATATCAGCAATAGAACTATCAATCATGCTTTCAAGATTGTGCTAGGGGATTTGATGAATGATAATATAGATGGTATTGAAGATGAAATTTATTCTGATATGCTTCTGATTGCTGAAGATTTCTTTTCATGGATATCAGATCAGGAAGGTTTTTCATTTAACAAGACTAGTTCTATAAATAAGTTTGTCGATGACAAAGGTGATAGGGTAGCAGGTATTGTATTCACCATAACCTTAGCGGTAATAAGAACACAAAATATCTGCTTAATCCCAACTGAAAACTAAAATGGAAAATGTGATATTCTATTGCAAATATATATTGAAAGGAATCTGGTCAACTTTAAAACATCTATTTGACCCAAGTGGTATAGTAGCTAAGGCTCTTATAGCCCTTGTGATGTTCTTTAGTTCAATTCACAGTTACTTTATAGCGGTTCTATCATTGGTAGTTATCGATGTTTTTACTGGTCTAATCGCTTCTTATAAAACAGGTGTTCCGTTTAGTTCAAGAAAGCTAAGGAAAGGATTGATTGAAAAGCTATGTCTTTATTTGATATTGCTTATAACCGTTTTCTTTTTAGATAAATTGATGGTGGCTGATCTGGGTTTTGCTAGGTTCTATTTTTCCTTTGTAATTACTTTCTTGATCTGTATTTATGAAATCAGTTCAGTATTTGAAAATCTGCATAAAATAAGACCTGATATTCCTTTTATTGCAGGTTTGCTTGGGATATTCAAGGGGCTTGGTGATAAGGCATTAAAAAGCCTGAAAAAGCGTTCTGATGATCTTATTGATAAGGTGACACAACTGGAAATTGTTCCTAGTGAAGAAGTCGTTCCAGAGTTACCACCATTTAGCGGAACAACCAACGATTAGCAGGTTTATATTAAAATGGGTATAGATCATTTGCTTTAATTTCATCTACGGAAGGAAACCGCTTATTAATTTCAAAAAATCTCTGTTTAAAATCATCTATCAATAATTGATAGTCTGACGGTACAAAGATGTCTGCATTGTAAAGGGCTGAAGTAGGTTTCAAACTGCTTACAATTTTTCCTGTATCCATTACAGAATAATGCACGCTTCTGATATTAGTTAATATTTCGTGTAAAAGGTGTTCTTGATAATTTAATGTTTTTTCTGGTGCTGGCTGCTCTTCAAGAATTTTTGCTAGGTCAGATTCAAAGTCAGGAAAATTTTTATTGAACGACTTTAGCAAAGTGGTTTCATTC
>CAYOLS010000141.1:0-6420 GCA_964404845.1 uncultured Ferruginibacter sp. | reverse complement strand
AGATTCAAAGTCAGGAAAATTTTTATTGAACGACTTTAGCAAAGTGGTTTCATTCAATGCTAGATCACCCAATTTGCTATTTATTACCTTTAACAATTTATAGATGCTATCCTTAGTGTTTATAGTATGATTAAAATTTGTCAGAGGGTGACTTAAAATATCATTTGGGACAAGATCAACTAAAAAAGTACAAACATTATTTTTTGGATCACCTTTAGAAATCGCACCAGCTTCAAATAAAATCCATGGTGAATCTAAATTGTCTTGCGTTATGCAGAATATTCCAAAAGAAGATGTATTTAAGTTGGTTTGAATCTCATTGTGCCACATAGACCCTGAGTCAATATTTTGCGTGGAAATCCACGGTTTTAACACTTGCAACACTAGGGGGAGCCATTCGTCAAACAGTGTAGCAACCTTTTTACTTTTATCACCTGACCAACTAAGAAATATTTTCATATCAGTTCTTTATTTGTTCACTTTTATATAGCCGTACTAAACTATCATATAAATGAGTAACATTCATTTTCATCCTTTTATTTTCTTGAATTACTTTTTTGAAATCTTCTTCATCGTGTGATTCAGGATTGAAAAAATTATTGCCTGTAGCGGGATTTCTTTCAGTTTCAATAAATAGATGAAAATCTAATTCACTCATTTGTTCCCTAAGTTGAACCCTTAACTTTTCTAACTCAGGGTGTAAAAATTCAGCTTCAACCATTATATCTAAACGATGTGCTTCATGAAATTCATTTTTAACATCATCTGTTATACCCATTGATGGGTTTCTTCTTCTGCACCAGTCAATGATGTGGTCACCCATATACTTTAGAAAAAAACTGTAAGTTATCTTGTCAGAATCCCTTGCTGCTTGTGTGTAAGTGAACTTTGGTTCAATAGGCTTTCTTTTGAAAAAATGCCAACCGATTACAGCAACAAGCACAACAAGGCAAATAACCCATAATGAAATGGGGTAATTCCAAAATTGCTTAAAAACCTTCGGAAAGCTTTCTTTTGTGACAACTGAATAGATGAAATTTGAAACTAGCACAATCAAGGCTGTCAGAGCAGTAGCTATAAGCTTGCTTCCAACTGGGTCTTTCCAGGTTTTTACTAGAAATTTCATCATCTGTAACTAGGGCTTTAAACGCCTAAGATATGATTTTCAAATATTATTTGGGCGTAATTTGGGCGTAATGTATCTTCGATTCATGAAAGTCAACGCCAGCTTAGGTTTCAGCATATTATCAGAATCCAGTTCTGGGCACGATTTTAACCCCGATTTTTTCGGGGTTTTTTCGTGTAAATACCCCGTCTCTATTGCATTAGAAGATTTCTGAATATCCCCAACTGTTCATTAATGTTCATTTCTGGTCATTAAATAACACTAAAAAAAGGCGTTATCTGGGCGTTATCCTTGCCACGCCTGCATTTCATTTTTTCCATAACGCCTCGGCTAAAGCCTCCCTAAAAATAAATTCCTTGAAAAAGTTGCATCTACCCATTTTTTGTGGTATGTCTGCATAAAACACACAATTTTCTAAAATCATACAATTTGTAAAACGCATATAACAACATCATATAGAATCAAGGCTAAACCATCTAAGACAAAACCAAGCATTCTTTACTTGTACATAGAAGTAAAAATCCAGAATAACGGGTATTGGATAATACCATAACTGTATCAACTGAATTAGGGGTATCAAAAGATAAATGGGATAAGGATAAAGCGAAAGGCAAGGATTTAGAAGCCCAAATGATAAATGAGAAGATTACTGAATTCAAAGCTAAGACACAGGACTTATTGATATTAAGCTATTGACATGGAACCAAATCAAAAGAAATATTATTGTTGTTAAGCAGGAAAAAACCGGGAGCCTGGTAGAAATCCTAATGCACCCGATAATAAAAGAAATGATCGGTGAGCCCAAAGAGGGTTTGGTGTTTAAATTACCAACACAAAATGGGGCAAATAAAACCCTTGGTGTTTGAGTGAAAAATGCTGGTATTGAAAAGCATATCACCTGGCATAGTGCCCGCCATGCCTTTAGTGTATTATTGCAGCAGGAGGGTATAGATATCGCTACTGTTGCAGGCCTGTTAGGCCATAGTTCAAGTAAATATGCTCAGCAGATTTATAAACGATATACAATATGCTCAGCTGTTACTGCAATTGAAAAGTTACCAATTTGATTAGAAGGAGAACTTAGAGGAAATACTAAGTTTTAGCCGCTGTCCGTACTATCGGTGTTGTTGGAATAGTTACAATGATTTTTAGGATTCACGATAGAACATGTTTTAAATATAACTGCGAACAATGCCAGGCATCTCATGCAAATAGTACACCATTAACTCTCTAAACCTGCCGATAACAAATTCGGGCTTTTACAAGCAGGTAGTAAGAGATAATTTTACGGGATAAAATTCAACGTATATGGCTATTCCAGAAATCTTAATCGTACTATCCAGTATTACAGTTCAAGATACATTACCGAAGGCGACCCAAACAACACCTGCAGCTATTCAACAATCTACCACAGTCACTTTGCAGGATAAAAAACAAAACCCTAATCCTCCCGACAAATTGAAAAAGAAAAAAGAAGCACTGTTAAGGAAAGTAAGCCGTGGAGGTTGGGATAGGAATTAATACCCTTCCTCATCATCAAAGAAAGGCTCCATTGTTTCAAAATTGAAATAAAGTCGACGGGCTATGGTTTTAACATGGCCCAAATGCAATATAAACTTTAGGCATTCGGTAATGGCCAGGTTTGCAATGATGGAATTAGTAAATACGGTAGAGGCATGTTTGTGATTTCTATTATGCAAACGTGTGAATTCATTTTGCAACTCATCAAAATTTACCAGTTGAATGATTTCCGAAAACCGTTTACCACCGGGTATAATTAAAGGGCCAATAAAACCAACGCTACCCAAATAACTTACTTTCATAAAAGAGAGTTGTAGATTTTTACAAACTGTATCTAACCAAAGGGGCAGGCTTGGATCATCTGCCGAAAGGAAGATAAAATCAGGCTTTGGATTTTTTTCCAGGATGTCCTGGAGTTGGATTGCATTATTGATGAATGTAGTTATAGGCGTTACTATAGCATCCGGAGCTATGCGTCGCAGTTGGTTTGCTGCTGCCACTGTTTTATATTCTCCAATATCCTCATGGGTAAATAACAATTGCTTACCCAGGTTGTTTAGTTCCACCCTGTCTCCATCAATAATAGTTATTTGTTCAATACCTGCGGCTGCTATGGATTGTAATAAAGAACAACCGATTCCACCACAGCCGATTACCAGCATTTTTGTAGCCTGTAGTTTTTTCTGCAAATCAAGTTTTGATTGCAGGGAAGGAAGCGGCTGTAATAAATCAAAAAATGAAAGCTGCGTTTGAAATTTTTGATGTGCAGGGGCTTCTATTTGTATAGGTAAATATTTTTCAAGTATATGAAGGGATTTCATTCTATCGATCAACGCCTTTATATCTTTTTTAGTTGCAGGAATGTTTGCGGCAAGCCGATTTGCAAATTCTTTTTCAGCAATGGGGTTACTTAATAATTGTAATAACTGCTTCATTACATCGTTAAACAAAAATGATACTCCTTTTCCATAGCTGTTGTAAAAAATAAGCGTATCGTTCCCGGTAAATATTTGCCAGGAAGGTTTAATGCGAATATGAGTTTCCATTTTTTTTGTTTGATAGTCGGCTCCTTGTTGATTTGAAGTGCAACTTAAAGCACCAGTATTTTTAACAGCCAGTTTGCTGTGTTTTCAGTTGCAGTATAATTTTAAACGTTTCTAAAGAACTTGTCTACGATTTGAGTAGGAATAAATACAAAAGCAGATGAGTTTACAGTCAAAGATGTAGCTCATTTCATTCAGCCTGGACAAAACTGTCAGTTATCTATATGAGAAACAGCTCTTAATGGAATAACGGAAAGTTTACAGATGGAAAAGTATATTGGTATCAATACAAGCCTCAAACTTACAAACAAACCATTCCATAAACAGGTTAAAAGCTTTTAAACGGAGATTGATACCAGGCTCCACATTGGTTCAGTATTGAATGGCGCCTCTTTGTTAAGAGTGACAAAGTCAAAGATAAATCAAAGTAGCAAGGCAATGATGATGAGTAACAAGAGAAACTTCAATCATTATTTTTTTTGAGAAGGGTACCCAACTTTTGTTCCAAATTGGTTAACCTCATTTTGAGATATTCATTTTCTTTTTCAACATTTTTGGTTTTGGCATCCAGCTCCTGCATTGCTTTTATTAGTATCGGTACAAAATTATCATAGGCTATACTGTAGTTGTCGTATTCTGTTTGGGGCTTATGTAAGCCGGAAAAATCAAAACCAATTTGTTTTAATGCCTCTTCGAGTTCTTGTGCTACGAGGCCGGTGTGCCTTATCTGTGATGCCCGGATGAGGTTTGTCTTAATTTCAGCAATTTCTTTTTCCTGGGTTCCCAAAAATTTTTCAAATTTTTCAGTTTCAAAATTGTAGCTGACGGGCCTGAGTAGGTTTATTAATCGTAATCCCGGAACATCTTCTTTTACATTATTTTTAAAACGACCATCACTGGGAAAGCTCCAGCCCACCTGGCCTTCTATGGTTAATACTGAAGTACTGCCTATCCTGACTTTGTTATTTGCATTGACAATACTTCTTTCGCCAATTGCTGTAGCACTGCTCGGAGCCGCAGCCGGGTTAATATCTGCCATATAACCAACTGCAGTATTATAGGACCCAAAGCTGCTATTAGATCTTAAAGCCTGTTTTCCTACTGCTGTATTATTGTTGCCCAGGTTATTTAATAGTAAAGCGGAATCGCCAATGGCTGTATTAAAATTGCCGATTAGATTATTTTGCAGTGAAGATGTTCCCAGGGCTACGTTATTTGCTCCGATTGTGTTATTTCTACCGGAAAAACGACCTATAGCAACATTAGAAGTTCCGGTTGTATTTTCAACCAATGCAAAAGTTCCGACTGCGCAGTTGAAATCACCGGTTGTATTATAGTAAAGCGCTGATACACCTAAAGCTGTGTTATGTGATCCCGTAGTATTTGACGATAAAGTATTTGTCCCTGATCCTGTATTTCCGCCGCCGGAAGTATTTGCCTTTAAGCTATTATAACCAAAAGCACTGTTACCATTACCACCGGAATTTTGAGATAACGAATAACTACCAAACCCGCTATTGCCCTCACCTCCATTATTACTAAGTGAATTATTGCCGAAAGCACTGTTATAATATCCACTTGTATTTAAGAGAAGGGCATTACTGCCAAATGCACTGTTTCCGCCACCGGTAGTGTTTGAAAATAATGATTTAAATCCGGTAGCGGTATTATTGTCGCCTTCTGTATTGAAATATAATGATCTATCCCCAATGGCACTATTATAATAACCCCCAACATTGGAAAATAATGCGGAAAACCCTACTGCTGTACTATAAGAGCCATGCTGATTATTACGTAAAGAACTATACCCAACCGCTGTGTTTTGTATGCTTGCTGTGGCAGAACTGCTAAATGGTCCTGAACCATTATTATACAGTGCACTGTCGCCAATGGCTACTAAATTATTTTTATTAACAACGTTGAGCAAAGCAGCATTGCCAATACCTATATTCCCATTACCAGTACTATTACTTTTTAAGGCACCGAGGCCCATTGCAGTATTGTTACTTCCGGTTGTATTTGCATTTAAAGCATCTATACCCATCGCTGTATTATAATTGCCGGTTGTATTAGAAGTCAACGAATAGAACCCGGTAGCGGTATTGCCATCTCCTGTACTATTTGTATAAAGTGCATTATAACCACTTGCCGTATTGCCGGTTCCGCTCGTATTGGAAAAAAGGGATTGAACACCTATGGCGGTATTTACTACACCTGTTGAATTGCTGGCCATAGAAGAAGTGCCGATGGCCGTATTTTGATAGGCACTTACATTGGCAGCAAGTGCATTAACTCCTACAGCGGTATTGCTAAATCCGCTAATATTTGCCGTTAGTGCTCCATAGCCTACGGCATTGTTAGCATTACCTTGCTGGTTGGATAAAAGAGCATAAGCGCCTAAAGCTGTATTATGCTTTGCAGTAGTAACAGATGATAACCCGGCCAAACCAAAAGATGTGTTGGTAGTATCAATCCACCCGGATCTGATATGATTTCTCTTAAACAGCAGGTTGCGATTATCGGTGGTACCTATAAAATGATCAGCAGTAGTAGCTGCATTGCCTGATAATGCCCATCCGCTGTTTGCAGACAAAAGCTTTACCCATTGACTTCCATTGTACCAAAAAAAACTACTGTCTGCATCAGTTTGATATACCATTAAACCGGTAGCAGGTGCAGCAATAGCAGTACGTTCCGATACTGTCATTCTTGGTATCAATAAACCTTTGC
>CAYOLS010000140.1:0-8834 GCA_964404845.1 uncultured Ferruginibacter sp. | reverse complement strand
TTGAAACAAAAAAATACAATACTACTTGCCCCTTTGTAGAAAAAGTATGGAACCGGAGCGAGCAGATCGCAGGAAAAAATTATACGGTGGTGGTGCATGGCAAACCAACACATGAAGAAACAAGGGCCACTTTTTCTCATGCCGCTGCCAATACAGCTTCTGTTGTTATCAATGATATGAATGAAGCCATCACATTAGGAAAATTCATCACCGGTGAAATGCCTGCTGCTGAATTTTATAATACCTTCAAAGGCAGGTATTCAGAAGGTTTTGATGCAGAAAAAAACCTTCATAAAATTGGCGTAGTAAACCAAACGACCATGCTGGCGAGCGATACACAGGGCATTGCAGATTACTTGAAACAGGTGATGGTAAAAAAATACGATCTCACTTCTGAAAATCTCGAAGAAAGATTTGCAGATACCCGTGATACTTTATGTTATGCCACCAACGACAACCAGTCTGCCGTATATGGTTTGCTGGAGCAGGAAGCGCAGCTTGCCATTGTTGTGGGTGGTTACAACAGCAGCAACACAAGCCACCTGGTAGAATTGTGTGAAGAAAAATTGCCGACTTATTTTATTACAGACGCTTCTAAAATAAATTCAGCGGATAGCATTACGCATTTTGATCTGCATATACACCAGGAAAAAACGACTGCTAACTTTTTACCTTCTGATAGGCCGGTAAAAATCTTAATGACCAGCGGTGCCAGCTGCCCGGATGCAGTGGTAGAAAAAGTAATTGAAAAGATCATAGGATTTTTTGAAGTGCCGGTAAAAGTAGAAGAATTGCAGGAGCAATTTGTGTAATCTTTATAACCGCAAAGAGCGCTAATAAAAGAAACGCAAAGGCCGCTAAGTATTCCCTTAGCGGCCTTTGCGTAAAAGCTTTTTGCGCTCTTTGCGGTTATAAACTTTACAATGCTTTTGCAACCAGCTTCAACGCTATATCCAGTTGCTCCAGCATATCAATATTCGTATTGTCTAAAAGGATCGCATCTTCTGCCTGCCTCAAAGGACTTACTTCCCTGTGTGAGTCAATATGATCTCTCATCTCCAGGTTGGCTTTCACTTCCTCCATCGTCACATTGGGGTTCTTCTCTATCATTTCCTTGTACCTTCTCTCTACCCTAACCGGGATATCTGCCGTCATGAATATCTTTAATTCCGCATCCGGGAATACAGTGGTGCCAATATCCCTGCCATCCATTACGATGCCTTTTTTAGCACCCATTCTTTGTTGCTGGGCTACTGCAAAGGTCCGCACGGCACCGATCGCTGCCACATCGCTTACTTTTTCTGCCACTACCAGGTCCCTGATCACATATTCCACGTTCTCGTCATTCAGGAATATTTCGCTTTGAGCAGATTTGTCGTTGTATTCAAAATGAAGATGGATGTTTTCCAGCGCCTGCGCCACTTCCTTTTCATCTGTCCAGTCCACATGATTTCTTAAAAAATAGAGGGTAATGGCCCGGTACATAGCGCCGCTGTCGATATAAACATAGCCCAGGGCCTTTGCCAGTTGCTTGGCCAGGGTGCTTTTACCGCAGCTGCTCCACCCATCGATGGTTATGATAATCTTTTTGGTCATTCGGATGCAAAAATGCTGTAAAAAACAACGAAATCAAAATGAAATAATTAGCACTGGGCTTAAGCCCAGTGCTAATCAATAAATAAGGCCTGTTGTTTTAGCAACAGGCCTTTTAATTTATTTGAAAATACTACGCTTCAGATTTTTTCTCTTTCTTCTTCGGTTCTTCTTTCAGTTTAAATTTGATCTTCTGAGCTTCCTTATCTAAATCAGCGATCAGCACATCACCGGGTTTAATATTCATATTGAGTATCTCTTCCGCCAGCGGGTCTTCCAGGTATTTCTGGATAGCCCTGTGCAATGGCCTTGCGCCAAACTGGCTGTCGTAGCCTTTGTCGGCAATGAAATCTTTGGCTTCTGCACTCAGCTCCATATTGAAACCGAGGTTGCTCAAACGAACCATTACACCTTTCATTAAGATATCAATGATCTCGAAGATATTTTCTTTGGTCAGTGAATTGAAGATCACCACATCATCTATCCTGTTCAGGAATTCAGGGCTAAAAGTACGTTTCAGCGCTTTTTCAATAATGGCTTTGTTGTTCTCTTCAGAACTTTCCATCCTGTTGGCGGTTGCAAAACCAACACCATCACCAAAATCTTTCAACTGGCGTACGCCGATGTTAGAAGTCATGATGATCATGGTATTTTTGAAATCTACCTTGCGGCCCAAACCATCTGTCAACTGGCCATCATCCAAAACCTGCAATAAGATATTGTAAATATCGGGATGCGCTTTTTCGATCTCATCCAGCAGGATCACACTGTAAGGTTTGCGTCTAACCCTTTCCGTTAGCTGGCCACCTTCTTCATAACCCACATAACCCGGAGGCGCTCCTATCAAACGGCTCACGGTGAATTTTTCCATGTATTCACTCATGTCGATCCTTATCAGAGAATCTTCGCTGTCAAACATTTGTTTTGCCAAAGAACGGGCCAGCTCTGTTTTACCAACACCTGTAGGCCCAAGGAAAATAAATGTACCGATAGGTTTTTTAGGATCTTTCAAACCAACCCTGTTGCGCTGGATAGCTTTTACTACTTTAGTGATCGCATCCTGCTGGCCTACCACTGCACCTTTCAGGTCGTCGCCCATGCGGCGCAGTTTTTCTGTTTCGGCCTGTACCATGCGTTTAACAGGAATGCCGGTCATCATACAAACTACTTCTGCAATATCTTCTTCTTCTATCGGGTAGCGCTTGTTCTTGCTTTCTTCTTCCCAATCATTCTTTGCTTTTTCCAGGTCTTCCTGCAATCTTTTTTCCGTATCCCTCAATGAGGCTGCTTCTTCAAACTTCTGGCTTTTAACAACCTTGTTCTTTTCCAGCTTGATGTCTTCTATCTTTTTCTCCAGCTCAATGATCGTTTCAGGCACATTGATATTTTTGATATGCTTGCGTGCGCCTACTTCATCCATTACATCAATGGCTTTGTCGGGCAGCAAACGATCGGTCATGTAACGATCGCTCAGCTTCACGCAGGCTTCTACTGCTTCCTGGCTGTAGGTTACATTGTGATAATCTTCGTATTTGCTTTTGATATTGTTGAGTATCTCGATCGCTTCCGTTACCGATGGTTGCTCTACCAATACTTTCTGGAAACGCCTGTCCAATGCCCCATCTTTTTCAATGTGCATGCGGTATTCATCCAGTGTGCTGGCACCAATACATTGCAGTTCGCCACGGGCCAGGGCTGGTTTAAAGATATTGGAAGCATCCAATGATCCGCTTGCGCCGCCTGCACCAACAATGGTATGTATCTCATCAATGAACAAAATAACATCCCTGTTTTTTTCCAGCTCATTCATGATCGCTTTCATTCTTTCTTCAAACTGGCCACGGTATTTTGTACCTGCTACCAATGCAGCAAGGTCAAGGCTTACTACTCTTTTATCAAAGAGTACCCTTGATACTTTTCTCTGAACGATCCTCAAAGCCAAACCTTCAACAATGGCTGTTTTACCAACGCCTGGTTCACCAATTAAAATCGGGTTGTTCTTTTTGCGGCGGGACAATATCTGTGATACTCTTTCAATTTCATTTTCACGGCCTACAATTGGGTCCAGTGTTCCATTCTCTGCCAGCCTAGTAATATCTCTTCCGAAATTATCCAACACGGGCGTTTTTGATTTGGGCTGATTAGCTGCTCCCGGTTTGCCTGGCCTTTGCTGGCCGTATTGTTTTCTTTCCTCATCAAATTCATCATCGTCATTGTACTCTGCCTGCGGAGGAGGTGTGCTGGTTACAAAGCCCAATTCATTTTTAAAGGCATCGTAATCCAAACCATACTGTTCCAAAATTTGTGTGGCTACATTTTCTTTGTTCTTCAAAATAGACAGCATCAGGTGTTCGCATTCAACCGTTGTACTTTTTAAAGCTTTTGCTTCAAGCACCGTAATGCGGATCACTTTTTCTGCCTGTTTTGTAAGTGGTAAAGAATTTATGTTGGCTATGTTTTTGCCGGTCTTGTCTTTTACGGCCATTTCAATTTCTTTGCGCAATTCATACAGGTCTACGCTCAAAGATTTTAAAATTTTAATGGCAGTATTTTCCCCGTCTCTTATCAGCCCCAGCACCAAATGTTCTGTTCCTATAAAGTCGTTGCCTAGCCTCAATGCTTCTTCCCTGCTATACGAGATGATCTCTTTTACCTGGGTGGAAAAATTATTATCCATTCTGATCAATTTAATTGTTACAATAATAACGATAATTTAGCTGCACAGGGTGGTAAAAAAAAGCAAATGTTGATATGTTGAAAAATCAACAACAAGGTAGTTTTTAAATCTGTTTTTCTCTTTATGAAACGATATTTTTGGAAAAAAATTTCAAAAGAGCAACACATACAAAATTTACATTATTTTACACCTTTCACAGTAAATCTCTATAAATGAATGTCAAAACCGATACCAAAGAAAAATTCAGCGTTATAACACCGGTTTCTTCCGAAATCACTGCAAATATGACAGAAGAACTGAAGGAACTGCTTGTTTCGTATCTGCAGAAAGACATTCCGCATGTTGTTTTGAAAATGAATGAGGTAACAACACTTTCCCCTGAAGCTGCTGAGACCATTGCATTGGTACAACAGAAGTTTTATGAAAAAAATGCTTCTTTCGTAATTTGTGAAATGTCGCCCGCAATGGAAGACCAGTTAGAAAAGCAGGAATTGCTGGAAATAATGAATACCACTCCCACCGAAAGTGAGGCCTGGGATATTGTGCAGATGGAAGAAATAGAGCGGGAACTGTTGGGCGACTTTGATGACGAACCATAATATTTTACCCAAGCAGCAAAACAGCGCAGCTAATAGTCTTAACGGTAATTGACCAATAAAATTAAAACAACCCCTTGCTATCAGTAACCATACTTGGAAACAATTCTGCCATACCTGCACATGGCCGTAACCCAACGTCACAGGTTTTGCAAACCCAGGATGAAAGCTATTTGATTGATTGTGGGGAAGGAACGCAACAGCAATTAGCGAAATATAAAATAAAGCGGGGACGCATCAACCATATTTTTATTTCTCATTTGCATGGCGATCATTATTTCGGTTTGATCGGCCTGCTCACCAGCATGGGTTTGCTGGGCAGAACAACTGACCTGCATTTACATGCGCCAGTTTTGCTGGAAGAAATCATTAACCTGCAATTAAAAGCAGCGGATACCACATTGCCTTACAAAATTCATTTTCATGCTTTGGGCGATGAATGCCAGATAGCCAATGACAAGAAAATAATTGTTGAATGCATTAAAGTAAATCACCGGATTGATTGCTGGGGTTTTATTTTCAGGGAAAAGAAAAATCCCCGGAGCATTGATGCAGAAAGAGTAAAAGCATACGAAATACCTGCGGCATATTACGATGCCCTGCAGAAAGGTGCTGATTATACCAATAAAAAAGGTACGATCATTCCTAACGAAGAATTGACGGTGGCCAACACAGCGCCAAAATCATATGCTTACTGCGCCGATACGGTGTATGATGAAACCATTATTGATAAAGTAAAAGATGTTGATCTTTTATACCACGAAGCTACTTACCTGAAAGACCTTGCGGTAAAAGCGGCTGAGCGTTTTCATTCTACTACTGAGCAAGCTGCAACAATTGCGAAAAAAGCCAATGCAAAAAAACTCATCATCGGGCATTTTTCTTCCAAATATGAAATACTGGATGAATTTTTAAAAGAAGCACAGGAAGTTTTTCCAGCTACGGAACTGGCATTGGAAGGCGTATGCTACAGCATTTAATTCTCTTCTGGTTTTATTACATAATTTGTCCAGTCTGCCATCATGAACCTGAAAAATTCAGGAAACCATTTTCTCCAAGCAGCTTCATTGTGCTTTCCTTCCGGATCGGTAACAGAATAGATGAGTGCGCCTGACTTAGTGCCTAACCGCTGCATCACTTCATACATATCGTTCATGTACTCATCGCCTTCAAGCCCACCCATGTAAAAGAAAAATTTTCCACTGGCAGCACCAGCAAGTGAATCCGTAGCGGCTACAAAGCCGGGTGCTGTCCAGAATGCAGGAGAAAACACACCTGCTTTGCCAAACACAGCAGGATAAGCCAGCTGTGCATAATAAGATATCAAACCGCCCATAGAACTACCTGCGATCATTGTATTGGCCCTGTCCTTTAGTGTTCTGTAATGCCCGTCAATAAAAGGTTTCAGCGTTTCTGCAAGAAAGGCAGCGTATTGTTTCCCTTCTCCTGCACCGAATCTTTCATTATCGAACGGATTGTACTCATTCAAACGTTTGGGACCATTATCAATGCCAATAACAATACATTCGTTTTTGCCATTCTGCATCATGCTGTCAAGACATTCGTCTATTCCCCATTCTCCATAGCCCGATGTAAATGCATCAAAAATATTTTGACCATCGTGCATGTACAAAACAGGATAAGCTTTTTTAGATGTTTTATATGAAGCAGGCAGGTATATCCATATTCTCCTGTAGCGGTTAAGTTGCGGGATAAAAAATGCTGTATCCATTACAGCTACATTGGCGGAAGCGGTATGCTGTTTTTCTACAGCAGCAAAATCATCTTTCCATGCATCAATAGTATATGTTACAGTAGTATCCGAAGAAAGACGGATAGTGTGATTATTTACATCTGCACCTGTAGCAGTACCGGCCACTTTACCCCAGCTGCCTCTCGTAAATTTAAATTCGTACACATCTGCCTTCAGCCTCGGGATAACTATTTCAAGCCTGTCAGCATTTTTTTGCAATTCGTAGGCTTTGTTGCCGGGGTCCCATCCATTAAAATTACCGGCTACAAATACTGCGTCTTCCTTGTGCAGCACAGGCGTTGATATCACCTTTATTGTAAGGGAATGCTGTGCCAGCAAAGCATTGCAGCTGAGCAACAGTATTAGTACTACAGCGAATCGTTGACAGAAAATAGTTGTTTTTTTCAAGAATGTGCGTTGAGATAGGTTTTAACTTTCTGGTGCAACTCACCACTCAATGGAACTACCGGCAGCCGTACATGATTTTTAATAATGCCCATTTCTGACAAGAATGCTTTTACGCCTGCAGGATTGTTTTCTGCGAACATCAGGTCGTATGCAGACATCAATTGATCGTTTAGCATTTTTGCCTGCGGCATTTCATGCGCAAGGCTGTGATTGATCATGGAAGTAAATTCTTTCGGGAATGCATTGCCTGCCACACTTATCACACCATCCATACCGCATGCCACCTGAGGAAGCGCCAAAGCGTCATCACCGCTTACTACTAAAAAATTTTCGGGGCATTCTTTTAATATTTCCATACACTGTACCATATCGCCGCTGGCTTCTTTTATGCCTGCAATATTGGCTGCTTCAGTTGCAAGTCGCAAGGTAGTGGCTGCGGTCATATTGCGGCCTGTACGACCTGGTACATTGTATAAGATGATCGGTTTAGGCGAAGCCTCTGCCAACGCCCTGTAGTGCTGGAACAATCCTTCCTGCGAAGGTTTGTTATAATAAGGACTGGCGCTCAGCACAGCCGTTGCTTTTTCGAGCGGAAAATAATGAAGATCATCTATTACTTCTTTGGTGCTGTTACCACCCACTCCTACTACAACAGGAATGCGATCGTTTACATGTTTATAAGTAAATTCTATGATAGATTTCTTCTCTTCCTTTGATAATACGGGTGTTTCACCTGTAGTACCCATTGTCACTATATAATTTACCCCGTTGTTGATCAAATGATCAAGGAGCTTGCCCAACGCTTCAAAATCGATGGCGTTGTCGGCAGTAAATGGAGTGATTACTGCCACGCCCGTTCCCCTTAATACTGTCCTTAAGTTCATGATTAAAATTTAAGTGAAGTTATTAAAATTGTTGTTAGATTTTAAATTACACGAATTTTGGTCGTGTCTCAATTTAAAATACTGTCAGTCCCGATACCTATCGGAATATTGCAGAAGCCCGTACCAGATCATGAATAAACCCCGGCTTCGACAAGCTCAGCCTGGCATCTCTTTTAAATAAAAAATTCAAACTGAGACACTATCCGGGTTTTGAAATACAGATTTCATGAATTAAAGTCTTACCCATTTCTTATTTTATATTCCTTATTTCTAGTAATAAAAAAAGCCTTCCAGGATCTAGTCGTGGAAGGCAAGGTCTTTTCGTAAGAACTCAGACAATTATGTGTGCAGCAATCTTGATTTTGAAAGATAAGCCCTATTGTCTGAATAAATGAAAAAGCAGGAACCGTTTTTTATTTTTTCAATAATAGGTTTGTTCAGTTTTTCAGGCACTGCCGGGCATCCATGGCTACGGCCGATGTACCCCTGGCTCCTGATCATTCCTTCGCTTACATAAGGAGCGCCGTGCATTACGATAGCTCTTTCATAAGCAAGATTGTTGAAGCCATTCTCAACACCATTCAGGTACATGGAATAGCCGTTGCTGCCGTTATAAGTGCCTGATGTAATATAGAACCCGAGGCTGCTTTGGTGGCTTTCGGGCCTGTTGGAAAATGCTTTCGCATATTCCCTGCCGGTGTTTTGTCCGTGCGCTACATAAGTATTGAAAAGCAGCTTGTAATTATCAAGGTCTATTACAAACAGTCTTTTCTTAAAGGATGGCCTGGTAAAATCAACAATAGAAATTACCCTGTCGTTGATCACTTTTCCGGCCTGCCTTAACTTTTCAAAACCTGTGATGGCATAATCAAAAGCTTCTTCTGATAAACCTAATTCGTCCAGGTTCAGGCTGTCGTATACTG
>CAYOLS010000139.1:290-8852 GCA_964404845.1 uncultured Ferruginibacter sp. | reverse complement strand
AATGAATAAATGCGCAGCATATTTATTCATAGAGGCAGGCGAAGCGACGGAACAGTTACGCTTCCCCTGCGGAAGTGGAGCAGTGTACAAGCTAACAAAATGAAAAAAGCGATTGATGGATTGTAATAATCTACCAAATAAAAATCCCTTTACTATTGAACGTAAAGGGATTTAAAAAATTCAAAGTATGTTTTATTGCTTGATCAGTTTTAAAACCGATCCATCCGCCAGGCTCACAAAATACACTCCCTTCGCATATCCACTCATATCTACCGGCTGACGATAATTGCTGAGTTTGATATTTGCAATCACAGCACCCGCAGCTGTCGAGATTTTTGCATTGGTGTTCAGCAATGCAGCATCATTGAATACAATGTTCAGCTTATCCTGCACAGGATTCGGGTAAACAGATACGAGCGCAGCATCGTAAGCAAAATTCACTCTTTCAATATTGCTCAGCGTAGAGCGGCCGTCAAAATCTATTTGTTTTAAACGGTAAGTATTTAAGCCTTTGAACGGAGCAAGGTCATTGAAGCTGTACCTGCTGCCATTCTCTGCATTGGTACCGGTTACATAACCGATCGTTTCCCAGTTACCGGAACCATTGGCAGAACGTTGTACCTCAAATCCTTTGTTGTTGATCTCGTTGGCAGTTTCCCAAGCCAGCCTGCTGTATTTGCCTGCGTCGCTTGCACGGAAATAAACCAGGCTAACAGGCATTGTCATATCGAATGTTTCTCCCCTGAGCGCAAAAGTATAGGCAGCTTCATTAGGGTCATCGTTGTTGATCGTAGCAGTTGCATTTTTTATACCATCCGGTACAAGCAATGCTGTAAAGCGTATAACAAAGCTGGTGCTTCCACCCGGCAAAACAGTAGTAGCCGGTGGACTTACAACCGTAAACAAAGCTGCATCAACACCACTGATAACTACAGAGCTGATATTGAGCGTAGCGCCTCCATTATTGGTTATTACAAAAGTATGTTCAACATTGCCGGGATAATTTACCAGCCCATAATCCGTATTATCAGCAGCAACAGGTGTAACATCTCCTGTAACGATACAGATATTATTTCCTGTTACAGAAATATTAGATACCTGTGGCGTGCAGGAACCAGTAGTTCCACCCGGGCTTACCCAGTTGGAAGTTGTTCCGGTCAGTGCAAAATTTACCAGCGTACCATTTTGCGGGCAGTTGCCCACAAGGTCATTCAAAGTAGTAAGGCCGGCGTTGTTGCCGCCCTGTGCACCCTGGTTAAAATTGTAGTAAGCGATCAAACCTGCTTCTGAACCATTCAATGCGCAGTTCATAGTAGACAAAATGTCTGCACCGGAGCGGGCAACATTCCAGATACGCACTTCATCAATGGCACCATTGAAGAAATTACTTCCGCTGAAAGTCCCGATCTGCTGCAGGGTTTCTGTATAGGCTGGCACCGAAGACGCAGTGCTTACCAATGCGCCATTCTTGTACAAATTCATCACGCCTGTTCCGGCATTATACGTAACGGCCACATGTACCCATGTACCTGCCGTGATAGCCACAGGATCGAGCACCTGCGCAAAACCAGGACCATGACCCGCTGCTACCCTTCCATTATTCAGAAACAGTGCGGTACCTGTACTTGCATTACCGGAAAGAATATTAGGGAATGCCGTTAAAGTATTGGTATTGATCCATGCCTCCTTGGTATAACTGCCGCTGAATACAAAAGGCAGGTCTACCCTGTCGTCAATACCATCAAAAGC
Organism: uncultured Ferruginibacter sp.; assembly: GCA_964404845.1. Taxonomy (GTDB): domain Bacteria; phylum Bacteroidota; class Bacteroidia; order Chitinophagales; family Chitinophagaceae; genus Ferruginibacter. The sequence continues at coordinate 7,103 of CAYOLS010000139.1, read as the reverse complement.
GAGCGCTTGTCCGCCGCCAACCAGGTTGCCGGTAATATCGAACGTAAATGCAGCTTCGTCTGCATCACTGTTATTAATAGTAATGGTAGCATTCTTTGCACCATTGGCACCTGAAGGATTAAAGGTTACAGACAATGTAGCAGAAGCTGCCGCAGCAACGGTAGATGCGGGAGAAGCACTCACAGAAAAATCAGCTGCATTTGCACCTGTAATGGTAACGCCTGAAATATTGAGCGCCGCATTACCTGTATTCTGTATAATAAAATTGCGGGTAATAGGTAATGTGCCAAAGTCGCCAAAGTTGGTAAAATCAGTTGTTGATGGCGTAACATCTCCCGATGAAATGCAATTGCCGTTTCCTGTTACAGTAATATTGGCAAAGCTGTTGGCGCATGTTCCGCTCAATGTTGGACCGGGTGCTACCCAGTTGGAAACAGTACCTGTAAGCGCAAAATTATTCAGCGTACCATTGAATGCCGTACAGGCATCTTTTGTATCATTCAGGGAGGTTTCACCGGCATTGGCGCCACCTGCATTTCCCTGGTTGAAATTATAGTAAGCAACAAGCCCCGGTTCATCACCGGTAAGCTCGCAACTCATGCTTCCGCTTATTTCTGCACCGGTTCTAACGGTGTTCCATAAACGCACTTCGTCAATACTGCCGTTAAAATTATTAGCGCCGCTGTATCTTCCTATTTCAAGTAAAGGTTCGGTATAGGTTGGTACAGAAGTAGCGGTCTGGGTCAATACCCCGTTTTTATACAATCGCATTGTTCCTGTACCGGCATCGTAGGTAACCGCCACATGAACCCATGTACCTGCCGTGAGTGTGGCAGCGTCGAGTATTTGTGTGAAACCGCCTGAAGAGTGGCCTGCTGCCAATCTTCCTGCATTCAGGAAAATAGCCGTTCCGGTACCGCTTAAAATATTAGGGAAACCCGTAAAGGACGCAGGATTGATCCATACTTCCTTGGTATAGCTGCCACTGAGTCCCGTGGGCAGGCTTACATAATCATTGGTGCCGTCAAAGGCCAGTGCCCTTCCTGTTTGTGAAGATGCTGTTTGCCCAGCAAAAAGGAAGATAATAATAGCAATAAGGCGGTATGCATTTACGTTAATACGCATGCATAGCCCAGGGTGTTGTAACATTTGTAGCATATCCATTTGGTTTTAAATACAGAAAATTGAATACGATCGGGAAATGGGTGTTACAAAGAATAAAAGGATTAAGGCAAAGTTAGATAAAATAAACTGCCATTTATAGCTGTTTTGGTCAGGAAAAAATTTTAAACGTATCTTTACCGCAGACCAATTATCCGTAGCAAAGACCGCACCACTTCCGATATGCATAAAGATTGACCTCTTAAGATCAACTCTTACTTCTTAACTGCTTAAATTATGGCGAGCAACCAGCATAGTTCGGGTAAAACATATTTTGACAACTTAGACGGCTTACGTTTCTTCTGCTTTCTCTCCGTTTTCCTTTTTCACAGCTTTCATACAGAGATACCTGCTGTTAAGGAATCTGGCGTTTTTAATTTTGTAAAGTTCAGCCTGTTCGGCAATGGCTTCCTGGGTGTGAATTTCTTTTTTGTACTGAGCGGTTTTCTCATCACTTATTTGCTGATCAAGGAAAAGAGCAGGAACGGGCAGATACATATCGTTAACTTCTGGATCAGGCGGGTGCTGCGCATCTGGCCATTGTATTTTGCCTGCGTCTTTTACGGTTTTGTGATCTTTCCCTACACCAAGATAATGGCGGGCGCTCAACCGAACGAGACAGCCAATATCTGGTACTATCTTGGCTTTATCAGCAACTTCGATTATATCAATAAAGGCCTGCCCGATTCCCCGGGACTGGGCGTATTATGGAGCGTGGCAATTGAAGAGCAATTTTACCTCGTGTGGCCTGTTATCCTTTCATTGTTTGCTGTAAGAAAATTCTGGGTGCCGCTGGTAACGATCTTAGCAGGCAGTCTTGTATACAGGGCCGTAGTAGGCGCATCGGGTTTACCGCATGAAAAGATATTGCGACTGCACGAAATGCATACCCTTTCCTGCATCGGCGATATGGCATTGGGCGGACTGGGTGCATGGCTGATCTTACAAAAGAGCTGGTTCTCTCAAAAGATCCGCAATACACCCCGCTGGTTCATCATCCTGATGTATGTGGCTTTTGTATTGGTATTTCTGTTCCGGGATGAATATTTACTATCCAACTACTGGACCATGGTCTTTGAAAGACTGTTCATTTCGTCGATCATGCTGTTCATCATTTTAGAACAGTGCTATGCAAAACATTCTTTTTATAAGATGGGTAATTTTAAGACCGTATCAAGATTAGGGCTCGTTACCTATGGTTTGTACTGCATTCATTTCATCATCATTTCTTTATTGGTAGGGCTTAGTAAAAAGCTGGGCACCAACACGAGCACCTGGCAGGTGGTATTGATGGAACCTGCCGTTTCACTGGTGATAACTATCATTGTAAGCTTTATCAGCTTCCGCTATTTTGAAACCCCATTCCTTAAATTAAAAGAACGGTTCGACTTCAGCAGGTCGAAAGCCGTGCCGCAGGTAGAATCGGGCATGGCGAGCGATAAGCCTGTGGAGTAACGATTCCATCATATTAAAAGAGTATCATATCTTAGTATCTTTAACCAAAACAACTCACTACCCTTTATAAATGCAAACAGAACTAACCAATGCTGCCATCATTAAGTTTTTAAAATCGAAATTTAAATCGGCAGGTTTTATCGATGGATTGAAGATCAGGTACAGGTCGCTGATCTGTCCTTTTATCAGCCTTATTAAAATGGTGCAGCCGGGCGACTATGTGGGTGATGTGGGTTGCGGCTCCGGCCAGTTCATGTTGCTGGTTTCCGAATTTGCCACGCCTTCTTATGTATATGGTATTGAAATTTCAGACCGTTTGGTAAAAAATGCCAATGAGCTCTTCTCTACCCTGCCCCGTGGCTATTATGACTTTGAAGAGTATGACGGTGTAAAATTTCCGGCCAAGATCGCAGAGATGGATATTGTTTTCCTGGTGGATGTATTGCACCATGTGCCCTCAGCCAACCAGCGTGATTTTATAAAAACACTGGCGGCAAGGATGAAACCGGGTGCCAAACTTGTTTTAAAAGATATCAATGCCGCCAGCCCGCTGGTGTATTGTAATAAACTGCACGATATGATATTTGCCGGCGAGATCGGCAATGAATTAAAAATGAATGATGCCAGGAAACTACTGGAATCAAACGGCCTCACCATAACACACCAGGAAAAAAGAAGAATGTATGTCTATCCACACTATACACTCGTTGCCCAAAAGTAACCACATTGCCAAATGGTTCATTGCCATTTGCTTTGCTTTATTATCAACAGTGCCTATTTACAGGAATTTTTATTACAGCAATGGCCTGCTTACCTACGAGCGCCACAGGGCTGTGATAGAAGGCCGTTCAGAGTTTTACAATCCCTGGCAGTACAGGGTGCTTTGCCCTTATACCATTGAAGTATTGCTTTGGGTGTACAACCATACGGTTGATAAGGTTTACCCGATCGAAGAAAAGCTGCACGTGAACATTGAAAGTAATACGGGTACTACGAACGAGACAGACCAGTTTGTAAAGCTGATGCAGACGCCGGGTGCCATGAAGTATATGATCATCTTCATTCTCTTCCGGTTTGTGGAACATCTTATCATCTTCTTTCTTGCATGGAAGCTGTGGAGCAAATTTGTAAAGAACAAGTGGCTGATATTTTTCGGTATCAATTTCCTGGCTTTGTCGCTGGGCAATGGCGTTACAGTAGCAGATCTTTCTTTTAATACCTACATGGATATTATCCTTTACCTGCTTACGGCAAATATCATCGTGTACAATAAAAATCATTTGCTGCTGATACCGATCACCATATTAGGTGCTTTCAACAGGGAGACCTCTATTATGATCCCTGCATTGTATTTTGTTTCGCAGATGGACCTTACGCAACTCAATCTTAAAAACTTTTCTTTTAAACAGATTAAATTTCCTGCGGGCAGAACATGGCTCATCACCGTGCTGCTCTATGTAATTTTCTTTACCATTTTTGTTTCTTTAAGGATACATTACGGCTACAGGCCGCAGCAGGTGTGGAAAGTTCCTGCCGGTCTGCAAATGCTGAAACTCAACCTGGCAAGCGCTACAGCTGTAAAAGCCTACATGGAATTAATAGCTACTTTTGCCGTGATCCCGCTGATCATTTTGTATAAGTTCAAATCATTCCCTTACCTATTGAAAAAATGGTTCCTGTTTTTAGTACCGGTTTGGTTCCTGATACATTTTATATCTGTAGTGGCTTATCAAACCAGGTTATTCATGGTTCCTTTTATACTCATCATGCTGCCGATGTTATTGTGGCTTATTGAAAAGGAGACCGTACGGCTTTATAGCAGCAGCAGTAATAACAAAGAACAACCTCAATCAACACATTGATGAAAGCATACATTCAATTGATAAGACCAAAGGACTGGGCAAAGAACATGTTTCTTTTTATTCCCCTGTTCTTTTCAGGTATGTTCTTCGAAACCACTAAGCTGGGTGAGCTGGCCATCGGCTTTCTCTGTTTCAGCCTGGTAGCAAGTTCTATCTATATCATGAACGATTACAGGGATATTGAAGATGATAAAAAACATCCTGTAAAAAAATTAAGGCCATTGGCTTCAGGCGCTGTAAATAAAAGCACGGCCATTGCTATTGCCGTTTTGTTTTTAATCGTTGGCTTTACCGTTGCATGGTTCCTGAGAGACAAGTTCATGTTCATACTCGGTATATATTTTTTAATGAACGTAGGTTATTCATTTGGTTTAAAGAACATTCCCATCCTTGATATTTTTATTATTTCCGTAGGATTTGTTTTACGCATAAAAGCAGGTTCTGTTATTTCATTGATCCCTTTAAGCGAATGGCTGATCATCATGGTGTTCCTGCTGGCTTTGTTCATGGCTTTTGCAAAACGCAGGGATGATGTGTTATTAAAGCTCAGTTCCGGTGATGATATGCGCAAGGCAGTAAAAGGATACAATCTCGAATTCATCAACACGGCCTTGTCATTGATCTGCGCTGTGATCATTGTTGCGTATTTAATGTACACCAAATCACCTGAGGTAGAGCAAAGGCTGCAGACCTACAGGTTGTATTATACCTGCATATTTGTACTGGCGGGCATTTTCCGTTACCTGCAACTGGTATTTGTACAACAAAACTCACAGTCGCCAACAAAGATCCTTTACAAAGACAGGTTCATACAGGTTACCATACTGCTTTGGGTACTGAGCTTCTATGTGATCCTTTATGTTAAAGACTTTCAAATATTCAAATAAACAGTTTTGCAAGCGATCGCATTTTTCGATTTTGACGGCACCATCACCAACAAGGATACCATGTTGGCCCTGGCTGAATACAGGAAAGGGAAAGCAGGTTTTTTAATGGGCATGGTTCGTTTAGCTCCTTCGCTGATCGCATTAAAGCTTAACCTGTTGTCTGCGCAAAAAGCCAAGCAGTTATTCCTTCGTCATTTTTTTGGCGACATGAGTGCAGCATCGTTCAATCAACTATGCGAACAATTTTCTGGAAACGTTCTTCCTGCTCTCATAAGAAAAGATGCCTGGGAAGCTATTCAAAAGCATATTGCCAATGGCGATAAAGTAGTAGTGGTTTCTGCTTCGGCAGAGAACTGGATAGCGCATTGGTGCAACAAGAATAATATTCTGTTTTTAGGCACCCGCCTGGAAATAAAAGATGATGCCATCACCGGCATCATCAGCGGCCTGAACTGTAACGGAAAAGAAAAAGTCAGCCGGATAAAAGAAGCTTTTAACCTTGCTGACTTTGGAACTATTTATGCTTACGGCGATTCTTCGGGTGATAAAGAAATGCTGTCTATCGCTACTCACCCACACTTCAGGCCATTTACGCAATAAGTTTTAACTACCTTTTACGATCGTTTTACTGTTGTGCAACTTACCATTAATGAATACTTTGATATGGTAAGTGCCTTTGGCGAACTTGCTCATGTCTATGTTCTCCAGGATGCCTGCCCCTGTTAACTGAATGCGTTTGGTAAGCAGCTGCTCTCCTTTGCTGCCGAACAATGTCATTGTTGCAGTACCGCTTGTTACGGTAGTAATGATGTGTACATTAACTTCTTTTACCACTGGATTCGGGTAAACAGATACCAGTAATTCGTCCTTGCCTTTTCTTCCTTCACCTACTGTGATGGTCATGGTATCGGTGGCAGAAGCGCCATCATCATCCGTTACAGTTAACCTGTATTCATATACACCGAATACGAGGTCTGTTATTTCTGTAGAGGCAGCAGCAGGCGTTACGATCGTTCCACCCGCAGGGCCGCTGATCTTTTCCCACAGGTATGCTACCACCGTTCCATCTGTATCTGTACCTGAGCCATGGATGATGGTATTATTCGGAGGCAATGTAATGCTGATGCTATTGCCTGCATCCGCTACCGGCGGAATATTGGCCGCTTCGTTTACAGTTACCTGCACGGTATCTCTTCCTGTAGCACCTGAGTTATCAGTAACTGTTAGCTGGAACCGGTATACACCCTGTACAAGACCTGTTACGGAAGTAATGGCTGTGTTAACGCTGCCGATCGTTCCTGCGGCCGGGCCTGCAATTTTTACCCATGCGTAGGAAACAATGCTTCCATCAGGGTCATTGCCTGAACCTAACAGGTTTGCCATATTCACAGGCATGAAGACCACTTTAACCGCGAAGAATTGGCGCGCCATTTCGATTTTTACGAACC
>CAYOLS010000139.1:0-280 GCA_964404845.1 uncultured Ferruginibacter sp. | reverse complement strand
AATATTTGCAGGAGGACTTACAATGATCCTTACTGTATCTCTGCCCGTGGCACCTTCATTATCTGTTACCGTTAACTGGTATTGATATATACCCTGCACCAGGCCATTGGCAGTTGGTGTAGCGGTGTTGGCATTCGTTAATGTTCCTGCTGCGGGCCCCCCGATCTTCACCCATGCAAAAGAAGCAATGGTTCCATCAGGATCGTTGCCGCTACCGGAAAGTACGGCGGTATTAGCAGGCAGCGTAAGGTTAATATCATTTCCTGCATGTGCCGTGGGT
>CAYOLS010000138.1:0-8904 GCA_964404845.1 uncultured Ferruginibacter sp. | reverse complement strand
TGATATAGTATTGAATAATCGTTAGAAAATCCTTCTGTAGAGAACAGCTGTTCTGAATAAAGGCTTCCATCCGGTTTGCGGAATTGTGTATGGCGTTTGTGCGGAATGGTTCCGGCTTTATGATAATGCGGCATTTTTGATAATTTGATAATTTACTAATATGCTGATGTGCTAATGATTGAAACATCGTTAAAACAAAAGCAATTTCAAGATAGTGGGATCAGCTGATCAGCGCATTGCCCAGCCTTTGCAAAGCGCCAGCATCAGGAAATAATATTTCCAGCTACGCTTGTCAATATAATATGTAAAGTTGCGGTGAAATGGCAAAGCTTATTGATAATTGGTGAATTGATAATTATCTTCACTTCAAATTTACAATTTTAAACGGATTTGTTTTGACAAGGATCGGCCTTATATCAGATACCCACAGCTACCTCGACGAAGCTGTTTTTGCACATTTTAAGGATTGTGATGAAATATGGCATGCCGGTGATTTTGGCACATTGGAAATTGCTGAAAAGCTGGCCGCTTTCAAGCCGCTTCGGGGCGTTTATGGAAATATCGATGATCAAAGCATTCGTACTATTTACCCCGAAGACCTTTTTTTTACCTGCGAAGAAGTAGATGTTTTCATACGGCATATCGGCGGTTATCCCGGCAGGTATGCGCCGGGAGTAAAGGACCTTATTGTAAAAAACAATTCAAAGTTGTTCATCAGCGGGCATTCGCATATTTTAAAAGTTATGTACGATGACAAGCTGGGCTGCCTTCACATGAACCCGGGTGCGGCGGGTAACCAGGGCTGGCATAAAGTAAGGACCATTATTCGTTTTACGATCGATGGAAAAAATATGAAGGATTGCGAAGTAATTGAGCTGGGTAAAAGAGGCTAATGACCCGGATTGGATTCGAACCAATGCCCCTCAGCTTAGAAGGCTGATGCCCTATCCGGCGTAGGCACCGGCATTGGATATTATTAAATTTTTCAGAACCTTTCAACTACATATTATGTTGCAACGATCCATTCCTGTTTTAAGAATGTTTGATGTAGCCAAAGCAAAAGAGTTTTACATCGACTGGCTGGGCTTTACGCTTCAGTGGGAAAACCAGTTTGAGCCTGAAACCCCTTTTTACATCAGCGTTAAAAGAGAGGAAGTGGAGATACACCTGAGTGAACATTACGGTGATGGCACACCCGGCAGCAATGTATTTATTGTATGTAAGGAAATAGAAAAATTTTATGCCGAGTTGCAAAGCAGGCCTTACAAATATTATCGCCCCGGGCTGGAAACAACCTTTTACAATACCAGGAGTATTTTTGTGCAGGACCCTTTCGGTAATAAAATATCTTTTAACGAATACCTCGGCGAATAATTTACCATTCAGCCATTGATGTAACCGCCTGCAACAGTATAACTTTTATCTCTGCTGGTATTGTTTTTTATTGGTTGAAATTATCTTCACTAAAAACTCGTTTATGAAAAAAGTATTTTTTGTATTGGCCATTCTTTTTGCCTCTGTCGCAGGTTATTCACAAAACACTGATGAAGCTGCTGCAAGAGCCTGCCTTGAAGATTATATGAGTGGTGATGGCAACCGCATGGAAAAAGCCTTTCACCCATCTGCCAGCATGAAGTACATTGATGCTGCCACAGGCGAATTTAAGGATATACCTATTGCAGATTTTATAGCAAGGGCAAAAGCCAACACCAATAAATCACAAAGAAAAATAGAGATCGTTTCATTGAATATAGAAGGCAATGCCGCCAATGGAAAGATAAAAATTGAAACCGACAAAGTGATCCTGTACGATTACATGAACATGCTGAAAATAAACGGCGAGTGGAAGATTGTAAGCAAGATATTCAGCCGAAAGGATAAATAAAAAGCGGGGCAATTAATTGCCCCGCTCCAATTATGTCAACAGGTGGAATTACATACCAGGGAACCATGGCCTGCCGATACCCAGCTCACGGAAAGGCCAGGGCACTACTGCAAGGATGATGATCAATGCAAGTATATACAGTGCAGCAGGATAACCGCCTCTTTTTGCTTTGCCCCTTGCAATGGTAATTAAGATAATAGCGATCAGCATGCCCGTGATATGCTCTACTGCCCAGAAGCGCATGATGCTGTCTTTCATCACTACGCCGAATCCATTGGCCTGTATCAGCTTATAACCAACAGCGCTGGTGAAATACTGGTACAATCCAATAAGCAAGGTAATGTGCGAAGCGATCAACAGCCATAAGCTTGTTTTTTGCAGTCCAGTTTTTTTACCGAGCGACTGAACAATAGCTACCAGTAAGAAAAACAATATTACCCACCGAAGAAAATTATGTAAATGCAATAGTCCGCTTTCCATGTTGTTTGATTTTGGTTTGCCAAATCTACAACAGGAATGTCACATAAACGTCAGCAAATAAAAAGATGCCATCTTTCGATGGCATCCGTATAACTAAGAATATTTTAATTCAAATTCGTGCAATTCGCCCCTTTCGTGTAATACAGAAAAATATTATTCACCCTTCCAGTCCGCAATAAAAATATTCGTATCCCTTGTACCACCATTGTTGCGGTTGCTGCAGAAAACTATTTTCTTGCCGTTGGGGCTGAACATCGGGAATGCATCAAAACCTTTGTCCCTTGATATTTTCTGGATATTGCTACCATCTGCATTTGCCAGGTACATATTAAAAGGAAAACCTCTTTTGTATTCGTGGTTGCTGCAGAAGATCACTTTGCCATCAGGCGTGTAGTTGGGCGCCCAGTTGGCTTGTCCAAGATTGGTAATTTGTTTTGCATCGCTGCCATCTACATTCGCTGTCCATACTTCCATATTGGTAGGCGCTACCAGGTTTTGTGCCAGCAGCTCTTTGTATTCTTTTATTTCTGCTTCTGTTTTTGGCCTTGATGCACGCCAGATCAGTTTTTTCCCATCAGGACTGAACCATGCGCCGCCATCATAACCCAATGCAGAAGTAATACGTTTTACATTTTTTCCGTTCAGGTCCATGGTGTACAGGTCAAGATCACCATCTCTCATAGAAGTGAACACCATCCTGTCGCCTTTTGGTGATATCACAGCTTCTGCATCATATCCTTTTGTCTTGGTCAATTGTTTTACAATTTTACCATTGAGATCTGCCTTGAAAATATCGAAGCTTTCGTAGATCGGCCAGATGTATTTGTTACCATATTTTTTCCTGTCGGGCACCGGCGGACAATCTTTGCTGCCCAAATGTGTAGAGCCATAAACAATGTGTTTGCCATCCGGGTAAAAATAAGCGCAGGTAGTACGGCCGGTTCCTGTGCTCACTAATTTTGGAACAAAGGGTTCATCGGCAGACTCCGGTACCTTGCCCATCCATATCTGGTCGCACATAATGCCGTTCTTTGGATCGGTGCGCTGGTAAACAATGTATTTACCATCGAAGCTGAAATATGCTTCGGCATTATCACCGCCAAATGTCAGTTGCCTTACATTGGAAAAGTGGTTCTCTCCTTCAAAGTGAACGGTATCATTTGTTGCGACAACGGTATTGCTGATCGTATTTTCTTCCCTTGATGAATTAACGAGGAAGAACAAACCAATTACCGGGATGGTCAATAAGAATTTCATATTTAAACAATCATTTATTTTGTGTGGCAAAGCTGCCTGTTATTAAGGCCGCAAAGTTACTGGCGACAGTTATTTAATTTGTCAAGAAATTGTCATACAGTACACCCGGCAAGCATTAATTTTGCATCATTCATGAAATACTTACTATACATTACTATTGTGCTGATAGTTGCCTGCAACGACAATGAAAAGGCAGCAGCACCTGTGAGCGATCTCCCTGTAAAAGAAAAAGAGCTGACCGGGCTGGTGGAAAAATATCCTGATTCTGCCCTGCTTGTAGAAGAACTCACGCAGTATTACCGTGAAAACGGCAATTATACCAGCGCTATAGCTACCATCACTAAAGCCCTTGACAGAGACAGCAGCAATGCCAGGTTCTGGGATATTAAAGGCACGCTTCATATTGAAAATGCAGACACCCTGCTTTCTTTACAGGCACTGGAAAGATCGGTCGACCTGAATCCGCAGCCGGATGTGATCATTTCGCTGGGTATTTTGTATGCGCAGACAAAAAATCCCAATGCGCTGGCTGTAGCTGACGGGTTGATACTGGCTGATAAAGCCAAAGCAGAAAAAGAAGCGCTCTTTATAAAAGGATTGTATTTCAGTAATATCGGCGAAAAAGACAGAGCCATTGCATTATTTGACCAATGCCTTGCCCTTAACTACAGCTTTATGGAGGCTTACAGGGAAAAAGCCATCGCCTTATACGATCTTGGCAAATACAAGGAAGCCGTAACCGTTTTAGAAAAAGCCATTACCCTGCAAAATAATTTTGACGAGGGTTATTATTTTATGGGACGTTGCTACGAAAAATTAAAAGATATTCCCAAAGCCATTGAAGCCTACCAGACAGCGCTGATGTACGATCCTAATTATATTGAAGCAAGGGATGCGCTGGGGAAGTTGGGAGTGAAGAGTTAACGGGTTGCGGGTTTGTGTGGGAGTATTATCTTCGCACGGCAAATAGTCCATAGACAGTCAAATAATTTAAAAAGTTTCTATAGCTGCAAGCTATTCTATAGACTATCAGCCATGGTCTATGGACTATACTAAACTATCAACAATAATTAACTATCAACAAATGCCACTCATCGCTCCCTCTCTCCTCTCTGCCAACTTCCTGAACCTGCAACACGATTGTGATATGCTGAACAACAGCCAGGCCGACTGGTTTCACCTGGATGTAATGGATGGACGCTTTGTTCCCAATATCAGCTTTGGGCCAATGCTGGTAGAATTCTTTCGCAGGAGTACGAACAAAGTGTGCGATGTTCATTTAATGATAGAAGAGCCGGAAAAATATACAGAAGCATTTAAAAAAGCAGGCGCTGATAACCTGACCATTCATATAGAAGCTTGCAGGCATTTGCACAGGAATATTCAGCAGATAAAAAGCCTGGGAATGAAAGCAGGTGTTGCTATCAATCCACATACACCTGTGAGCTTATTGCAGGATATCATTGCAGATATTGACCTGGTTTGCATGATGAGTGTTAACCCTGGTTTTGGTGGACAGTCTTTTATTCCGCATACACTCACCAAAATAAAAGAACTGAAGCAACTGATCGTTGCCCATGCGCCTCATGTGCTGATAGAAGTAGATGGTGGTGTTACGCTGGACAACGCAAAGGGTATTTTAAATGCCGGGGCCGATGTGCTGGTAGCGGGCAATACTGTTTTTAAATCTGCTGATCCGGCTGCTACAATTGCGGCGTTGAAAGCTTTGTAGAGTCTGACCTGCATGCCAACACGTTGCCCAAAGTTTCTGCTGATGAAAGGATTGCGACGCAACGGGAGTTGCACAATGGTATACAGCTGGTATTGAATTACAACCGGGTTTGCCCCGTGGTGCCGGCCCTTACAATTACAAATTTCTTATCGCTCATAACTGTACTGCATCGGGAAAATATCTATCTTCAATGCATGAGAATTTTTGCTGTACTGCTGTTGAGCCTTACCTGCTTTATTGCTGCTGCCCAAAACAAAACTGCTACCATCAGCGGTATTGTGATAGATGATAATGAAAATCCCCTAAGCGGCATTTCTGTTGTAATACTCGGAAAAAATTCAGGCATTGTTACCAGCGACAGCGGTCGCTTTGAAATAAAAGTAGCGGCAGAAAAAGCATTGGCACTTGTATTCAGTCACACAGGATATTCCAATACACAAAAGAATTTTTTCCTCAGCCCGGGCGAAACAGAAACGGTGATCATTCGCATGGCCCGCCTGGGAAAGATATTGGATGAAGTGGTGGTAAAAGATGAAAAGGAAAGAGAGGAAACAGGCCTTGTAAAAGTGAATCCAAAAACAGCCATTAATATACCGAGCACTATCGGTGGCGTGGAAGGCCTGATAAAAACATTGGTGGGCAGTAACAACGAGCTGACCTCTCAATACAATGTGCGGGGCGGGAACTATGATGAGAACATGATCTACATCAACGACTTTGAGATCTACCGCCCTTACCTGGTGAGCAGTGGCCAGCAGGAAGGCCTGAGCCTTATCAATCCTGAGCTGGCGAGGAACGTGAATTTTTATACCGGGGGCTTCCAGGCAAAGTACGGAGACAAGATGAGCAGTGTGCTGGATATTCAATATAAAAAGCCGGCAAAGTTTGCGGGCAGTGCCTACATTAGTTTGCTGGAACAAGGATTAGCAGTAGAAGGAAGCGCTAAAAAAGGTAAAGTAACTTATCTCGCTGCTGTAAGAAATAAAAATAACCGCAACCTGCTGAACAACCAGCCTACGCAGGGTGCTTACATACCTTCAGCTTCGGATGCACAGGCATACATTACTTACGAGCTGAACAAAAAATGGCAGCTGGAATTGCTGGGTATCTTTTCTTCGTCAAGGTTTAATTTTTACCCGGAGTCTGTTAAAAAAACAAGCTCTGTATTTTCTCCATTGTTCACTGCCAATCTTGGGCTGGATATTTATTTTGAAGGACAGGAGAAAGACCGTTACAACACGAGTATGATCGGCGCCAGCATTGTGCATAGCCCTTCCAAAAAATTAAAACTGAAATGGATGGTCAGCCGTTTTAAAGATGATGAAACGGAGAACTTTGATATTGCAGGCGCTTATATTTTCGGCAGCCGTGATTTTGATAACAACAGCAGCACTTATGGCGAAATTGTAAACCCGCTGGGTGCAGGTTATTATCAGAACTATGCAAGGAACGAACTGGATATAGAAGTATGGAATGCAAGCCACAAGGGTAGTTATACTGCGGGCAAGCATTTTTTACAATGGGGCAACAGCATTGAACAGGCCAACATTACAGACAAGTTGCGCCAATGGGAATACCAGGATTCTGCGGGCTATTCACTGCCCTACTCTCCTACTAACCTGGTGCTTTTTAATTCGCTCAACAGCACGGCAGATCTTTCTGTTCAAAAATACAGCGGCTATGTACAGGACAATATTCATTTTGGAAAATCAACAAATGATATCAGCCTGCAGGTAGGCATCCGTTACAACTACAACAGCCTCAACAAAGAATTTTTAGTAAGCCCTAGGGCACAGGTTAGCTGGAAGCCGCAATGGAAAAAAGATTTTGTATTTAAAGCAGCGGCAGGTGTTTATAACCAGCCGCCATTTTACAGGGAACTGAGAAATTACAATGGTATTTTGAATACGGATATCAAAGCGCAGAAAAGCGTACAGTTTGTTGCAGGTATGGATTATAATTTCAAAGGTGCGGGCAACAGGCCTTTCAGGCTTACCACAGAAGCCTATTATAAAAGCATGACGGATGTAGTGCCTTATGACATTGATAATGTAAAGATCCGTTACCTGGGTGCCAACAATGCCAAAGCTTATGCTACAGGTTTGGAAATGCGTTTATTTGGCGAATTGGTGGAAGGAGCGCAAAGCTGGCTGAGCATCGGCCTGATGCGTACAAGAGAGAACATAGACAATGATTTTTATTATCAATACCTGAATGCTGCGGGTGAGATCATTAACTCGCAGACAGAAGATAAAGTGGTGGCTGACAGCATTCAGTCAGAAGTAGGCTGGCTGCGCCGCCCAAGTGATCGTTTGTTTACACTTGGCCTTTACATGGAAGATTACCTGGCTACCAATAAAAATTTCAAGCTGCATTTGAATATGTTGTATGGCAGCAACATGACCTACAATGTGCCTAACAGCAGCAGGTACAGGAATGGTCTGATAGTAGAGCCGTACATGAGAGTAGATATAGGTTTCAGTGCTTTGTTACTATCAGAAAAATCTGCCCGCAGGAGTCATAATCCTTTCCGTGGTTTTGAAAATATATGGCTGAGCTTTGAAGTGTTTAATTTGATCAACCGCAACAATACCATTTCGTACCAACTCATAAAAGATTTCTCCAACAGCACTTATGCTATTCCCAACAGGCTTACGCCGAGGCTGGTGAATCTGAAGTTGCTGGCGAGGTTTTGATTAGCCGATAGACCATAGTCCATGGACCATAGAAGATTAAAGTATATTCAATCTGTTTCACTTCCATAAACCTCCTGAAAAATAAGACTCATCTATGGGCTATCGACCATGGACTATGGTCCATTAACTTTCCATTTTCAACTTTCAACTACTAAAAAAACTGGCCCTTCATTTGCTCCTACATTTATAAATTGTTAAGCTTTTACACCCGCATTTCTTTTTAACTTTTCCACGCAGCCAGTGTGAATGTGAATAAGTAAATTAGAGTTGTAATTGATGGCAATATAAATTTGGTAGCAATGAATTCATTACTGCTTTAACAATATTGTTTTACCCAACCCGCTTTTTTTCAGAGGAAACCAAGCGTTAAAAACAGAAAGCATTGACAGACACTATTATCAACCTTGAGACCGTAAATCCTATTGAGTTCTTCGGAGTTAACAACGGTAAATTAGACATTCTCAAAAAGAAATTTCCCTTATTAAAAATTTTAAGCCGTGGCACACAGATAAAATTAAGTGGAGCCCCGGAACAGATCGAAGAGGCCAAAGAAAAAATTGAATTGCTCATTCAATATCTTCAGCGGAACGGCCACATGAGCGAAAATTATTTTGAACAGATTCTTGGCGGCGATGATGAAAAAGTAATTGATAATTTCCTCGACCGCAATCCAAATGATGTACTGGTATTCGGACCAAACGGCAAGACCGTAAGGGCACGCACACAGAATCAGAAGATGATGGTACAGGCCTGCGACAAGAATGATATTCTTTTTGCAATAGGTCCTGCAGGTACCGGTAAAACTTACACAGCTGTTGCCCTTGCGGTAAGAGCACTTAAAAACAAGCTGGTTA
>CAYOLS010000137.1:0-8909 GCA_964404845.1 uncultured Ferruginibacter sp. | reverse complement strand
CCATGAATTAAAAGCCGCAGATATTTTTTGTGTTTCTACCATAAAACCATCATGGCCATACGCAGAATCAATTTCAATGAATGTTGCATTTGGCATCAGATCAGCCATGTGTTGTTGCTCAATAACAGGGCAAAGTATATCGCTGCTGATACCGATGATCAACGTTGGCTGCTGTATTGTTTTCAATACTTCATCAACAGGTGCATTCCTGTCTCTTGCAATATGATGCGTATCCATGGCCCTGGTCAGCAACCAGTAGCTGTATGCATTAAAGCGTGCTGCTAATTTTTCTCCCTGGTAATGGATATACGATGCTGCTTTATGATCCTTCAATTTAGATACATCTTCATCGCTTTGCGTTTTAACCATGATGCTGTAATTGCGGTAAGTGAGCATACCAATGGCCCGGGCAGCTTTAATGCCATTTTTTCCTGCATCCGCTGAGTGATCGTTCCAGGTAGCATCTGCGGTTAATGCTAACCGTTGTGCCGTATGAACCGCAATGCCCCAGGCGCTCTCGGTGGGAGAAGTAGCCAGTAAAAATAGCCTGCTTATCACAGTGGGTTCCATTAGTGCCCATTCCATGGCCTGGTAGCCACCCATGCTGCCACCGACCAGGAGATGAATGCTGTCTATTTGTAAATGTTTTCTCAATAATATATGCGCATGCACCATATCCCTGATGCTTACAGCAGGAAAGCTGCTGTAGTAAGGCTTCCCGGTGGAAGGGTCAATACTCAAAGGCCCGCTGGAACCATAACAGGAACCAATAATATTGGCGCAGACGATAAAATATTTCTCAGGATCAATGGCAAAACCCTTACCTGCCATGCCAGGCCACCAGTCGCTTACATCAGCGTTGGCAGTAAGCGCATGACATACCCATACCACATTTGATCTTGCTTCATTCAATTGCCCGTAAGTGCAATAGCTGATCTCTAAACGGGATAATTCGCCGCCTTGCTCCAGCCTAAAAGTTTGTTGGTATATAAACTGCTCCTTCATTTCAATTTGCAAAATACGCATACGCATCGGTAAATTTGTGTATCATACATTTTCAATTTAAACAGTACAGCATCCATGTCGCTACATCCAACTACAAAAGCCATTCGCATACAAACCGACCGCACACCCGAAATGGAGCATTCCACGCCCATGTTCCTTACCAGCAGTTTTTGTTTTGATAATGCAGAAGATATGCGGGCTGCTTTTGCTGATGAAACGGAAGCGAATATCTACAGCCGCTTTGTAAACCCCACTGTGCAGGAATTTACAGATAAGATGGTTGCGCTGGAAGGTGCTGAAGCAGGCTTTGCCACTGCATCAGGTATGAGCGCTGTATTTGGTTCCTTTATGGCTTTGTTGAAAAAGGGGGATCATTTATTATGCTGTAGCTCTGTTTTCGGAAGCACGCACACCGTTATAAAAAAATACCTGCCCAATTTTGGTATTGAATATTCTTATGTGCCAGCGCATGCTGTTGCGGCAGAGTGGGAAGCGGCGATTCGCCCTAATACAAAAATGATCTTCCTGGAAACACCCACCAACCCGGGTTTGGATATTATAGACCTGGAGATGATCGGCAAGCTGGCTAAAAAACACCAGGTATTATTGAACGTTGACAATTGTTTTGCCACGCCCATCAGCCAAAGGCCGATTGAATTTGGCGCCGACCTTGTTACACATTCTGCTACCAAATGGCTCGACGGGCAGGGCAGGGTATTGGGGGGTATTGTAGTTGGGAAAAAAGAACTTATACATGATGTTTATTTATTCTGTCGCAGTACAGGCCCTGCGCTGTCACCGTTCAATGCATGGGTGCTCAGCAAAAGCCTGGAAACACTGGATGTACGGATGGAGCGCCATGCAAAAAACGCATTACAGATCGCTACGGCGCTGGAAGAACATCCGAAAATTTCTTCCTTAAAATATCCTTTCCTGAAAAGTCATCCGCAGCACAGCATTGCCATCAACCAGATGGGCAGTGGCGGTGGCATCATTTGTTTTGAGCTGAAAGGAGGAATTGAAGCCGGCCGTCGATTCCTGGATGCATTGCAACTGTTATCGCTTACAGCAAACCTGGGCGATACCCGTAGCATTGCTTCTCATCCTGCAAGTACTACCCATGCAAAGCTGACCGAAGAAGAAAGACAGGCTGTGAATATCACACCCGGGCTTATCAGGATTTCCGTAGGACTTGAACACCATACGGATATCCTTGCAGATATTTTACAAGCCCTCGAGGTTGCCTAATGATCAGTAATAATAATTATTGATTACTGATTATTGAATACCCTACTTAATTGGTAGATTAATTATCTTTGACAACTAAAATTTATAATTATGAGTTTAAGATTAGGTGATACAGTGCCCGATTTTGAGGCAGTAACAACAGAAGGTCAAATAAAATTTTATGATTACCTGGGCGATGGCTGGGGTGTTTTGTTCTCCCATCCTGCGGATTATACGCCCGTTTGCACCACTGAGCTGGGCAGGACAGCATTACTGAAAGAAGAATTTGCCAAACGCAATGTGAAAGTATTGGCAGTAAGCGTGGATCCGCTGGACAAACATTTGGGCTGGCGCAATGATATCAATGAAACACAGCATTGTACCGTTGATTTCCCGATCATTGCAGATGAAGACAGGAAAGTGGCGACCTTGTACGATATGATCCATCCCAACGCTTCTGCTACAGCCACTGTACGTTCACTGTTTGTGATCGGTCCTGATAAATTATTAAAGCTGTCAATTACGTATCCTGCTTCCACAGGCAGGAATTTTTATGAAGTGTTGCGTGTGATAGATTCTTTGCAGCTTACAGCCAAACATAGCGTGGCAACGCCTGCAGACTGGAAGCAGGGCGAAGATGTGATCGTAGTGCCTGCCATCAGCACCGAAGATGCGATCAAAAAATTTGAGAAAGGAGTGAATGTGATAAAGCCTTATTTGAGGTACACGCCACAGCCGGAATAAGCAAAACGAAATTCTAAAAATTAAAATTCTAAATTCTAAACGGAACGTTTTAGAATTTAGAATTTTTTTATTTTGATTTTACCAGGCTGTGTAATGTTCTGAACTTCTTATTTATATTTCGATGAATGCCGGTTGGTTTCGGCACCTAAGTAATGAAAATTGAATTCTATAGATTTTTCGTTCAAAATTTTCAATAGATCTTCTCTTTTTATATTGGAGTCAGCAAACATTATTCTCAAATGTTTTTCCCGGTTCCTGATCTTCAATAATATTTCCTGAGTGTCTAAATTCCCGGTAACGGTCTCTATAAAAAAATATTCGATATCGCCCCATTCCACAAAATCATCCGGCTGACTGCTGAAAATATTTTTCCTGAATGATATCCCTTCACTACTTAGTATATAAGAAGGCCTTTTATCAAAATACATCCTCCATGAAATGATGGTTAAGAATAAGAAGAACAGGAAAATAAGAGATAATACAAAACCAGGATTTTTTCCTTCGAGATAATTTGAAATAAAATCTTTCAGGAAGAATGCTAAGATTATAGTTGCGCCAAAAGCAGGTATAAGTGCAAATGATCTATTCCCTTTTATCTCAACGTCTTCCATAAATTTTCATTTCACAGGTATGTCACTATAATTTATTCAGCTGCGTCATCAATGCCCTGAACTCTTTTGGTATCCCAGCTTCTAATTCCATCAGCTTTCCATGCTCATCGGTAAATTTTAAACGATAAGAATGCAACGCCAGCCTGCTGATCATGGGCCTTTCTTCCTCATCATGTTTGCTGAGTTTGAATTTCTTTTTTACAGAAGATAACAGAACTGGTTTGCCATCGCCATACAAAGGATCACATGCCAAAGGATGGCCCATGTTTTTGCTATGTACCCTTATCTGGTGTGTACGGCCCGTATGCAATTGAAAAGAAACAAGGGAAAAATGTTTATTGGCTTCCAGCACTTCGTAACCTGTTTGAGAAGGTTTACCACGCCTGTGAACGATCATCATACCCTTATTGGTTTGATGTTCTGCAATGGGAGCATCTATTAAACCGGTTTCTTCCGGAGGCATGCCCAGTACTACGCCTACATAATATTTTTCTACCTGCCTTTCTTCAAAAATTTTATTGAGGTATTTATGGGTGGTCTCGTTCTTTGCAAACAGCACGAGGCCGCTGGTATCTTTATCCAGCCGGTGCACGGTAAATATGCTGCCGTATTTTTCCAGCAACATGTCTTTTAATGACTTTTCTGATTGCTCCCTGTCAGGAATAGTAAGCATGCCCGACGGTTTGTTGATCGCAACAAAATCATCATTCTCAAAAACGATGGAATAGTTCTGCTTTGCCAATTATTTTTTCTTTGAAGCGTTCAGATATTTTAAGAGGCGGATCTCTTTTTCGCTCAGGAAGCGCCATTTGCCTCTTTCTACATTTTTTTTGGTAAGGCCTGCATACATTACCCTGTCCAGCGCCTTTACATCATAGCCCAGGCTTTCAAATATCCGGCGGACAATACGGTTACGGCCGCTGTGTATCTCGATACCGATCACAGATTTATCCTTGCTGTCTGCATAAGCCAGGCTGTCAACAAATACAGGCCCGTCTTCCAGGGTAAGTCCTTTTAATATCTGGTCGAAATGCGCTTTCGTCAGTACTTTGTCCAGCTTTACTTCATAGATCTTTTTGATCTCGTAGCTGGGATGCGATAACTTTTGGGTAAGATCGCCATCATTGGTGAGCAACAGCACACCGGAAGTATTTCTATCCAACCTGCCGATGGGGTAGACCCTTTCATCGGTAGCTGCTTTTATTAACTGTAATACGGTTTTACGGCCTTGGGGATCATCTGTGGTAGTGATGTAGTCCTTTGGTTTGTTCATTAAAATATAGACGAGGTTCTTGGTCACAAATAATTTTTTACCGTTGTATACCACTTCGTCTGTAGGCAACACTTTGTAGCCCGGTTCGGTCATTACCTGCTTGTTCACTTTCACTTTTCCATCTGCAATAAGCGCTACGGCATCCCTGCGGGAGCATACTCCGCAATGCGCCAGGTACTTGTTCAGTGGCATAGCTTGCACAGCTGTTTTTGTTTCAGCTGCTTTATTTGCAGATTTTTTCGGGGCTGTTTTAGGCGGAGCCGCAATGCTTTTCTTAGCCTGGTTCTCTTTCAGGCCGGGTGCTGCTGCCCCCGCTTTTTGTGCACGCTTGGCTAGCATGGCCTGGTATTTTTCTTCTTTCAGCCTGTCGAAATAGGCATTTTTTTCTGCACGGGCTTTTTTCTTTTCCTGGCGGATCTCTTCTTTGACCACGCTGTTCTTTTTCTTAGCCGTAAATTTCTGGAATGGAGACTGGCTCATTATTTTGAAGTTTTTGCTGTTTTTCAACAGTAGATGAACCGCAAAGATAGTTTATTTGGCATAAGCAGGGTATAAACAAGAAACGGATAATCTATCAATTTGGAAAAGCATTGTCAGGCTGAGCTTGTCGAAGTCGGATTTTCATGACCTGGCACTGGCTTCGACAAGTTCAGCCTGACAATTTATATAAAAATCAACCTGGTAAATAAAAAAGCGCCCGGGTAAGAGGCGCTTTAGTTCAGGGTTTTAAAGTTATTTGTTAGCTGACTGCCGGAGTAGTTGTTCTTTTCATTTTGCGGCCCTTGCCGTGCTTGTTTTTCTTCATTTCCTGCATTTTTTTCAATTGTTCTGCAGTAAGAATGTTTTTCATATCGGCTTTAGAAGATTTCATTACTTCTTTGATCTGTGCTTTCTTTTGCTCTTCTGTAAGGCTGCTGTTGTTCTTAATAGCATCTATTTTAGTTTTAGATGCTTCTCTTTGCGACTTCAGTTTAGCAGATTGCTCGCTGGTAAGGTTCAGGTCTTTAAAAGCCTGTTTTTTCTTTTCGCCCATTTCTTTGCCTCTTTCCTTGGCAGTTTGCCTGCTTTGTTCCAGTTTGGCTTTTTGTTCAGTGGTAAGCAAGGCCTGCATTTTAGCTTTTTGTTCCTGGTGGATCGCTTTGGCCTTTTCAGCTTTTTGAGCGTCTGTCAGGCTCGCATCAGTTTTTATAGATTCCAGTTGCGTTTTTGCTGCTTCCCTTTGCGCTTTCAGTTCTGTTTTTTGTGCTTCGGTCAGGTTGAGCTCCTGCATGGTTTTTTTGTCATGCATTTTCATTTTTTGCTCAGTGCGGGGCGTTTTTGCTTCCCTTCTTTCCTGGGCAGATGCCGAAAAACCTACTACTGCTACAGCTAGTGTAAATGCTATTAATTTTTTCATGTCTATTAATTTTTGTTTTTAGTACAGGTTAATAGACGATGGCCGGTAAAAGAAGTTTAATTAAGGGAATGTTAAAGGGGTAAGGATATAAATTTAAATAAAATAATTCAGAAAAGCCAAAAATCAAAAGATTAACCTTTATTGGCCAACTGGCCACAGGCTGCATCTATATCCTTACCACGGCTGCGGCGCACCCTTACGTTTACTTTATGGTCAGCCAGGTATTTGGTAAATATTTCCGTCTGGTCTTCGCCTGACTTAATGAAATCGATGCCTGATACAGAATTGTATTCAATAACATTCACAAGGTGTGTAGGAATTTTGCGGTACACTTTTACCAGTTCTGCTGCGTCTTCCAGGCTGTCGTTCTCACCCTGTAGCAGTACATATTCCAGGGTGATATCATTCTTTGTTTTATCGTAGAAGTAGTTGAGGGCTTCTATCAGCGCCTGTATATTATTGGTCTCATTGATGGCCATGATGCGGTTACGCTTTTCATCAGTAGCCGCATGCAGGGAAAGTGCCAGGTTAAAACGAACCTGGTCGTCGCCCAGTTGTTTGATCATTTTGGCCACGCCGGCAGTGGAGACAGTGATCCTTTTAGGACTCATGTTCATACTATCACTGGCTGTAATGCGCTCAATGGATTTCAGTACGTTCTTGTAATTGAGCAGTGGCTCACCCATACCCATGTAAACGATATTGGTGAGGTTGTGACCATATACTTTGTTGCTTTGTTCATTGAGCAGGGCCACCTGGTCGTAAATTTCATCAAAACCAAGGTTGCGCTTGCGGTCCATAAGGCCGGTAGCACAGAACTTACAGCTAAGGCTGCAACCGATCTGGGAAGAAACACAGGCAGTATTCCTTTTTTCTGTCGGGATCAGCACGCCTTCGATCATGTACCCGTCGTGGGTTTTGAAACGGCTTTTTAAAGTACCGTCGTTGCTATGTTGTTCAGCGTCAACGCTTAAGGATACCAGGTCAAATTCTTCTGCCAGCTTTTGCCTCAGTTCCAGGGAAAGATTGCTCATTTCGTCAAATGAACGGGCATTTTTCTTCCAAAGCCATTCATAGGTCTGGATGGCACGGAATTTTTTGTCGCCAATGCTTTCAAAATATTCCTTTAGCTGGGGTAAGCTGAACTCACGTATGTTCTTTTTCGCTGACATGGCGGCAAAGGTACGGAAACCCCCTGTCCTCCTGAAGGGGGAACAAGAGAAATCTTCTATCTTGCAGCATCAAACGGCATATTTAACGCTGTTTTACAAATACGATTCTAAAACTATTAAAACAGGAGTCCCTTTAGGGATTGGGGTATGAATACAGTTTATGTGATAGATGCTGTTCGTACAGCAATTGGAAAATATGGCGGGGCATTGGCCAATACTAGGCCGGATGATTTGCTGGCACATGTGATAAAAGCACTGCTGCAGCGCAACCCGAATGCGAATGTAAATGCCATTGAAGATGTGATAGCGGGTGCGGCCAACCAGGCAGGCGAAGATAATCGCAATGTAGCCCGGATGGCGGCTTTACTTGCTGGTCTGCCGGTAACTGTAGGCGGCAATACCGTGAACAGGCTCTGTGCCAGTGGTTTGCAAGCCATTATGGACAGTGCAAGAACCATTGCCTGCGGCGATGCGGAGCTGATGATCGCCGGTGGCGTGGAGAGCATGACCCGTGCGCCTTTTGTTGTAGCCAAATCGGGCAGCGCTTTTGACAGAACACCACAAATGTTTGATACCACCATGGGCTGGCGTTTTATCAATAAAGCCCTGAGTGAATTGTACTATCCTTATACCATGGGTGAAACGGCGGAGAATGTGGCCAAACGATGGAATATCAGCCGTCATGCGCAGGATGAATTTGCTTTGGAAAGCCAGCAGAAATATGCGGAAGCTTTCAGCGCAGGAAAATTTGCCGATGAGATCGTTCCGGTAAAAGTACCGATGGGCAAAGATTCTTTTGACTTTGATAAGGACGAGCACCCGAGAGTATCGAGCATGGAAAAAATGGCTACGCTGAAACCTGCTTTCATGAAAGAAGGAACTGTAACAGCGGCTAATAGTAGTGGCATCAACGACGGTGCAGCGGCCATGTTGCTGGCGAGCGAAGCTGCTGTGCAGAAATATGG
Organism: uncultured Ferruginibacter sp.; assembly: GCA_964404845.1. GTDB lineage: Bacteria > Bacteroidota > Bacteroidia > Chitinophagales > Chitinophagaceae > Ferruginibacter. The sequence continues at coordinate 516 of CAYOLS010000137.1, read as the reverse complement.
ATTGAAACCTATTGCCAAAATAAAAAGCATGGCGATCGCAGGCGTTGATCCTGCCGTGATGGGAATAGGCCCGGTGCCTGCCACACAAAAAGCATTGCAGCGTGCAGGCCTTACCGTTAGTGAGCTTGATTTGGTGGAATTGAACGAAGCATTTGCTTCACAAAGCATTGCCTGTATCCACGACCTGGGATTAGACCTGGAAAAAGTAAATGTAAATGGGGGCGCTATTGCAATAGGGCATCCGCTGGGTTGCAGCGGTGTGCGCATCAGCACCACCTTGCTGCATGAAATGAAAAAACGTAAAAGTAAATATGGCCTTGCAACTATGTGTATAGGGGTGGGACAGGGAGCAGCGATTATTTATGAAGGAATTGAATAACACTGACTAAAAATTGAAATCCTCAATGAGTCTAATTGATCTTATTTTATATAGGAGTGCTCGGGTGTTTAAAGATTACATGTACGCATGGTCATTCCTGGCACTTACAGTTACTATTGTATTTTTTTCAGCACTGA
>CAYOLS010000136.1:0-8961 GCA_964404845.1 uncultured Ferruginibacter sp. | reverse complement strand
ATCTTCCCTGTTATAATTAAATAAACGTTTGTCTGTAATAACATATTCCCTGTTACCGCCAAAAACTTCGTTATCAAGTTGCATTATTTGCAGCGCATACTTTTCTGCTGTTATAGAATCTGTGGAAACATTTGTGCCAAATGGATAAGCCTTATAATATTGTGCTAAATGAAGGCTCAAATAGGTACTGTTACTTATTTTGGCCAGTATATATCCATTAACATATTGAGTATTTTCTAATACAAGGGGAATATATATTAGCGTATCGCTTAAAGCAGAGTCACCATTACCAAAGTTATTGGGCTGCTTTTTCTTTGTAAGCTTAACAATCGATTTATTCCAAACAGGATACCCATTCTTTTGGGCAAAAGCAGCTGTAAATTGTTTTTTGTGGTCCCTGTCTTGTATTTCTTTTGCAACCCTCACTACTACCGGATTAACATTAGTATCAATGCTAAAAAAAGTTCTTTTTTACAGCAATATCTGGTGTCGTAGGTAATTCCTGGGCAATATCAGTTTTCTTACAGGAATGTAAAAGAAGAATACTTAAAATAATAAGAGTAAAACATAAATAGCCTGAATGCCTGGGCATAAGGGTACGAATTTGCATGTAAAATTTGTTTAGGGTATAATAATAACTGGCTGCAAAAAAAAGGTTAATACCAATAATAAAAAAATATTTCTTGTAATCTTTAGCAGGTACCTATCATATCCAATTTTCTCATCCATTCACAATAACGGGCTACAATAATCTTCCTTCAACATATTGTTAAGTCCTTCCTTATGCAAACGCAAAAATCCTTAACTTTAACCACCAATGAAAGGTATCACTTTCCATACAGCCCCTTCCTCCAACAGGCACCTCCTCCTGCTCGATAACAGGGATTGTTATACCTGCTCCTTTACGGAATTTTTACCCTTTGCTTCCGCTTTATATTATTACTCTTCTCTCAAAGAATTTCACGGGCGCATTGCAGCCTAAGCCGCTGCTTTCTTAATACCGTCTCACAGCATATATTACTGTGAGGATAATTGTACAGTAATAATTTTCAAAATAAAGCTATGTCAACTCATTCAACCCAAAAGGGTATCTATACCCATATTATACTCATACTTGTATTGGTAAATGCCATTGTATTTAAAATGGCTGTATTAAAAGATAAGCAATGGTACTGGCTGCTCGCCGTTACCGCTTCGCTTTTGATCATTGTTGTTTATAAGCACAGGCAGGGCGGCAGCTACCCCGTAGCACGCCGCCGGAAAAGGCAACAATTCTATTAATACATCAATAGTACAGCAACAGCCGGCACTCATCTGCCGGCTGTTTTATTACATCACTGCCACAGTAAAGAGCAATCGTTATTATTTATAACCTTGCTACATAATTGAGCAGCCACCGCAATATCCGGCAGTTTTTTATGTCGTCAATCTCTTCCCGGATTTATAAAAAATGCTTAGCTTACAAAGCCTACTCTTCCAAAACTCCGGTAGCAGCAAAACAGGTTGGCCGGCTTTTCAAGACACATAAAAAATCTATTTGCAAATGAAAAAATTTTACTTCATCTCTCTTTTGGCATTCCTGTGTATCAGCACACAGGCGCAGGTATCTGTTACGGCCACAGCAGGCACACCCGGGCCAAGCAGCTATACCACATTGCAGGAAGCTGTATTATCCATCAACAATGGCATACACCAGGGCAACATTACCATTGCTATTAATGCCAGCACTACCGAAACGCTCTCTTCCACATTCGTGCAAAGCGGCGTTGGCTCCGCATCCTACACTGCTATTGCCATACAACCCGGCACAGGCGTGGCCGCAACAGTTACCGGCGATATTGCAGGAGCATTGCTCGATATCACCGGCGCCGATAATATTACTGTTGATGGATTGAACGCAGGAGGAAGTAGCCTTGTCATCAGCAATACAAATACTACTGCAGCTGCAAGCTGTGTGCGTTTTACAGACGGCGCTACCAACAATACCATTCAAAACTGCAGCCTGCTCAGCGCTGCGTCGGCTGCTACTTCAGGCACCATTGTTTTTGGAACTACTGTCGCCACCGGCAATAATAACAACAGCATACTCAACAACAGGATCGCCGATGCAGTCACCGGCACACCCGCCAATGCCATTTATGCATCTGGTACTGCCGGCCAGGAAAACAGCAACAATACCATTTCAGGCAATTTTATTTACAATTATTTTCAACCCGCAGCCATTACTGCCGGTATACTTCTCGCAGCAAACAATACACAATGGACCATACAGAACAACCGCCTCTATCAAACAACAGCCCGTGTATTCAGCGGAGGTTTTATACACCGGGGTATACAGGTGGCAGGTGGCGATGGTTATACCATTTCAGGCAATACCATCGGCGGTGCTACTGAAACCGGCACAGGGTTGTATGAGTTGTCAGGCGCAGCCACCAGGTTTACAGGTATAGAATTAAGCGCAGGCTTTGGTACTGCAAGCAGTGTACAGGGCAACCGGGTGTACAATATGCAGATCGGTACTACCAGTGGTGCCGGTGCGCCGCAAGGTATTTTCTGCGGTATCTATATCAACAGTGGCAATGTAAATGTAGGTACCATCACAGGCAATACCATAGGAGCCGAAGCAGGTAACGGCTCTATCAGGCTCGTTCCCTCCACCGGTGGCAGCGTTGTTACCGGTATTACTTACAACGGTTCAGGCACTGCCGATATTCGAAACAATATTGTAGGGTCTGTCGATATTGTACCGGCGCTCCTCTTATCCGGCAATGCATTTGCCCTACAGGTGCTCGGAGCCGGCGCTACCGTTACAATACAAAATAATACACTCGGAGGCAGCAGCCCCAACAGTATCAGCATCGGTGTAAAAGGAACCACTACTGGCAATGGTGTTATCAGGGGTATACACACCAATAACAACGGCACACTGAGCATCCGCAACAATCTTATTCAAAACCTTACCCACAACAGCAACAGCAGCACCGCTCTGTTCAGGGCCATTGAGTGCCAGGTTGGAACTGTAACCGTTACCGGCAACACCATCAATAATATTGCTGCAGAAGGAACATCTACCAGCACTGCCACACATGAAGGCATCGGCATTCTTATAAGCACTCCTGTGCCAAACATTGTTATCGACAGTAATACCATCAGCAACCTGTCGCTTACCAATACAGGCGCCATAGGTACTGTTCTTTCAGGTATTTATATCGGCAGCCTCAACACCGGCGCCCGCATTACCCGCAACAAGTTGTATGGTTTCAGCAATGCAGCCACAGGAGTAAGCGCTACTGCACCACCGGTAGCCGCAGCTATTTACCTTAGAGATGTTGCAGCAGGAGGAGAGATGTTTGTTGCCAACAATATGATATCACTTGGTAATGCTCAAACAACCAACACTTCCTTTATCGGAGTCTGGAACCAGGTAAATCCCGCAACCGGTTACAACGAATATATTTATTACAACAGCATCAATATTGAAGGAACCGCTGCAGCCGGTGCACAACCAAGCTTTGCATTTTACCGGGGCAATTTTACAGCAACATTTACAGGCCCTACGGTTGATATAAAGAACAATATTTTTATCAATACAAGATCAGGTGGAACAGGTGCGCACTTTGCCATTGCCAACAGCTATGGTGCTGCGAGCAGCGCTACCGGTTGGGCTTTGGGTGCTTCCGATTATAATGTGCTCAATGCAAACCCGGCTACCGTTGGCTACTGGTCCGGCAACCTGAACTTCGACGGCTGGAAGCTCAGTTCACAGTCAGACGGCAATAGCCTCAATGCACTGGCAGTAACATTTGTTGATCCGGCCAGCGACCTGCACCTTGTTGCCAATGCCAATGCAGCAATAGAAGGCAAGGCAACTCCCATAGCAGCAGTGCCGGCGGATATTGACAATAACCCCAGAGATGCTTCACTGCCGGATATCGGCGCCGATGAACTATTATCAGTTGTACCTGTTCGCATGGAGTTTTTCAGGGGGCAAAAACAAACGGGTAAAAACCTGCTGGAGTGGAAAGCCAATATCAGCGGTAACACTGTGCAGTTTGTAATAGAACGCAGCAGCGACGGCAGAAATTTTGAAACGATAGGAAATGTTGCAGCAGCTTCTTTTGAGCAACAGTTTTCTTTCTATGATGTTTCACCCGCAGCAGGTATCAATTATTACAGGCTGAAGATGGTGGAGAACAACGGAAACATTTCTTATTCCGCAGTCATCACACTTGCTTCAGAGTTAAAAGACCTGGCTGTAAGTATCAGGCCAAATCGTATCAGCAATGGTATCGCAAACCTGTACATACAATCCGGTAAAGCCATGCAGGCAACTATTAACATAGTGGATGCATCGGGCAAAATAGTTATAACGAAACCCGTAGCAATACCAGCCGGCACAGGAACTTATCCTGTAACTATCCCGGCGCTTGCAAAAGGTGTTTATTATATTTCTTTGAGAGATAAAAACCAGGTAAGTACACAGAAGATCGTTGTAGAATAATTAACCGGGCTTTGGCAAAGTTTTAAACTTTGCCAAAGCTCTTTTTAATTCCTGGCAGGTATTAGCTGTCATTTTTCTTTGCATCAATATAGCTGTCGTTAAATAAATGGTTTGGTTTCAGGTAAACAATATTATGCTGAAAATCCAGTAACAGGTTAAAGCGTTTCAAAACCTCGTTGCCTAAAATATGAATCTCCTTATCCTTAAATGGTTTATTCGCAGTTGTAAGCTGTGCCGGAACATTTTTCAATTTGTATTTTCCAATTTGTAAGGTCTTTAAGTTGGAAGTAATTACCGGTATCTCATTTCCCTGTGCCCCATGCATGATCGCTTTTTTAATGATCTCCATTTTATCCGCCGGAAATTTTTTTTGCTTTAACAGGTCGCTACTCAGCATTACGGTTCTCTGGTAGCCAATATCAAACAGGAAGAGGTCTTTGTTCGTTACCTTGCCTTGTTTGATTTTACTCTCCACTAAAAAAAGATCCTGGTGAAATTCCATCTTAAGCTGCTGAAATTTTTTATTCCTTGCTACACCATCGGGTAAAGCAGAATGGACGATCATAAGGTTCTTGTCATAATTCAGTTCAACAACCTTGCCTTTAAATAAGTCCCAGCCAAAGCGTCCATCAGTTCCATGGCCTGATAATGCGGCATCATAAACCCTCGTTTGATAAATACTATCACCGATCTGTAAGCTGTATAAATTATCATAGAGCTTAATTGCATACTTCAGTTTATTCTTTAAAACATCATTGGTTAAAACTAATTCCGTGGTTCCTGAGTCAAAATTCAGGTTTAATGTGTCTGTACCATTAAAAACTGCCTTTACAAAAATTGTATTCTGGCTGTTAATTGAGAGTGGGATACTATCACTGGATCTTGTTTGTTGTGCAAATGTACCTGCAGAGATGAGCAGGAAAATAAATAATTGAATTGGTTTCATGGCTGAGTGAATTAATGGGCTATTGTTTTTTGAGTGATGCTTATTCGCTATTTTTCCTGCTCCAGTATATTTATCAGCAGGATCTTTATAAATAATTTAAGTCTTCCAAAACTTTTCTTCTCCGCCGATAATTGCCAGCTTTTTTGAAAGATCATTTTTATTTCCGGCAGCAACTGCATAGTGGCATTCATATCATCTTTGTTCTTTGCCTGTTTGGCAATCAGTATTCTCCTGATCAGTTTCATCACCAGCGGTGATACAATAAGGTACCAGCCCATAAGGATCAATGCTGAACGGGTGATGATCTGTACCACTTTTCCTTTCGGCAACAATGCATTGGCAGGGTCAGCAACAGACTGAATGTAAAATGCCAGCAACAATACCCATGCTATGAGGAAGATTACTTTCAGCTTTTTCTTTTTGGGTTTCGATCTTACCAGCAAAGGGTCATTGCTGTAGCTTTCGTCTTTGATAATGTATTGCGGGAACAAGGACCTCCACTTCGTAGAATTTTTTACCAGCTTTGCTGCATAGTAGCCAACAAAAAGCCCGACGATCGCATGAATGACAATGTACCCGATCGCCAGGCCCAGGCTGTAATTGTTGATCGTTTTATCACCCGTTACTTTTTTAATGAATTCATTCACCGCCTTCCAGAAATCATTGCCGTACAGGATCACCAGTACCAGTATTCTTTGTATGGCAGATTCAACCAGCGATAATACCGCCAGCAGCATAGCAGAAAAACCAAAATATTTTTTATTCAATAACAACTGTCCCATTACTCCCTGGAAACCTACGGCGATGTAAGCAGTAGGCGGGCTGTGCGGGCTCAGCATGAGCTTAAAAATGGCAACGATCAGCGTAGCTTTTAAGATCGCTGTTCTTGATGGAACATACCATGCAAGCAGGATAATACAAAATACTGCAAGGCTGCTCACCATCATCCCGGAAAAAGGAATTTTGATACCATGCATGATACCACCTGCAAATGCTTCGCAGATCACCCATAAGGCAGTAATGCGGTAAAATAATTCGGTCCTGTAAATGTTTGCCGGTACTGTGTTCATTGTATCAAATATCTTATCTTTAAAAGCATTAACGAAATTAATTTGACAAGGTTTATTTTAAATGAAAATGAGGTGGTTGCCGATCTTTCGCCCGGTACCACCTTGCTGGATTTTATCCGCTACCAACAGCAGCTTACCGGCACAAAGATAGGCTGCAGGGAAGGAGACTGCGGCGCCTGCACCGTTTTGGTAGGAGAGATCAAAAACGACCAGCTGCAATACAGCAGCGCCACCAGCTGCCTTATGGCCATCGGCAACGCTTCGGGCAAACATATTGTTACCGTGGAAGGTATCAATCCCGCAGAAGGATTGAATCTTGTGCAGGAAGCATTCAGCAATGAAGGCGCCACGCAGTGCGGTTTTTGTACGCCCGGTTTTATCGTTTCACTTACAGGGCATTGCCTGCATGAAAAAGAAAGCAGCTATGAAAGCGCTATAAATTCCGTGAATGGAAATATCTGCCGCTGTACAGGTTACAAGTCAATAGAACGTGCTGCTAAGCAGGTGCATGAAAAATTGCAGCAAAGACAGTCTGAAGATGCAATGAGCTTTGCTGTAGACAATAATATTGTTCCAACCTATTTTCATGGAATAAAAGATCGTTTGCAAAAGCTGCAACAAAGCAATGTAACAAAAAACAATTCATCCGTTAAATTCCTCGGAGGCGGTACCGACCTCTATGTACAGCAACATGAAACCATGGTGCATGCAAACATTGATTTTCTTTTAGATAAGCCGGAATTAAAAACGATCATACAGAACGGTAATGTTTGTGAGCTTGGCGCTTCTGTAACAGTTGCAGATATTGCAGCATCATCCATATTCAATAATCATTTCCCCAGGTTGCAGGAGCATATCAAACTCGTTTCTTCTACACAGATAAGGAACATGGCTACCATCGCCGGCAATTTCACCAATGCTTCGCCTATCGGTGACTTTACTATTTTCTTCCTGGCGTTAAATGCGCAATTAGTATTAACAGATGGAAATATAAAACGGGAAGTTCCCCTAAGAAAATTCTATATAGGTTACAAGCAACTTGATAAACGTCCTGAAGAATGGATAGAAAAGATATGGTTTGAACTGCCGTCTGGAAATGATCATTTCAATTTTGAAAAAGTGTGCAAACGTACCTGGCTCGATATTGCCAGTGTAAACACTGCTGTATTTTTAAAAATGAAAGACGATGTTATTGAGTCCGCAGGCATTGCTGCCGGTGGTGTCGGGCCTGTGCCAGCCTATCTTGAAAAAAGCAGTGGCTGGCTCGCCGGTAAAAAGCCCGGCGAAATACAGGTGGAAGAATTATTAAAGATTGTGCAAACAGAAATAAGCCCGATCAGCGATGTGAGGGGAACAGAATCCTACAAGCGATTGCTGTTGTCTCAATTGATCAAAGCACATTTTATTGTGCTGTTCCCGGGCTTGCAAAAACAAATGGTATAAGCTGATGAAGAATATTGATTCCTATACCCATACAAGAGGCGAGTCCGTTTACCTGGATGATATCCCTTTGCTCGCAGGCACACTCTTCGGTGCAGTGTATGGCTCGCCTGTGGCGCATGGTAAAATAAAAAGATTAGATACAAGTGCTGCTGAACAATTTCCCGGTGTGGTAAGGGTGTTCACGGCTAAAGATATTCCAGGGCAGAACCAGATCGGCGGCATTGTTCCCGATGAGCCATTGCTGGCAGAAGAGGAAGTGCATTTCAATGGTATGCCCATCGCTTTTGTTGTGGGAGTAAGTACTGAAGTAGTATATGAAGCAATTAACAGGATCGTTGTTGAGATTGATGCTTTGCCGGTTGTAACAGATCCAAGGATTGCAAGGGAAAATAATTCGCTCATTGTTCCGCCACGCACTTTCCGTTTAGGTGATAGTGCTGCTGCTTTCGCTGATTGCCATCATATTATTGAAGGCATTGCAGAGACTAATGGCCAGGAACATTTGTACATAGAAACGCAGGGCGCTTATGCCATTCCTGCAGAGCATGGAGCCATTAAATTAATTTCTTCCACGCAAGGTCCTACGGCTGTACAAAAACATACGGCCAATGTGCTCGGTATTCCCATGCACAAGATAGAAGTGGATGTGACCCGTCTCGGTGGCGGTTTTGGAGGCAAGGAAGACCAGGCAACCGCATGGGGTGTCTTTTGTGCACTGGCAACACATCATTTAAAGAGGCCCGTAAAATACAGCCTGCATCGCATGGAAGATATGCGCATGACCGGTAAAAGAAATCCTTACAGTTCTGATTTTAAAATTGGGCTGAACAAAGACCTCAGGATCATTGCTTATGAAGCAACTTTTCACCAGAACGCCGGAGCCGCTGCAGATCTTTCGCCTGCTGTGCTGGAAAGAACATTGTTCCATTGTACCAACAGTTATTATATTCCGAATGTAACTGCTACGGCTTACAGTTGCAGAACCAACCTTCCGCCCAATA
>CAYOLS010000135.1:0-9011 GCA_964404845.1 uncultured Ferruginibacter sp. | reverse complement strand
TGATGATAACGCTGATGATGGGGGAATTTTCCTTCATATTTACTGAACGCAAAGAAAAGATTTATTCAGCATAATTGGCAAACTATCCGCAGTTTTGCAATATGATAAGGCAATTATGCACCTGGATATTTAAGCAGAGCGGATGGAAGGCCAGCAGTGATGTACCTCCTGAAATTAAAAAATGCATCATCATTGGTGCACCGCATACAAGCAACTGGGATTTCTGGTATTGCATGGTTACTTTTAAAATGTACCGCCTGCGTATCCGTTTTACTATCAAAAAGGAATGGATGCGTTTCCCGATGAATTTGCTGATGAAACCTTTAGGTGGCATAGGAATTGATCGTAGTCCGAGAGGGCCGCTGAATGAAAGGCCGAGCTTTGTGGATGCCATGACGGAATTGTTTAATGCAAATGAAGAGCTGATCATCGTGGTAACGCCGGAAGGCACCCGCAAAAGAAATGATAAATGGAAAACAGGCTTTTACCATATTGCCAAAGCAGCCAATGTTCCCATTTGCATGGGCTACGTTGATTATGCAAAAAAACAAACAGGTATCTGCAACCCGTTCTATCCTACGGATTATGAAAAGGACATGAAGATGATCATGGATTTTTACAAAACGGTAACACCAAAATTCCCGGAGAATTTTGCTACCGATAAAAATTTCAGCTAATGGAATTGTATGAAAATATTTCTGTACCGGAAGCTACCATCGTACAAAATAAACTGAGGGCAGAGCTGGATATAGCGGAACGTTCATTAAATATTGAAACGATCGCCGGTGCAGATATTTCGCTGAACCTGTACAGCACTACTATTTATGCAGGCATTGTAGTAATGTCTTTTCCCGGTCTTTTACCTATTGCTTATTCTTTGGTGCAGGCGGAAACCCGTTTCCCTTATATGCCTGGCTATCTCGCCTTCAGGGAAGTTCCCGCACTGGTGAAAGTGTGGGAGCAGCTGGAAATAAAACCTTCTGTATTGGTAGTGGATGGGCATGGTATTGCTCACCCGAGAAGAATGGGCATTGCTGCACATTTTGGTACGGTTACCGGGCAGACGAGCATGGGCTGTGCAAAAAATATCTTATTCGGGAAATATGAAGAGCCGGCCCCTGGGTTTGGAGCTTACAGTGCTATCTATGACAAACAGGAACAGATAGGATTTGCATTCCGCAGCAAAGCAAAAACAGCACCTGTATACATTTCGCCGGGGCATGGAATGGGCCTGCAAAACTCACTGGACACTATTAAGCAATGCACGGGCAAATACCGCATACCTGAACCTACAAGATTAGCGCATGAGCTGGTAAACAAATTCAGGAAGGGGGAGTTAAGAGCGGGATATACTTTAATTTGATTTTGGTGAAAATAAAGCAGCGATTGGCAAAGCCAATCGCTGCTTTATTTTCAAATTATTAAACCTTCAGGTTGCCAAATCATCTTCCACCCGGAGGACAATTCTTTTTCAAGAATTCCGTGTACAGGTTTGATAGGTGTTGCGATGTGCCTGCACCTTCATTAATGCTGTGCGTCCTGTTAGGATATGCCATGAACTGGAACTGTTTGTTGTTCTTTACCAATTCATTGATCAGCACTTCGGCATTGCTGTAATGCACATTATCATCACCTGTACCATGTATGTACAACAGGTTTCCTTTTAACCCTTTTGCATAAGTAAGCGGTGAACCACTCACAAACGCCTGCATGTTCTCCTGCGGCAGCCCCATGTAGCGCTCCTGGTAAATATTATCGTAGAACAATTGATTGGCAACAGCTGCTATAGAAATACCTGTCTGGAATATTTCAGGATAACGGAACAGCAGATGCAGTGTTGAAGAACCGCCACCGCTCCAGCCCCAAACCGCTACACGGCTTTTGTCCATATAAGGCAGTTCCAGTACTTTTTTCATACCCATTGCCATGTCTTTGATATTTACATCACCGATCTTGCGGTAGATCGCTTTACGCCATGCAGCGCCTTTTAATGCAGGCGTACCACGGTTGTCGATGCCTACCTGTACATAACCATCTGCCGACATATCGCCGTTGTATAAAAAGTTGGATTGATTGCCATAGCTGTCATCAGTAACTGTTGCCGCAGGTTCGCCATACACATACAATACCACGGGATATTTTTTGCTGGCATCAAAATTCTTTGGTTTATTGATCCATACATCCAGCTTGATATTATCTTCTGTAACCACCTGTGTGTATTCAATGTTCAGCGACTCATCTTTCTTTATATTTTTTTCGATGCTTTTTGCAACCTGCAAAGGTTTGTGATCCGGCAGCGATATCCATTCCGTAACCGGCGGCGTATTATTGCTGCTGAAAGAATGCCTTGCCATTTTTCCATTAGGCGATACCTGGTAATTGTGTGTTCCTTTTAACGTTGCAGGTGTCACCAGTTCCGGCTCTTCTTTCGGGTTATTCAAACGCACCCTGTACATGTACAACTGCGTAGCATTATTGGGCGATGCTGTGAAATAAACATAATTACCAACCTCATCTACAGCCAGTATTTTACCGATATCATAATTTCCTTTTGTAATAGGCGTCACTGTTTTTCCATCTTTACTGATGCGATAGATATGGCGCCAACCATCTTTTTCACTTACCCATAAAAATTCCAGTCCTTTATTTACCCATTTCCAGCCGCCGGGCTCGCCAGTAAATTCTGCAGGATTCAGGTCAACCCATGCATCATCACTCTCTGCCCAAAAGGTAGTGGCATTGCCATCAGTTGTGCGGCAATAGATCAACCTGCTCTCCTGCTGTTTGCGATCAAGCTGCTGCACAATAAGTTCGTTCGGGTTGGTCCATTCCATTCTTGTAATGTAATGCTGTTGCGGATCGCCTTCAATTTTCATCCAGCGTATAACACCGCCGTTCAAAGTAACCACGCCGATCTTTGCAGGCGAGGGCGACTCACCTACTTTCGGGTATTCCACCGGTATTACTTTTGAGTAATTGGAATCAGTGGTATTGAGCATGTAGTAATCCCTGATCTTAGTAGCATCCAGCTGCCAGAATGCGATTTGTTTACTATCAGGGCTCCACCTGAAACCATCCCTGCAACCAAACTCTTCTTCGTAGGCCCAGTCAAATGTTCCGTTGATGAGCTTGCGGGTACCATCGCTGGTGAGCTTTCTTACCATTGAAGTAGCCACATCCTCAACGTATAAATTGTTACCGCTTACATAAGCTACGTATTTGTTATCGGGAGAAAATTTTGCGAACATCAAAGAACGCTCAGGCAAACCTTGTCCCAGTTTTTTTAATTCATTGTTAGCAGTGTTCAGCACCCAGTAATCACCACGGGTATTGTAGCGCCATACTTTGGCGGTATTGGTGAACAATAATACTTTGGACCTGTCGGCGCTGTACTCAAAGCTTTGTATCCTTAATGCATTGCCGCTCCCGTCGGGCGTAAGCAATGTTTTGCTGATCACCACAGATTCCGCATCTGTTTTGGGATCGGTTTTTACAATGCCTTCGGCTGTAACCCTGTAATAGCTGGTTCCGTCCGGTGCCCAGTTAATGGCACGTTGTGCAAAGAGCATAGTAGTTCCAAGACAACAGGCGATCAATAACAATTTTATTTTTAGCATAGCAATAAATATTTCCTCTAAAAATAGGAAAATATTGCGGGTGGCTGGATAGATAATGTTGAGCGGTGGACGGAGGTGCTGCCAAGGTGGCCCAGCTTTTTAAAAGATTAACAAGCAGATAGTCTATTACGAAGGTGGGTCACCTTTTTACTATTTTTGCAGGAGTAATATAACAATGCCATGCAGGGAGAAAAACTAAGACTTGATAAATACCTATGGTCCATCCGGCTGTTTAAAACAAGGAGCCAGGCGGCAGAAGCATGTGAAAAAGGGAAAGTGAAATACCAGGGACATGCGGCAAAAGCATCCAAAACAGTTTCGGTAAATGATGAATATGAGGTAAAGACAGAAGCCAAAAAATGGCTGATAAAAGTGACCGGCCTGCTGTATTCAAGAGTGCAGTACAGCGAAGCGGTAAACTACTACATGGACATTACCCCGGCAGAAGAAATTGACCGCATTAAATTTGAAGCCAGCGCTTTCCATACCGGCAAACGCCTGAGCAAAGTAGGAAGGCCGACGAAGAAGCAGAAGAGAGACCTTGATAATTTTTTGGAGGAGGGGTGAGATGGGAGATATGAATGATGAGATATGAGATGTGAACGATGAGGTATGAGTGATGAACGATGGGTTGCGCCTTGGCGTCTTTGCGGTAAAAAAAAATGAGGAATAAGAAATTTAAAATAAGAAATAAGGAAGTTGGCTAGCGGCTCACACCTTAGAAGCTTGGAGCTTCCATTCAATTCGCTTAATTCGTGCAACAAAATTCTTGTAATAAAAAAAATGAAAATAGACATCATAACCGTCGTTCCCGGCTTATTGGAATCGCCTTTTTCCCACAGCATTCTCAAACGTGCAAAAGACAAGGGCCTGCTGGAAGTGAATGTGATCAACCTGAGAGACTATACTACTTATGCAAGAGCGCAGGTAGACGATTATCCATTCGGTGGTGGCGCCGGCATGGTAATGATGGTAGAGCCATTGGTGAATGCTATTGAAAGCCTGCAGCAAAAAACTGCGTACGATGAAATTATTTTCCTCACCCCCGACGGCGAAACACTCAACCAGCAAACAGCCAACAAGCTTTCTTTAAAGAATAATTTGCTTATGATCTGCGGCCATTACAAAGGCATCGACCAAAGAGTAAGAGATCATTTTGTTACAAAGGAAATATCCATTGGCGATTATGTATTAAGCGGCGGTGAGCTGGCAGCAGCCGTATTAACCGATGCTATCGGAAGATTGATCCCTGGTGTATTGAATGATGAAACATCAGCTCTCAGCGATTCTTTCCAGGATAATTTACTAGCACCTCCTGTATACAGCCGTCCGGAAATTTACCGTGGATGGAAAGTGCCGGATGTGCTCATGAGCGGCAATCACAAACTGATTGATGAATGGCGGCACGAGCAATCGCTGCAAAGAACAAAAGAACGCAGGCCCGACCTGCTTGATAAACATTAATAAAAAAGCCTCCTGAAAACCAGGAGGCTTTTTGTTTGGAACTACTTTGAATTAGTTCGTGAATATTTTTTCATCTACCTGGATGTTGGTAGAAATTTTATCGTAGGTCAGTGTACCCTGCATCATCGTTGATGAATAAGGGAACATGTAACCATCTGCATTTTTCTTGTAATCGGTGTAAGTGGTCTCGATTTCCATTTTTTCACCACCTACATCACGTGTGCTGCTTGTTTTTACCAGCAGGTTTGTTTTACTGTCAATATAATAGAAAACGGTTTCGCCATTTTTTACTACTTTAATTTTGTAGGCATCATTGCCGCCTACTTTTTCTGTACCAACCAGCTCAGCAGTATATCCTTTTTGCTTGTAGTTGAACAGGCTACCCTGTACATCCAGCTGGCTTTTGATCGAATTGTATTGTTCTGCCGGCATTTCCTGTGGAGCATCCATTTGCTGGATCGGCATAAATATCCAGCCTTTCTGGTCATTGGCCAGCTGGTAGTTGGAAGTACCCATGATCTCCAGGTCCATGCGCATGCCTTTCATGTGCACTTTGGTCATGGTAACAGGAATATCCATTCCCTGTACACTCATACTACCTTCCATTTTTACCGACTTGAGAGAAGATATCTTTTCAGCGCCACCCATGGCTTCTGTATTTTTAGCGATCACTTCATCTACTGTTTGAGCTGATACATTAAATGCTGCAAAGCACAATGCAGCTGCAAAAATCGTTTTAAGCGTTTTCATTCTTATTTGGTTTAATTTTAAGCGTTCAATATCGGGCACAAGATATGTAAATAATATATCTGTGAGTGTTTTTGTAATACCTTTTACAGTTCAATTGAACCATTCAAATAATCGGAGAAAACTATGACAGCATCGTTTGTTTTGCAGGGAAATATTGTAGCAATAACCGAAAAAAGGATCTTTTTCGGGGAAGTAAGCGTGGATAAAGGTATCATCACATCTGTAAAAGAGCTGGAATCATCGGCCAGGCAGGGGGTTCCTTATATATGCCCGGGTTTTATCGACAGCCATGTGCACGTGGAAAGCAGTATGCTGGTACCATCAGAATTTGCCAAGCTGGCCGTGGTGCATGGCACAACAGGTACTATAAGTGATCCGCATGAAATTGCCAATGTATGTGGTGTGGAAGGTGTTCATTATATGATCAGCAATGGTAAAACAGTTCCTTTTAAATTTCATTTCGGTGCGCCAAGCTGCGTACCGGCTACCATTTTTGAAACAGCTGGTGCAGCTTTGGATGCCAAAGACGTGGATGCCTTACTTGCCATGCCGGAAATAAAATACCTGAGCGAAATGATGAATTTCCCCGGGGTATTGCATGGTGATGAGGAAGTGATGCAAAAGATCGCTTCTGCAAAAAAATACAACAAGCCGGTGGATGGTCATGCACCGGGCCTGCATGGCGCTACGGCCAAGCAATACATTGATGCGGGCATCAGCACCGACCATGAATGTTTTACTGCAGAAGAAGCACTGGACAAACTGGGTTATGGAATGAAAATACTGATCAGGGAAGGAAGCGCTGCCAAAAATTTTGAAGCACTGATCGGCCTGGTGAACGACCATTATGAGAACATGATGTTCTGCAGCGACGACAAACATCCTGACAGCCTGCTAGAAGGCCATATCAACCAGCTTTGTGCAAGGGCTGTGGCCGAAGGCATTGATGTATTTAAAATCTTACAGGCGGCATGTATCAATCCTGTGCTGCATTATAAAATGGACAATGGTATTTTAAGAGAAGCTGATGCCGCTGATCTTATTTTGCTGGAAGACCTCGTGAATTTTAAGGTATTAAAGACTTTTATTGATGGTGAGCTGGTGGCAGAAAATGGACGATCATTGATCAAAACAAGCAGTGCCGGTATCATTAATCAATTCAATTGTGATGAAAAAAAACTGGAAGACTTTGTTTATGATGTTGAAGACTTTACGAATCCTTATCCTGTAATTGAAGCATTAGACGGTCAGCTTATAACCAATAAAACCGAAGGACATTTTCTAAATGACATTCAATATCTCACCAGTAATATTGATAGCGATATTCTAAAAATTGTCGTTATCAACCGCTACTTTAATGCACCCATTGCAAAAGCATTTATCAAAAACATAGGCATCAAAACCGGTGCTCTCGCTTCTTCTGTAGCACACGACAGCCATAATATTGTGGCGGTAGGCGTGGATGATGAGAGCCTTTGCAAAGCTGTGAACCTCATCATACAGCAGCGTGGCGGCGTAAGTGCTGTGGGCAATGGAAAAGAAATGGTGCTCAGTCTGCCCGTTGCAGGGTTGATGAGTACCGAAGACGGTTATAAAGTAGCGGAAGATTATACAGCGATCGATCGTTTTACAAAAGATGAATTGGGAAGCCCATTGAGCGCTCCTTTTATGACATTGTCATTTATGGCATTGCTGGTAATACCGCATTTGAAATTGAGTGATAAGGGGTTGTTTGATGGAGATAATTTCTCTTTTATATGATCACACACGAACCGGAGCGAATTACACGAATTGAATGGAAGCTCCAAGGTTCTAGCCGTGAGCCTAGCCAACTTCCTTATTTCTTATTCCTCATTTTTTTACCGCAAAGACGCCAAGGCGCAACTCATCGTTCACATCTCATATCTCATAATTCATATCTCCTAAAACTTCGCCGACACCACCTTCATCGCAATGCTATCCGTTCCTTTCGGTGCAAAATATTTTGACTTGAAGGATTTGCTTTCTCCCGGTGCAATGGTCTCGTAGATCATTTCCTGGTCTTCTGATAACAGCACACCAGTTTTACTATAGAAAAATAATTTTATATCCACGTCTTTAAAAGTGGCCATCTTGGCGTTGTTCTGGATCTTTCCTTTTACAACAGTCTGCCCGATGAGGTTTTTTTTATCTGTGCCTTTTACACTGATGAATTTTTCCGGTGTTTGTTTTTCGATTTCCTCCAGCGACAATTTGGTCTTTTCATATTTATCCGCAGCTTTAGCTTCTTTTTCTGCTTTATCACCGCAGGAAACAGCGAAGACGGAAGCAGTGAGTAATACCAGGGCAAATTTTTTCATGTAGAAATAATGATAGTTGTTTGTAAAAACTATCAACCAAAAATAAGGGTGCTCATTTAAATTATTATAGATTTGTGACCCGGCAGATCAAAAATTAACAGTTAGTATAATACGTAAAGCAAAAACTCGCAGCTATGGTACATAATTTCAGCAAGCATCATTCCCTGGTAAGCAATTGGGTAAGTGAATTAAGAAACGTGGAGGTGCAGAACGACCGCATGCGCTTCAGGCGCAACCTGGAACGTATTGCCGAAGTAATAGGCTACGAGATCAGCAAGCAACTGGAAACGGAAGAAAAAGAGATCACCACCCCGATGGGTACTTCTACCTGCAAAGTTTTAAAAAACCAACCGGTGCTAGCTACTATCCTGCGTGCGGGACTTGCCATGCACAACGGGCTGCTGAACTTTTTTGACCATGCCGATAATGCGTTCTTAAGCGCTTACCGCAAGCACCACCCTGATGGCAGCTTCGAGATCAGTATGGAATACATGAGCTGCCCGGAACTGGACGGTCGTGTGGTAATTATTAGTGATCCCATGCTTGCTACCGGCGCATCACTGGTGAAATCTATACAATACCTGAAAGCGGAGGGGGATGTAAAAGAGATACATATCGTATGCGCCATTGCCTGCTCAGTGGGCATTGAATATGTGCTGAGAGCAGAACCAAAAGCCACGATCTGGTGCGGCGATATCGACGAAGAGCTTACCGCCAAAGGCTATATTGTTCCCGGTTTGGGAGACGCCGGAGATCTTGCTTACGGCGCAAAAATGCAGAGCTAGGTGTTTCTACTTACGAAAAAGCAGTTATATTAGGAATTTTGATCAGATCTTGGTTG
>CAYOLS010000134.1:0-9047 GCA_964404845.1 uncultured Ferruginibacter sp. | reverse complement strand
ACCCCAATAATTATCATGTGCCCGATGGCATGATCCCGAAAGAAAAAGTAAAGGAGCATTGCCGACAGTATGAACAAAGTATTGCAGATGCAGGTGGTCTTGATATACAGATATTAGGTATTGGCCAAAATGGTCACATCGGTTTCAACGAACCGGGCAGCGCCATCTACAGCAAAACAAGGCTGATCACTCTGGACAACAGCACCCGTATGGCGAATGCCTACGAGTTTGGCAATATGAGCCAGGTGCCACGCATGGCCATCACCATGGGTATTAACACCATTCTAAAATCAAAAAAGATCGTGCTGATGGCATGGGGCCAGACAAAAGCCCCGGTAATAAAAAAATCAATTGAAGATGAAGTAACGGAAGAGATACCCGCTTCTTTACTGCAGACACACGACGATACTTTGTTTGTACTCGATGATACAGCTGCTTCAGATCTCACCCGTTTTAAATATCCATGGCTCACCGGCGAATGCGAGTGGACAAACAGCATGGTAAAACGGGCAGTTATCAATCTTGCATTAAAGCTGGGCAAACCTGTACTGAGCCTTACCAATAATGATTATAACGAAAACGGTTTGAATGACCTGGTGACAGAAAAAGGCGATGCATACGAGATCAACCTGCAGGTGTTTTACCAGTTGCGGGACAGCATTACCGGCTGGCCGGGAGGTAAACCAACGGATACGGATACACGCAGTACGCATCCTGAAAGACATGATCCTTTTCCCAAGCGTTCACTCATCTTCTCCCCTCACCCGGATGATGACATCATCAGCATGGGCGGCACTTTTATGCGGCTGCACAACCAGGGACATGAAGTACATGTAGCTTATCAAACCAGCGGTAACATTGCTGTAACAGATGAATTTGTAACCCGCTTTTTAGATTTTGCAGTAGGCTTCGAAAGCATGTTCGGCATCAACGAAGAAAAAAGCAGGAAGATATTTGAAGAAGCACAGGCTTTTTTATCACAGAAAAGATCATCAGAAAAAGATACAGCAGATATACGTGCCATTAAAGGACTGATAAGGCGTTGTGAAGCAAAAGCTACCTGTAAATATGTCGGTTTGAAAGACGACCAGATACATTTCCAGAATCTTCCTTTTTACGAAACAGGTACCATCGAAAAAAATCCGATGGGTGAAGCCGATGTAATACTTACCATAGAGCTGCTCGAAAAAATAAAACCACAGCAGGTATTTTGTGCAGGCGATTTTGCCGATCCGCATGGCACGCACAAGGTTTGTTTTGATGTGGTGATAGAAGCACTTAAAAGAATAAAAGCCGGCGGCGCCAAATGGGTAGACGATTGCTGGCTCTGGCTCTATAAAGGTGCATGGCAGGAGTGGGATATCACCGATATAGAAATGGCAGTGCCTATGAGTCCTGAACAGGTGATCAAAAAGCGCAACGGCATATTCATACACCAGTCGCAAAAAGATACGGTACCCTTCCAGGGAAGCGATGACAGGGAGTTCTGGCAAAGAGCCGAAGAACGCAATGCGAATACGGCCAAACTCTATGCACAGCTGGGCCTGACGCAATATGCTGCAATGGAGGCCTTCGTAAGGTGGAAGTATTAATCATTTAAATCAATAATTATCAATTAATAATTATTGACCATTACAAACAGTTTATGTTTATGGGAAATATTTCTTTTAAATTATTCGGAAGAATACTTTTCCTGCTATTATCCTTTTCTACTTCTACTGTCATTGCGCAGCAATCCGTTTCAATGTATTACAAGGTATCGGTGCCCGAACCTTCCAAACAATATTACCATGTTGTATTAAATTGTATTGTATCCAACAGGAATGATATCACTGTAAAAATGCCGGCCTGGACGCCGGGTTATTACCAGTTGATGAACTATGCTGATAAAGTCTCCAACTTTAAAGCGTATGATAAAAACGGAGACCTGAAATGGCAGAAAGCAGGAGACAATGCCTGGAAGATAGACCTGAAACCCGGTAAATGGCAGGTGTTTGAAATTTCCTATGATGTGGAAGCCAAACGTAATTTTGTTGCAGGCAATTTTGTGAACGAAGAGCGGGCATACCTCTCTCCTGCAGGCGTTTTTCTGTATCCCGAAGGGATGATCAATAATAAAGTGACCGTAGCTGTTGAACCATGGAATCAATGGAAAAAAGTGGCAACTGGTTTACCAAGAGTAAAAGGCTCGCTCAATGTTTTTGAAGCGCCCGATTTCGATGTTTTATTTGATAGCCCGATACTGATGGGCAACCTCGATTCACTACCTTCTTTTAAAGTTGCTAACAAGCCGCATTATTTTTTTGCGTTCAATCCCGGCAACTTCGATCGCCAGCAGTTTATGAATGATATAAAGAAGATCATCACTACCGCATCGGGTATCATCGGCGATATACCTTATAACGATTACAGTTTTTTGGCCATTGGCCCCGGCGGCGGCGGTATCGAGCATTTGAATTCTACATCGGTTGCTTTCAACGGAACAGGTTTGGATACCAACCGCAAAGCAAAACTGAAACTGTACAGTTTTTTATCGCATGAATATTTTCATCACTACAATGTAAAACGCATTCGCCCTGTTGAACTCGGGCCTTTTGATTACGACAAAGGCAGCCGCACCAAAATGCTTTGGTTATCAGAAGGCGTAACTGTTTATTATGAACCGGTCATTCTCAGCAGGTCAGGTTTGATGACAGAGGAAGAAGTACTCGCCTATTTTGGAACAAGCATATCCAACTACGAATCAAAACCCGGCAGGCAGTTTCAAACACCTGCAGATGCCAGTTACTACACCTGGGAAGAAGGCCCTTTCGGCCGTACCGGTGATGAAGTAAATAAAACCATCTCTCCTTATGATAAAGGCCCGCTGCTGGGCATACTGCTCGACTTTAAAATAAGGCATGAGACCAACAACAAATCTTCGCTGGACGATCTTATGAAATTGCTCTACAATAAATATTACAAAAAAGAAAAGCGTGGCTTTACGGAAGAAGAGTTCAGGAAGGAAGCAGAAGCCATAGCCACGGTTTCGCTCAGCGATTTTTTTGATTATATCTATACCTTAAAAAAGGTAGATTACAATACTTATCTTAATTATGCAGGTCTGCAGATGGACCTCAATCCTAAAACAATACCCGGCAACTGGATCGGCCTTAACCTGCGGGAAAGAAATGATTCCCTGCTGGTAACAGATGTGGAATGGCAGTCGCCAGCCTGGAATGCAGGCCTGCGCAAAGGTTATGCGATCAATGGCCTGAACGGAAGCAAAATAACGCTTGCCGGTTTCAGGTCTGTACTTGACCAGTCAATGAAGGGCGCTACTTTAAAGATCAGCTTTACCGGTAAAAAAGGCGAAGAAACAACTGATGTTACGGTTGCGAAAAAACAAGTGATCCCGTACAGCATCAGTAAAATTATGAATCCCAACCCTTTACAGCTGGCGATATACAATAGCTGGATAAAAGGCAGGTAGTTGAAGCAGGCATTTCTCTTATGTAAAAATCTCAACTCGCAATATTTCCTTATTTTTAAAGGATAGTTACAAAACATAACCAATGAGAAATTTTTCAAAGCAGGCAGTACTCGCTGCCTTTACTGCATTGTTATTTATCCTTGCGGGATACAATAGCCATGCACAGGATATTCCAAAAGCAGATAATTCCATTCATGACCGTATGTACGCACTGATGCGTAAAAGTGACAGCGTTGTTTTACCAAATGATGTTACGGAAAAGATCAATAGCATTAATATCAACAACCCAGGTAAAAAGAAAGCTATATACACTCAGACCTCAGTATTGAAAGTGCTGTACAATAAAGAGCTGAGTAAAAATGATATTCTTTTTTTCGGCAACCAGATCTTAAAAAGCTCATCGTCATCTATCGCTGCTATCAGCGGTGATATTAAAAAACTGCTAACAAAGTAAAATATTTATCTATCATGAGGCTACTATTACTTGGTACGGTCTTAAGTTTTCTTTTCTCCAGCACCTATTCTCAAACGATCAATGTAGCCAGTGTTACTACTGCAGGGCGTTTTAATACTTGCGGAGCATCTCCTACAATCACTGCAACACTGATCGCCAGCACCGGTACATCTGTGGTGGGTAATACGTTGGTTTGTGATGATCCCTGCGGCACCAGTACACTGAGAGTGGTGCTTTCTAATGTACAATGGAATAAAACCCCGGATGACAACTGGATACATGGTGTATTTTTCCCGGTGAATCCCGGCTTCAGTATATCTGGTATTGTAATGCCTGCCAACTGGAATAGCTTTCCTTCCTGTACGGGCGCTGCATGTTCAGCAGGACAAAGTGGTGGGCAGGGATTTTATTTTGACGGAACCGGTGATGATTGTTGCACACCTGTACTCAATGATGGCGTACCCGGCAATAACTACGGAGATATTCTTTTCGATTGCGGCCTCCCACTCTCCTTCCAGTTCGATATGACATTTTGTAACAGCGCCATCACTAGTTCTTCGCTTAGTTTTCAGATAACTGGTACTGCAGATGGTAATACAGGATGCTATAGCATCCCCGATGCTCAACGCAACAGGATCAATTTTACCATCAGTACCACCAGTTGCCCGGATATCTACAACATTCCTTTTACTTCTACTATTATAACCGATTGCGGTGTGAATCCTCCCAATCATTATGCCCAGATCAACGGAGGTTGCGGCAATGGCAATACAGTTACCTGGTGGGATGCTCCCTTCGGTGGAAACCAGATAGGCACCGGCGTTCCTTTTGTATATGATCCCCCGGGATCTGCCTGCCCGGCCGGAACAGTTTTGTATGCATCCTGCTGCCCGATAGGCGCTACAGATTGTGCCAACAGGCAAGCCGTTACCATTAGCGGAACCTGTCCTCCTGCGCCCACAGCCACGCATGCCCAAACAGATCCTCCTTGTTTTGGTATCAATGACGGTACCATTAGTGTAACGCCCAATACAGCCGGGCCATTCACCGTAACACTGACTGGTCCCGGCGGACCATATGTGAGCACCGGCCCTGCTCCCTTAATATTTACAGGGTTGGCTCCGGGCACTTACAATTACAGTTTTGTTGATGCCAGGGGTTGCAGAGGAACAGGTAACCCCGTTGTACTCGTTACCAACCCGGAAATATTTACACCTGCGGCGATCATAAACCCATCCTGCAACGCAGGAACGGATGGTTCTGTTAGCTTCAGCCCCATTGGTGGTGTAGCACCTTTTCAATATTCCAACAACGCCGGCAGCACTTACCAGGCCAGCAATACATTTACAGGACTGGCGGCAGGCACCTATACCTATCGTATAAAAGACAATGTGGGTTGTATAAAAGATACAACAGTTATACTCACTGATCCGCCGGTACTCACTGCTGCGGTCAATGGTACTACGCCTGCGGGTTGCAGCGATGATGATGGTACTGCAACTGCATCAGGGGCAGGCGGCACAGCTCCTTATAAATTTACCATTGCAGGCGCTACGGTCAATACCACCGGTTCCACTTCAGGTGTGTTTACAGGATTGGCCCATGGCACTTATACTATTACTGTAACCGATGCCAAAGGTTGTACTGCAACTGCAACTGGTACGGTTGGATTGACAGACAATATGTTCTTAACGCTTGGGCCTGATGTAACGATATGCGCAGAAAGCACTGTTACTTTTGATCCTCAAACCAATCCGGAAACAACTGTTTTTACCTGGACGGGTATTAACGGCACTCCCACCAATACGATTGCCAACCCGGCTATTAAAAATGCAGTAGCAGCACCGAAGGATACAGCCACTTATGAGCTGCATGCAAAATGGGGCGGTTGTGAAAGAAGGGATACCATCATTGTGAACCTGCTGCACAAGCCGGTTGCACATGCAGGCATTGATACTGCGATCTGTAATCTTACTTATGCCATATTAAGGGGCAGCGCCAGCAATTTATCAGGGCCTGTAAATTATACATGGAATCCTGGGGATAATGTTGAATTCCCTACGCAGGCCATTACAAGGGTATATCCTCCCGGCAACAACAGGATCTATACTTATACACTTACTGTAAAAGATGATTATGGTTGCAACTTCAGCGTAACCGACCAGGTGGATGTACAGGTTCAACCCCCGGTTCCTGCTTATGCAGGAAATGATACCACGGCTGTACAGGGAATACCACACCAACTGACCGCAAGCGGAGGTAAGGATTATTTATGGTCGCCTGCTGCACCATTGAACAGCAGTACAGCGCAAAATCCTTTGGCAACTTTGTCTGCAGATCAGAAGTTTATTGTAAGGGTTACGGACTTTGCCGGTTGTATTGGCTATGATACTGTTTTCTTAAAAGTATATGTTGGGCCCACTTATTATATTCCGAATGCTTTTTCACCAAATGGTGATGGACTAAATGATGTGTTCAGGCCGGTGCCTGTAGGAATTGCACACACGGAATATTTCAGGATATTCAACCGCCTGGGCGAAACTGTTTTTGAGAACCGTGAATACATGAAAGGATGGGATGGGTCTTTTAAAGGAAAGAAACAACCGATCGGTGCTTATGTATGGATCATAAAAGGTGTTGACAGGAACGGGAAGAAGGTAGAGATGAAAGGAACAGTGATGCTGGTACATTAATTTAATTACTGATCACTTATTTATTGTATGCTGAATGCCCGGCAACGAATAGAAAAAATACTACAAGACCCTGTTTACAGGGTCTTTTTCATTTAAATAATTCATCACAATACAGTTATGGCTATAGATTAATGAGCATGTTATAGAAAAATCGCCACAACGAAAAAGGTTGCATAAAACTTATCTACATACTGTTATATGAATGTTAAATTCTTGTGTATTTTTTTTATCTTCAGGTCCACTTTAACACTCCACTGTAATGAGAAAAATCTTCCTGCTGACCATTATCCTCATTTTCAATTTTTTTTCAGATTATAACAGCTACGCTCAAAGTTGTGTTCCTACTAATTTAAACGGAACAGTTATCCAGCTTTCATGCGGTAACCCATGTGCTGCTATAAGAGTACAGGTACCCCATCTGAAATCAACTTCAGATTATGCCGTTACTCAAATCCCCTACAACCCTTTTCCCTATGTGGTGCCGGGAGGAACAGAAGACCCGGGTATCTATGAAGATGATCAATGGAGCAACGCATTCTCACTCCCCTTTAATTTTTGCTTTTACGGCCAGACATATACACAGGCCATCATTGGCTCAAATGGTATCATAAGCTTTGACATTTCAGACGCCGGCGGCTTTAATGATTATTCTATCAGTGATCCTATTCCCGATCCTTCGTATGCAAGACCATCGATCATGGGCATGTATACCGATCTTGATCCCAGGAGAAAAAATGAACCAAGCGCCTCCTTTCCATGGGTATCTCCTTACGACAGGAAAATACAATGGAGGGTTGAAGGAACAGCACCCTGCAGAAGATTTATTGTTAGCTATTATAAAGTTGGTACTTATCAGTATGACAGTACTGCAACAGGTGTTGATCCTTGCTTTTTAACACCCAATACCTTTCAAATGATCATGTACGAATCAACAGGTTTGATTGAAGTGCATGTAGAGAACAGGTCTTGTTTTGGAGAATCTTCAGATGGGGATTATGGCATATTGGGTATACAAAATGAGACCGGACTGCAGGGAGTTGCAGCACCGGGCAAAAACCAAACGCTTTGGTCTGCACAGAACGAGGCTTTCCGTTTTACTCCAAATGGAGGCGCTTCCCGGTATGTCAGTTCCGAATTGCTTAACATGTCGGGTACTGTTTTAGCAACGGCAGATACTTTGACGACAGTCCAGGGATTGCTCGACATAAACTTCCTGAATATCTGCCCGGGCCCCGGCGCTACCCAATACGTTATCAGAACTACTTTCGGATCATGCCCCGCAGGTACTACCATGGTTAGTCTTGATACCATTACTATTCAAAGAAATAATACATTACCGGTAACAACAACACTTGTTCAACCAACCTGCGGTACCAACTCCGGTACCATCACTGTAAATGTAGCAACCGGCGTTGGAACACTTCCCTATTCTTTTTCATTAAATGGCGGGCCGTTACAGGCTTCCAATACTTTTACCGGCTTAGCAGCAGGAACCTATACTGTGTATGCAACAGATGCTACCGGTTGTGATACTACTTACCAGGTAACATTAAATGCCATCAGTAATTTAACTGCCAATACAAGTTTCACAGGTGCAAGTTGCCCGGGTGTTACCAACGGAACCATAACCGTTGTACCAACTTCCGGTGTAGGCCCTTATACATTTGTACTGAACCCCGGGGCTGTAACCAATACAACAGGCATATTTACCGGTCTGTCCGGAGGTACTTACAGCATTACCTATACAGACGCATTAAGCTGTAATGGTACAGCCACAGCTACCATTACGCCCGGCACTTCAATCACCGCTACATCCAGTACAGTAGCTACATCCTGCGCAGGTGCCAGCAATGGTTCTATCACTATTACCCCCACTTCAGGTACAAGCCCTTACACTTACTCTTTGGATGGCGGACCAACGCAAACAAGCAATACATTCAATGGAGTAAGCTCAGGCGCCCATACTGTAGTGGTAAGAGATGCAAGCGGTTGTACGGTAAGTGTTGCAGTAAATGTAGCCACAGGTACAGGCCTTACAGGCGCTATCTTCCAAACGCCTGCCAGTTGCCCCGGTGCTACTGATGGAACTGTAACTTTAAATCCAACTACAGGAGTTGCGCCTTATACTTACTCACTGGATGGCGGCCCTACGCAAACAAGCAATGTTTTTACAGGAGTTTCTTCAGGATTGCAACATTTGTTGCAGGGCTCCATGCATACGGTAGTGTTTACAGACGCAAATGGTTGCCAGGGTACCAGGAGTATCAATGTAGGCGGCGGCACTCCCCCTTCTACTACTGCTACCAGCGCCAATACCAGTTGCGCCGGCGCATCTGACGGTGTAATTGTGATCAGCCCTATTGCAGGTTCCACTTACACCATTAATCCCGGTGCTATCAGCAACACCACCGGTACATTCACCGGGCTT
>CAYOLS010000133.1:0-9058 GCA_964404845.1 uncultured Ferruginibacter sp. | reverse complement strand
GCAATAAAAGAAGGTAACGGGCTGTATAATATTAAAAGCAGGTGTGCCATGCTGAAAGGAACTTGTATAATTAAGAATGAAACCGGTAAAGGGGTCACAGTAGCGTGCAGTTTCCCGATAGCTATAATTAGTCATAAAGCTTAGTAGTTATAAATAGTAGTTTTACAATAATGATCAAAGTAGTAGTATATGATGATAGTAAAGAACGGCGGGAAAGCCTTGCTACACTGCTGTCTTTTTCCGACGGGTTGTCTTTTGCAGGCGGGTTTGAAAATACGGCTACAATAAAAGATGATATGGCATTGACAAAACCCGATGTTATACTGATGGATATTGAAATGCCCGGTGGTGATGGCATTGAGGGTGTCAGGCTGGTGAAAACACATTTTCCTGCCATAAAAATAATTATGCAGACCGCTTTTGATGATGATGATAAAATATTTGCAGCATTGCAGGCCGGGGCAGAAGGCTATATTTTAAAATCGGCCTCCGTTACACAAATAGCACAGAGCATAGATGACGTTATGAAAGGCGGCGCAGCTATGACGCCGTCTATTGCATTAAAAGTAATGCGGTATTTTGGTCAGCAATTGCCACAAAATGAATACGGCCTTTCGCCTAAAGAAACAGAAGTGCTCAAACATCTCTCCGCCGGCTTAAGCTATAAAATGATCGCTGATGAAATGCGCATCAGTTATTTTACAGTGAACAATCACGTAAAAAAGATCTACGAAAAACTGCAGGTACACTCTTTGGGTGAAGCCATTGCACTGGCCCATAAAAACCGCCTGGTATAATTTCTTTCAGCGACTGGTGCTACCATGGCTATTATTAGCTATTGTTTCAATTATTTCTTCGGAACAATTTTACAGCAACAAAAAATACTGCAAATGAAAAAGCATCTCATTTTGTTGTTGGCTGCAAATTTTATGGTGAAAATAGTTGCGCTGTCACAGCAAGTACAGCTGGTAAAAAACATCAACACCACTACCGATGCAAGCAATCCGTTCTATGTAGGCACTATGGGGACTGATGCCTATTTTGTAGCAAGTGCTGTAAGTACAAATACCAAACTTTATAAAACGGATGGCACAAGCGCAGGCACTTTCGTTCTCAACAACAGCATAATCAGTGCTTCGGCAGCAAGTGCAGCAGTGAACGGTACTTTTTTCTTTGCAGGAACAAGTGGCAGCAATGGCGAGGAGTTATTTAAAACAGATGGAACAGATGCAGGGACAGTACTGGTAAAAAATATCAATCCTAATCCCGGTGCCGGTTCTTCCTTATCCAATTTTTACAGTCACAATGGTATTTTATATTTTGCCGCAACAGATGGTACCAATGGTATAGAATTATGGCGCAGCGATGGTACAGAAACCGGCACATTTATGCTCGCAGATATCAATCCCGGGTCTGCAGGCTCCGCTCCTTCAAAGATGACCGGCATGAACGGGAATGTTTATTTTGTTGCACTCTCTGCCACCACCGGTATTGAGCTTTGGAAGACCGATGGCACAGCTGCCGGTACCAGCATCCTGAAAGATATTAACCCGGGTACAGTGAGCAGCAATCCCAATTACCTTACAGTTTATAACAACGCTTTGTACTTTAGTGCACAAACAGCCGCATCTGGCAATGAATTATGGCGCAGCGATGGTACAGAAAGCAATACCCAACTGCTTACAGAAATTGTGGCCGGTACCGCCGGTTCTTTTCCATCCTTTTTAAAAGTTTTTAATGGTCATCTTTATTTCAATGCTACCAATGGTTCAGCCAACAATGGTTCAGAGCTTTGGAAAACAGATGGCACGGCTCCCAATACCGTAATGCTGAAAGATATTTTTGCAGGCACAGGCCAAAGCAATCCCCAGAATTTTACAGAGGTAAATGGCAGCCTGTATTTTGCAGCAGGTGCTTCTGCCAACATCGGCAGGGAGCTTTGGAAAACAGATGGTACATCGGCAGGCACTGTCATGGTAAAAGACATTGAGCCTGCGATCAATATATCTTCTTCTCCCACAGCATTAACAGCAGTGGGTAATATGCTTTACTTCTATGCAAGCACAACAGCGAATGGTGCCGAATTGTGGAAGAGCGACGGAACAGATGCTGGCACTGTAATGGTGGTCGATCATTTTCCGGGTGCTACCTCATCCTCTCCCACCATTTTTACAGCCCTGGGCGATGAACTGCTTTTCAGGATCAATAACCAGCAATACGGAAGCGAAGTATGGAAAACAAATGCCACAACAGGTGTTACACAGCTTATAAAAGACGTCAATGCCACAGAAGGAACAAGCTATCAGCCTTTGGGGAATTTCAGACCGGCGGATAACTATCTTTTTTTTACTGCCAACAATGGAATTAATGGCACAGAATTATGGAAGACCGATGGTAGCACTGCCGGTACGCATATGATAAAAGATATAGTAGCTGGTATTGTTTCTACCCCGCTGGATATCTTAGCAGCAAAGAACGATACTTTTTTTCTTGGTGTTGACAATGGCGTAGCAGGTCTTGAGTTATGGAAAACAGATGGTACGGAAGCCGGCACAGTGATGGTGAAAAATATCAGGACAGGTGCGGTAGGTTCCGATCCCGGTAATCCACTTATGATCGGGCAGACACTTTTCTTTACTGCAGATAACAATACCAATGGCATTGAATTATGGAAAAGTGATGGTACAGATGCCGGTACTGTACTCGTAAAAGATATACGCCCCGGCTCTGCAGATGCCAGCCCGGAAGATCTCGTAAACCTCAACGGTACACTGGTATTTACGGCAAACACCGGCTCTTTGAACGGTGCCGAATTATGGAAAAGTGATGGTACAGATGCCGGTACAGTGCTGATAAAAGATATTTTCCCCGGAATAAATAGCAGTGACCCAACAGACCTTATAACCGTAGATCAGCATGTGTTTTTTGTAGCAGACGATGGCATTCACGGCACAGAATTATGGAAGACAGATGGCACAGAAGCCGGTACAGCAATGGTGAAAGAAATTATTCCCGGAACAGAAGGCATCAGCATACATATCGGGAAAGCATCAGCGAACGGCTTGTTGTTTTTTGTTGCTACAGATGATGAGCATGGTGAGGAGTTATGGAGAAGCGATGGCACCGCTGCCGGTACATTTGTAATAGACATCAATGCCGGTACCGGCAATTCCACTCCCAGGCACCTTACAGGAATGAATGGTATCGTGTATTTTCTTGCAAACGATGGCAACAGCGGCCTGGAGCTTTGGAGAAGCGATGGTACTACGGCCGGTACTTTCATTGTAAAAGACTTTATACCCGGGTCAAATGCAGGCATGTTCAACTGGGAATTAAAGACCATGAACAACAAACTGTATTTCCCCGCATCTGAAAGCCTGGCGACCAATCCTGATATATGGGAATCCGACGGCACTGCAGCCGGTACCCGCAAGCTCACCAGCTTTGTACAGGGAATACAGACTTTTCAACCTACTACCATTACTCCATTCAACAACAGGGTTTATTTTATGGGCCTGGTAGATCCTGCTATTAATTATGAACTGTATTCGCTGGAGGTAGGAACAGTAGTGCCGCTGAATCTCTTGTTCTTTGATGCTGTACTAAAAGATAAGAACAATGTATTGCTGAGCTGGACTACAACCAACGAGATCAATACAAAACAATTTGAATTGCAGCGAAGCGCAGGCTGGGGCAATTTTGTAACGATCGCTTCATTCAATGCTCTTAATACAAACGGTACACATCATTACCAATATCCTGACAAGGGATTACAAAATGGTTCTTATTACTATCGTTTGAAAATGACAGATATGGATGGCAGCTTCTCTTATTCTTCTATTGAAAATATAAGTATAGCAGCCGGTATAATGGTGGTTGCTTCCCCTAATCCTGTTAAGGATATGCTTACCATAAGCGGGTTGGCACCCAATGGAATTGTACAATTGCTGAATACCGAAGGAAAATTATTGTACCGGCAAACAGCCACTGCACAAAACCTGCACATCAATATGAAACACTACGCCAAAGGAATGTACCTGTTGCAGTACATACAGCAGGGTACTGTTGTTGCGAAAAAAATAGTAAAAGAATAGACCCCGCTTAAAATGAAAAATGTTATCGCCCTTATTGTTACCTGCCTGTTGTCTTTTTCAATACATGCACAACAAAATGTAGGCATCGGTACAAATAATCCCCACGCAGCTGCCGCACTGGAAATAAACAGCAGTAATAAAGGCTTGCTGCCGCCACGTATTGCAGCTACGCAAAAAAATGCCATCAGCAATCCACCCAAAGGGTTGCTGGTCTTTGATAACAATACTTCCAGCTACTGGTATTATTCAGATGGAGGATGGAAAGAAATCCAGGGCAGTTTTTTAAACAGGGACAGCAGCCTCGTTATGGGCAAGATCAACCCTGTGCTTCCTTCCAATAATATGCCGGCTACAAATGTAAGAGCAAGCATTACCGTGGATACTTCCGGGTACATTTATGACAGTGGCGGCCCTGCCGGTAACTATGCTGCCAATGAGAACAGGGAGCTTACTGTTTTTCCTTTAGGCATTGAAGAAGAAAATGCGATAGGCGTAAAGCTTAGTTTAATAAGCGGTCAACTGGAAAATTCACACGACACTTTATTTGTGCTGGATGAGAACAGCGATACGGTATTGCGTATCAGCGGTACCGTCAATCAGGTAAGTATTTACCTGAATGGTAACAGGTTCACGCTGCTCTCCAAAACAGATGCAGCAATAAACGAATCCGGGTTTCAGTTGCGCTACGATTTTATATATGCGGCTCCTTCACCCCAAAGTATCAATGAATTGAGCGGCCTGCATTACCTGCCGGCCAAATTTGCTTTACGGGGTGGTTTTGATGGAACGGGCTGGAAGCAACCGGATAGCATTGGCCTGTTCTCACTCGCTTATGGAAGAGCGAATAAGGCAACCAATAGTTTTTCTCTTTCAGTAGGCGATAACAATATTGCTTCAGGAATAGCTGCTATTACATTGGGTACTAAAAGTATTTCATCAGGATTGGCTGCTATAGCTTTTGGAAATCGTGCACGTGCTACACATGACTATGCTATTGCCATAGGCGGCTTTGCAAAAGCACTCGGCAATGCTGCGGTTTCTATTGGATACAATAATACAGCTTCCGGCGACTACGCTACAGCTATTGGCACACTGAACAATGCAAGCGGTTATGCTGCCACTGCTATGGGAAGGGTGAATGAGGCCAGCGGCGATTATGCATTTGCAACAGGTAATGTAACAACTGCATCCGGAGTGACCGCTTTCGCAATGGGCGGAAGTACTGTTGCTTCCGGCAATTATGCAGCTTCACTCGGCTTGGGAACAATTGCCCAGCCCTATGCAGCATTGGTAGCAGGAAGGTTTAATATTAGCTCTGCCGCATATTCAGGATCCAATTGGGTAGATACAGATCCATTGTTCATTTTGGGTAATGGCGCTTCTTCATCAGTAAGGGGCAATGCTTTCAGCGTATTAAAAAATGCCAATACAGGTATTAATGTACCTGCACCACAGGCGGCCCTGCATATTAAAGGAACCACCGCTACTTTTGATTCGCACCTGCGACTGGAAACTTTTGGCAGCAGCACCGACTACATGAACCTGAGCTATGACGGCAGCACCAAGTTTAAAAATTTTGGTACAAATGATGAATACCAGTTCAGGAATGACGAAAACCTTATTATCTGCCGCATGCTTGACAACGGCAATATGGTGATCGCAGGCACCTTGACACAGAACAGCGATGCAAGATTGAAGAAAAACATTCACCCACTCCAAAACAGCCTGCAAAAATTATTAAATATTCATGGCTATCATTATAACTGGCGGGATACTGCAAGGACACAACAATTACAATCCGGTTTGCTGGCGCAGGAAATAGAACAACAGATGCCGGAGCTGGTTAGTAAAGATGAAGAAGGTATGAGCAGTGTAAATTACAGCGGGCTGATACCTTATTTAGTGGAAGCAATGAAAGAATTAAAAGCCGAAAATGAACAATTGAAAAATGAAATAGAAGCATTGAATAAACGCATTCAACCTTAGTTCTTCTTCATACAAATCAAAAGCCGCTCTGCAATTGCAGGCGGCTTTCTGTTATGGTAATGTGTTGTTATTAATGTGCGGAATCGCTGCCGGGCTGCTCCGTTTCTTCCGGCAGCTTTGGCTCATTCAGCTGAACAAGGTTGCGTTTTTTAGCACGGCTCACCATGGTCATGTTCAACAGTTCTACTACAAAGGAGAATGCCATACCGAAGTAGATATAATTCTTCATGTGCAGCTTCTCCGCCGTTTCATGGTCCCAGCCTTCCATTACAAGACTTAACCCGATCATAACAAGGAATGACAAAGCCAGCATTTTTAAAGTAGGATGTTTGTGAATGAACCCTGCAATTTTCGGGCTGAATAAGAACATGATGGTCATGGCGATGACAACTGCAGCGATCATAATTTCCAGGTGCTTGGCCGTACCGCCTGCGGTGATGATACTGTCGAAAGAGAACACAGCATCTATCAGCATGATCTGCCCGATAGCAGCAGCAAGAGAAAGACCGGCTTTTTTGTTATTCGCCTGGTTGGGATCTTCTCCTTCCAGCTTACCATGAATTTCTTTTACCGATTTATAAATAAGAAATAAACCACCGGCGAGCATTACAATACTTGCCAGGTCGAAACCTTTATTGGCAATATTTACAACTTCTTTTCCCTTTTGTGCGAGGAGCCAGCTTAGGCCCATTAACAATAAACATCTTGAAAGAATGCCGGTGACCATCCATATCAGGCGGGCTTTTTTCTGATCTTTGATATCCTTCAGGCGATTCATGATAATGCTTACGAAAATCACATTATCAATACCCAATACAATTTCCAATACAACCAATACTAAAAAGCTAACAAGGCTTTCCGAGGTAAATAAATGTTCCATGGCGCAAAAATAAGATAACGGATAACACGAATTTTAACGAATGGTACGAATTACACGAATTTTTTATGATCTGACCGTCCCGGTCTGATGATAAAAATTTTACAACAAGAATTTTAGGCACGAATTACACGGGTCATTAACTTCCTTATTTCTTATTTTAAATTTCTTATTCCTTATTTTCTTAATGATACGAGCCAGATTTACTACGAAGAACTAATTAATTCGTGTAATCGTTTTACTGTATTTCCCTGCAAATGTTTTTCACAATACCCGGCCCTTCATAAATGAATCCAGTCCACACCTGCACCAGTGAGGCGCCGGCAGCTATTTTTTCTTTGGCATCGGCACCGGTAAAAATGCCACCGCTGGCAATGACAGGGATCTGCCTGTTCGTTTTTTGAGAGATATACTGAACGATCTCTGTGCTTCTTTTCTTTGCAGGCAGGCCACTTAAACCGCCCATCCCTATTTTTTCACTTTCTTTTTTAGATGTTTCGGTCAATGAACTCCTGTCCAGGGTAGTGTTACAGCAAACCAGGCCATCCAGTTTTATTTCCAGGGCAAGGTCGATCACATCGTCGATCTGTTCGTTGCTCAGGTCCGGGGCGATCTTTAATAACAAGGGTTTAGGATTTTCGAGTTGAGCGTTGCGGGTTTGGAGGACGTTGAATATTTTTTTGAGGGAACTTTTTTCCTGTAGTTCTCTTAAGCCCGGTGTGTTGGGACTGCTTACGTTCACTACAAAATAATCTACGTAGGGATGCAGGGCCATAAAACATTTTTCATAATCCATCCAGGCATCTTCGTTGGGCGTTACTTTGTTTTTGCCGATGTTGCCGCCGACTACTAATGTTGCGGGTTGGTTTAACCCGTCACCCGCAATCCGTAACCCGTAACCTTTTCTTGCTCTCCAGTTCTTTAATCGTTCCGCAATCACTTCCATCCCGTCATTATTAAAACCCATGCGATTGATAAGCGCTTTGTCTTCCGGTAGGCGAAAAAGGCGGGGCTTTTCATTGCCATCCTGGGGAAGCGGGGTTACGGTACCAATTTCTACAAATCCAAAGCCGAGGGCTTCCAGTTCATCGAGGTAGAGGGCGTTTTTGTCGAAGCCGGCGCCGAGACCAACCCGGTTAGAGAACTGAGAATTGAAAATTGAAAGTTGAAAATTGCCTTTAGGTTGGAACATTCCTTTAACAATATTGCGGATAAAGCCAATGCTGCAGAGGCTTTTAAGGATGTTCATGGAAAAATAATGGACTTTTTCGGGATCGAAAAAGAATAAAACGGAGCGGAGGATCTTATACATATCGGCCGCAAAAATAACATAGGATTTTAGTTTTTTGAATTGAAAGGGAAATTATAACTTTGGTCTATAAAGTTGCATAAACAACTATTTTGAATTAGCGGTCTTTGTTGAGCAATGAACTGCTGCTGAAGGGCTACGGGATAGCAGCGAAAATGAGGAAATGCTGTTGGCGGTTGCAAACCCCGGTAGCGATTGACGAATTGCAGCGGATAGCCCGGACAAAAGATGAATTGGGGTAAAATGATAACAGCCCCAGACAATTAAACAAATAACAATAAAAACATTGTACGATGCAGGAAGCATATATAGTTGCAGGTTTCAGAACTGCAGTAGGAAAAAGTAAAAAAGGCGGGTTCAGGTTTACAAGGCCTGATGACCTGGCGATCGATGTGATAAAAGGTTTGCTGGCGAGTGTGCCGCAGCTTGATCCGAAGAGGGTAGATGATGTGATCGTAGGCAATGCGGTGCCGGAAGCCGAACAGGGCTTGCAGGTGGGCCGTATCATTGCTGCCAAAGCGGTGGGCTTCAGTGCGCCGGGTATTACCATCAACCGGTATTGCGCCAGTGGTTTGGAAAGTATTGCAATGGCAACTTCCAAGATACGCTGCGGCATGGCGGAGTGTATTATTGCTGGTGGTACAGAAAGCATGAGCCTTGTGCCGACCGCAGGCTGGAAAACAGTGCCAAGCTACAGCATTGCAAAGGATGAACCTGATTATTACCTGAGCATGGGCCTGACGGCAGAGGAAGTAGCAAAGGATTATAAAGTAAGCCGTGAAGACCAGGATG
>CAYOLS010000132.1:0-9088 GCA_964404845.1 uncultured Ferruginibacter sp. | reverse complement strand
TAACAATGGTTCCATCCACATCGCTTCCAAAACCTGAAAGCGTAGCAGTGTTGGTTGGCAGGGTAATACTGATATCTTCTCCTGCATTAGCGGAGGGCGCTACGTTTGGGACAGTAGCACAGGACAATGTATTGTTGGTTACTGTACTACCTGGTACATATGCTTTGATATAAATAGATTGCCAGTTCGTACCTGCACCTGGAATACAAAAGGTATTGTTGTAAACTGAAGAGGGATAGGAATTATTGAGATAATCGGTAATGAAAATACCACCGCCTGTAAGCGGGTGGTTCACCGCATTTCCAAATGCATTGATGGTTTGTTTGGGATTAGATTCGCTGTTTATGATGTAATCATTGGCATAAATGGTTTGTAAACCAAGCGTGCCGTTGGGATTCGTCTGGTTGTTGTAACCACAACTATCGAGTACGTTATTGTTTACATTGATAACACCATAACCGAATATCTGTATCCCGCTGCCTGTACCACGCAATATCGTATTGCCGCTTACATCACCGCTACAGTTACCACCAAGGATGATACCTGCCTGTTGTGCACTCATGTTGATACGGCCATAATCTCTCACCGTATTGTTCAATACTTTATTGCCGTTCCTTGCATTGGATAATTGAATGCCATCCCAGTCAGTACGCTCCACAATACAGTTGCTTACTTCCACGCTATCCAGCCTGATCGGAAGAATAGTAGTATCAAGCCCGCTGTAAGTACTGGTAACAGTTAATCCATCAGGTTGTGTAATACCTATGTACATGCCTTCGCCCTGCACATCATGCACCCACATGTTCCTGAAGATAAGATTACTCATCCTGTAATTGGGATGCCATGTCATTGGATCAGAATACACTACATCTTGTTTTGCATACACACCCACACTGCCACCGCTGCACTCTACATTGTTCACTTCAATGTGATGACTGAGGTTGATGGCGATAGCACCTGGCGTTACTTTAATGCCATATTGTGTAGGGCCACCCCATATTTTCAGGTAACGGCTATTGCCTTTGATCCTGAACACGGGAGTGGTAACCGTTGTTTGCGGCATAATAACAATGGGCCTGCAAGGGTCGCCGGCAACATTGTATAATTCGATAACAGAATAGTTGGTGCCGGTGATCTTTACCGTATCGCCTCCTTTCCATGCAGATCCGTTGGGCCTGTATATTTCCCAGACACCTGTACCGGTATTGGTCCTTGACAAATAGTGTGTAACAGGTGTATTGTAGTTACAGGTCTGCGTGGCGGGATTGGGGTTTACCGTAAGCTGCATGGTGTCTTTACCATACGAGCCCATGTTATCCATTACGGTCAGCTCAAATTTATACACGCCTTGTATGAGATTGGTAACACCGGTTACAGCTGTTGCATTGCTGGTAATTACAGCAGCGCCGGGGCCTGCGATCTGGTTCCACAAGTAAGTGAGCACCGTTCCGTCGCCATCTGTAGCCGAACCATTCAGCGTAGCTGTTGTAACTGGTAAGGTAACGGTAAGGTCTGGTCCTGCATTAGCTACAGGAGGTATATTGGTTGCAGAAGCAAGCGTTTGACGGGCGAGCCATTGATAAAGGTTCTGATTGATACCGCCAAGGTTGAACACACCGGGTGTTACGCCCTGGCCGCCATAGAACTGGTTCCAGCAGCAATGGCCGCCATTACCAAAGCTTGTCTGCACATATACGGCAGAATTTGGTTTGGCAGCATTCATCCTGTCCACTACCCTGCGGGTATCCCTTCCGTCGTTGATCTGTTCGAAGCCGAGGTAACGGCCGCCGGACAAAGCAAAATTGTCAAAGAGGTTTGGATAAGGAGAGTTATCATCCGGTATCATACCCTGTACGGTACAAACGGCTGCTATCTGCGAAGCGTAGGTATAAGGTCCGCCATAAGGATCGCCTGTTACAAAAGTAGAGCTCATCCATCCGCCGTGCGAAAGGCCGGTGAGGTAAAGACGTTGCGGATCTACCCTGTATAAACTTTTAATGGTTTGTATTCTCTGGTTGTAAGTAACTTCTGTTGGAAAAGCAGATGGGGGCTGAATGCTGATAACGATGAATTCCACTGTGTTTCCATCAATGGTCACATTACCATTCCAGCCTTGTGCGATGTAAGCGCCGGGACCATTGGCAATAACTGCGCTGGCATTGGTACCAACTTCACCGATACCCGGGGCGAATATGATTGTAGGATACCTCAGGCCAGATGTTGCATAGCCTGCAGGAAGATGGACATAAGCATTCCACCCGTTAATTTGCGTTAATGTTTGCTGTGCCTGAGCGGTGTTTGTCAACAGGTACGACGTCAGGAAAAAAACCGCTGCCACCAAGCTACTCCACTTTTTTTGCATCTCAGATTTTACATTAGAATTGGATAATCAGGTCTTGATCTTTGGGGGCAAAAATCAAAAACTGCAATTCTTTTTCGCTCCAACCAGGTAAAGAATTTAAACCTGTTTTCATAAGGAATTTTACAAGATGGCGCTGCTCACTTAGCAAAACATGCACCAACTTTAGTTTTAAAACGTATTATTTTAAAAAAAATTATACTACTTAATGATCAAATCATTAATAGCTTAAAAATTGCCTGGAGAACAGAGGGAAGAAATCCGGTTCACCGGATTAAGAGTGTTTTCGAAGGATGTAATCCGTCAAAATTTAAAACCAGCGTATCGCTTTGGTTTACAATTGAATACAAATCGGTTCTTAAAAATTGTGCCTGCAATTTAACCAACAATATATATAAACCATTGTTTGCACATCATAAAATTATTCACATTGGTATATAGGTTATCAAGGTAGCTCACCCAGACGGTGACCCACTCTATTACAATGTGTCTATGGAAGGGTGAGTCGCCTTGAGCTACCCCGAAAAAGGCATTGCCTGTATAGCATATTTTCCTAATTTTATCGCTGTAAGCCGGTAGTTTGAATTCTTATTACAATTATTGAACTGTGTTTACGTTTATTTCACCGGACCTAACATTTTTACCCCGGTAAACCAAAGCTAAATTTGTCCGACACATGCTTTTTAACTCACTGAGCTTCACTATTTTCCTGCCCATCGTATTCTTTTTGTACTGGTTTGCCACTCAAAAAAATCTGAAAACGCAGAATATACTCCTGCTGGTTTCCAGTTACTTTTTTTATGCATGCTGGGATTACCGCTTTCTTTTCCTGCTTATGTTCTCTACCCTGCTGGATTATTATACCGGCCTTAAAATGGAACAGGCAGGCAGTAAAAAAGGCAAACGTTTCTGGTTCTGGCTGAGTGTTATCATCAATCTTGGCTTCCTGGCAGTGTTCAAATACTACAATTTTTTTATCGGCTCTTTTGCAGAAGGATTGTCGATGCTGGGTATACAAACGCATTTCTGGACATTGAATGTGATACTACCCGTAGGTATCTCCTTCTATACTTTCCATGGCCTTTCTTATGTGATCGATATCTACAACGACAAAATAAAAGCGGAAAAAAGTTTCGTGGACTATGCAGTATTCGTAAGCTTCTTCCCCTTGCTGGTGGCCGGTCCTATTGAAAGGGCTACCCATCTGCTACCGCAGATAAAAAGACAAAGAACTTTTAATTATACGCAGGCGATCGATGGGCTGAGACAAATTCTCTGGGGCCTGTTCAAAAAAATTGTGATCGCAGATAGTTGCGCCGAATATGCCAACATCATCTTCAACAGCTCTGCAGAACACTCCGGGGCAATGCTGGTGCTGGGTGCGCTGTTCTTCACGTTCCAGATATACTGCGACTTTTCGGGCTACTCGGATATTGCATTGGGCACAGCCCGCTTGTTTGGCATTGAGCTGCTGCGGAATTTTGCCTTCCCTTATTTTTCAAGGGATATTGCGGAGTTCTGGCGCAGGTGGCATATTTCTTTATCCAGTTGGTTCAGGGATTACCTGTACATACCGCTGGGTGGCAGCAAAGGCGGCACCTGGATGAAAGTGCGCAATACCTTTATCATTTTTATTGTGAGCGGCTTCTGGCATGGCGCCAACTGGACCTTTATTATGTGGGGCCTGCTGAATGCTTTGTACATCATGCCTTCCATCCTGTTCAACACCAACAGGAATAACCTGGATATGGTAGCGCAGGGAAAAGTTTTTCCTACAGTAAAAGAGCTGTTCCAGATGATCGCCACTTTTACCGTAACAGTAATAGCATGGATCTTTTTCAGGGCGCAAAGCCTTACACATGCATTTCAATACATCAGGGATCTTTTTGCAGGATTATTTTCTGCAGAGGCGTACAAAGAAGCGGCACATTATCTTTCGCATGAAATAGGTTGGATACTTCCTGCCTTGCTGGTGTTCTTTATGATCATAGAATGGCTGGGAAGAGAAAACCAGTACGCTATACAGAAATGGGGGTTCAAATATTCCAAACCGGTGCGATGGGCATTTTATTATGGCCTGTTGCTGGTGATATTTTATTTTGCCGGCACAGGTAACGAGCAGGAGTTCATATATTTTCAATTTTAACCGATGAAGAAATTCTTATTGTCATTTTTAAAATTCATTTTCCCTTTCCTGCTCCTGCTGGTGGCGATAGAATTGTATGTGTTGTATTATCCAAGCACTTTCAACCGTAAAGCACATTACCTGCATGCCAATGCTGCCACTGCCGAAATGATGGTGCTGGGTTCTTCGCATAACCAGAACGCATTAAACCCCGAATTCCTGGAATTAAAAACAGTGAACCTTGCCAATGCAAGCCAGGACGTGCAGATAGACTCTGCATTGTTCTTTAAATATGCTCCTGGAATGAAAGCGTTAAAGGCTGTAATACTGGAGCTTGACTACTTTACACTGGAAGAAAAAAATGATGCCGAGAATTTCAGGTTGCCCTGGTACAAACGTTTCTTTGGCATACAGCTATACCCTATCTCTTTTTACAACAGGGTTTCTATTTATGCATCCAGCCCTTCTTTCTTTAACAAGGTAATGATCGATGCCATTAATCCTAAAAAGATAAAATACCATATTAATCAATATGGTTTTATTACCAATGATTTTCCCGGTGTGATGGAAGATGAAAAGTACGACAGCACAGCATTGGCCAATACAGCACCCGAAAGATTAAAAGACAAGCACACAGCTGTTTCTGATTACAATCTCAATTTCAACAAGGCAAAACTGAATGCTATTATCAATTATTGCCTGGCTAATAAGATAAAAGTGATATTACTTTCAGCGCCGATGTACAGCACTTATATACACAATGAGGTAGCAGAAAAGAATGTAAGGAAGCAGCAATACATCGACAGCTTAAAAACAGCGGCTCCTGCTGTTGATTATTTTAATTATGAAAAAGACCCACGCTTTGTAGTGCGGGATTTTAAGAACGATGATCACTTAAATTCTGATGGTGCAAAAAAATATACGCTTATCATTGACAGCCTGGTGAATAAAATAATGGTTGATTAATGTTCCAATCCCAATTAAAAAAAGGCTGTCAGACTGAGCTTGTCGAAGTCGGGTTAAACTTATAGAGGCCGGCTTCAACAAGCTCAGCCTGGCATATCAGTTAAATTAAAAATTGCAGGCAGAAAAGGGCTTTCTTAATTAAGCGCTTTTGCAAGCGGTGTGCCGACAGCCTCTTCCAGTTCGATAATAGAAATATTGTATTCCTTCTGCTTTGTAGCAAGAATAGATTTTTCGTTTACCGATGCTTTGTAAATCTTATTAAGATCTTCTAAAGTAATGATATTATCTGCGTAATCCTGCTGTGCTTTTTCGTAAGCAGCAATATCATCTTCCATTGCCATTTTCTGCAGCTCTACGATCTGCTTTTTTTCCTTGTAAGTTTCATACAAGATCAGCACTTTGGTGCGAATGGTTTTCTCTATAATATCTTTTTGCGCAGTATTGATAGTGATCATCTGGTTGGCCGTTTGCTTTTCTGCTTTGTTCTTTGCAAACAGGTCGAGCGGAATAGATACCCCTAAATTGTATTTCGGAAAAAAGTTGGCTTGTGGGGAATTGTTGATCACAAATTCATTCGCATTAGCGCCGAGGTTGATAGAGCTCAGCATGGAACTGTTCGCTCTTTTCCTTGCGATCTCCGATATCCTGATATTGGCGTCAGCAGCCGTCATTTCAGCATTGTTCTTTAATGCCAGCTTTACCAGCTTTTCTTTAATGGCATCATCGGTCATGGTCACAGCAGGTTTATCTGTCTTTACTACCTGGCCAATACCATTGTATTCATCTACGGCTTTCCTTACAGAATCCGGCATTTTTGAAAGGCTTTGCCCGGCAACCATGTTACCGCAAACCATAATCAACGCTAAAAAAAACAACTTCATATCATTCATATTTTAGGGTCTCGCAATCAACTTTAAATATAGGCCAATTCAGGCTTATGCGGAAGAATTGTCCTTTCTTTTTCGTCAAACTCCATCAATCTTTTTATCAATGCCAGCACTG
The DNA here is from genome assembly GCA_964404845.1 of uncultured Ferruginibacter sp. Classification (GTDB taxonomy): domain Bacteria; phylum Bacteroidota; class Bacteroidia; order Chitinophagales; family Chitinophagaceae; genus Ferruginibacter. Next base: position 2,636 of record CAYOLS010000132.1, on the reverse strand, counting down.
CATAAAAGAACAGCGCATTGGGTATCTGCCCAATGGAAACCTGCGCAAACATGGTAACCATTACAGAGAACAGGCTGCAGGTAATGGCGATAGTGTATCGCCTGTACTCTTCGTTCCGCATCCTGAAATAATAATAAATGCCCTGGTACAATATCATGAGGTACATGAGTATGTTCAGCGCAAGGCCTACCCATCCCATGTCAAGCGCCAGCTTTAATAAACCACTGTCCGGCGGGAAACCTGCCAGCTCATGGCTGGGATTAAACCGCATACCCTCTACACCCGAAGCACCGATACCGCCACCCATAGGATGGGCATAAATATAAGGCTGTATCCTTTTCCTGTTCATGGTACGCACATTCAATGATTCATCTTTTGAATCGAATGTAGAGCGCATCCTGTTCAGCGTAGGATTATCAATTGGTGCAAACATTACGAACAGCACACCCATGATGGTGATGAACAAGGTCATCAATGTTGCTTTGTTCTTTAAAGTAGTAAGCACATACAATGCAATGCCCGCAGGCAGCATGATGGTTGTTGTTCTTGTTCCGGAGTAGGACATTCCGAGGAACAATATCCATGCAACGAACGCCAGCCTGTACTTTCTTTTTTTCTCTTTTTCTGTGAGCGCTAATATAGTTGTCAGCACAGCCATGCTGCCGGCGAGGTTACCAAATGTTACTACCCCATCAAGGAAAGAAAATTTCCTGATGACACCGCCCTGGAAAAGCAAAGCATATTCATGCGGGTCGTTCTTGAGATAATTCAGCTCAAAAGGGAAAAAACCGATCCATTGCTGCCAGCATCCATACAAAGCAGCAATAAAAGACATAACGATCCAGAATTTGAGAAAATACCTGAAACGTTCGCCGGTGTTGATAAGCCTGTAAGAAATAACAAAGAATAAAATATAAATAGCATAACGCTTGCTGCTGAATATCCAGCCGGCTGGTGTATTGTTGGGATTAAAAAATTCTACAATGAAGTACAGCACGTTGATGATCACAAAAATGGTAATGCCTGATTTGAGCAGGTTTCCTTTGCTGTTTTCATCTCCTCTTGTTTTCCAGTAGGTACCGAGGAACAGGAACAACACGAGCACTTCCACGAAAGTGCTGATGGGAAGATCTTTATTGATGACCCGTTGGGGAAAGGAGGAAAAGAACGCAACAATAATAATGAGGTAATAGCCACGGACCGGGTGAAAGATACAGTTGTAAACGATCATTACACAAAGCAATGCTCCGCCTATCCCAAAGGTGACGAATGCTGCGCCGTTGGCGGCAAAGAAACCTGCCACCACCGTCAGCAACAATAAGATACCGAACAGCAAGGGCTGCCCGAGCTTATCAGCTATTGACCTGATGATATTTTTCTTTACACCAGAGCTATGACGGTATGTTGAAATATTTTCCAATTATTTAGTCGAACATAATTTTTACAAAAAGGAATACCATTACTATTGTTACAAAAACAACAGCGATCACCATAGAGAAGTTGGACATCCTTATCTCTTCTCCTTCATGAACTTCTTCTTCGTTATTTTCCTTTTCCATCAATGGTATCGTTTATCAATGAATATATTTTTGCAACAGAAGCTTCCCAGGTATGTGCCGTACCCATGGCCACACGACCGGCAACTTTTTCAGGAATATGCTGCTCCTTCAATGCCTGCTCTATGGCTGTAATGTACTCATCGCCATTGCTGCAAAGAAATGCATTATCGCCAAACATTTCCATGGTTTCTGTTTTAGTGGCCACTACCGGTTTGCCTGCGGCAAGGTATTCATCTACTTTGCGTGGATAGTTACCAATCGTCATCTGGTTGAGCAGCTGCGGGTTGATGCACACATCAAACGCATGCACATAAACGGCCAATTCCTGTTGTTGCTTTGATCCGGGGAAATGCACATTGCTCATGTTGGGGAGCGCCGAATTTTTAAAAGCTTCATCCGCCGGGCCAACCAATACAATATTCCATTCAGGTTTTTTGGAAGCAATGTGTTCTATGAGGTTAATATCTAACCTTGTGGATGTGATGGAACCTACATAACCAATGATGGGATAAGCGATATTGGCAATATCTGCCGGCTTATTCGCAGGTGCCTTTACAAAATCATCCACTTCACAGCCTTGTCCTACGTCTGCAGTGTTGTTACTGAATTGCGAAGCATAGCGGGCAAGATATGCTGAATTGGCTGCCACGCCGTCTGCTTTCTGCATGATCAATGGCTCTGATCTTTTACCATGCTTTTCAAAATACTTTTGAGAACGCAGGTAATCCCTTATATAAAAAATAAAAAGCGAAGGGGATAAAAATTCCTTCAGGTACAGGGCATTGAAAAAGTCATTGTCCACGAACAGGATCGGGTCTTTCATTCCCAGTTGATCGCTTGCCTTTTTGATCTCTTCTGCCAGTATACGGTTGTTCTTTTTATTAAAAAAATTGTAGATGATACCCGGGGGCAACATGTTCACTGACCCGAGTATGCGGCCAGGATTGAAGACCCACAGGTCTTTTTTGATCTCTGTCAATACATTTTCCCCTTTTTTAATAGCGGCAATGCGGTTGATGGTCTGCGTATCTTTTTTAGGGCGGTGATAGCTGATCCTGTCCAGCGGCCTGTTCACAT
>CAYOLS010000131.1:0-9096 GCA_964404845.1 uncultured Ferruginibacter sp. | reverse complement strand
TGTAAACACCCAGCACCAGGCATTCGCTGAAAAAATTAGCGATCTGTTTGGGCGGAAAATTTACAACGGCGATCACCTGTTTACCGATAAGCTCTTCCGTTTTGTATAAGGCTGTGATCTGTGCAGATGAATTTTTAATGCCCAGTTCACCAAAATCAATTTTTAACTGGTAAGAAGGGTTTCTTGCTTTTTCAAAATGCGTGGCTTCCAGGATAGTACCCACCCGCATATCAATTTTTTCAAAATCGCTCCAGCTGATCATAGTGTTTCTGTATTAACGACTGCATCTAAATTGATAGGTCCGAAAATATGCGGGAATTCTTCATTCACCGAAGGCGCCAATTCATATTTCAGCTCTGCTTCCAGCAGGCTTTCATCAATGTGCAGCAATAAAAGATCAGGTGTGTTTTTATAATACCTGTCTAAAACGCCCGCCAGCTGTGCTTTTGAGCAGTTATGTATAAATCCTTCTTTCTCCAGGGAAATATGTTCGTAGCGGCCCTTTGCCTGCGCTTCCTGCCAGGCGGCCTTGGTAGTTACATGATAGATCATTCGTCAAGCAGGTTTGAGAGGCTTAGCAGCTCATCCATTTTATAATAATTGCGGTCGTTATCAAAACATTTTGATAACTCTTCCAGCAGGAATTGTATCACTTTTTTATTACTGAGCGGGCGGAAATAAGATGGCACCGGCGGTACTGATAATCTTTTAAAATAACTTTCAATATCCTTGTGCGAATACATTTGCCCGGTGAGCGGATCGATAAAAAATTTTATCCTGTCTGCAGCATTGCCCGAAGGATTTACTTCATAGGAATCATCCATATAACCCAGTATGAACTGGCGGGGAATGTTTACAGCCCTTACCGGGATATCGAGCAGGTCGCAGAGCGTTAAGTAAATGATGCCGTTGCTTACTGCATTGCCTTTGCGGCTTTCCAGCGTTTTATTAATAAGAAACTGATCAGGATTGTCGTAGCTGATCTCCACACCTTTTTGTTTATAGTAATTGAAAAAGATGCTGTTCATCACATTGATCTTTTCAATAGGTGTGAGGTAATTGTTGAGCTCCAGCCAGGTATTCCTGCGGATCTTTTCTATTTCCTGCTTTACAGAGTCCGACTGCATTTCGGGATAGTTGTAGCGGGCTACAATGAGTGCGCCTTCCAGCAGGTCAGCCGGGTTTTGTCCCCATTTGGCCGTATCATCCACCAGGTCCCTGAAATGTACACGGTGTATCAGCAATTCGATCCTTTCCTGTGTTTCTTCATTGTGAATGCTTTCCCACAAATTTTCGAGGTTGGGAATAATATCCTTGCCGAAAGATGCCAGCTTTTCACTTACGGTCTGGTACACATCTTCATCCGGGTCATCTATCAGGTGGAGCAGGGCTTTTATCTCTTTGTTTTCTTTCAACAATCCTTCGTTTGAAATTCAATTTCGGGAAGAATCATTATATGCAATTGTTAAACTTGTTCACATGAGTGGGAAACTTTAGGGGAGGGAGAGAGTCCATAGTCAATAGTCCATGATCCATAGTACAGCCTGAAGATTTGGGAAGTAAAATATTTAAGAAGCAGTTCAAATTATTTTAATCCTCTATGGACCATCGACCATGGACTATGGTCTCACTGTGTTGAAAATCTGTTCACAATTGCCCCTCCGGAAAACCCCTCAACCGCCTGCTAAACCTATATATTTGCCCATATACATTTTTAATATTATCCGATCCCTGTTTACAAAGCCCGGCCTGCGCCGTTCTATTTAACGCCTCATAATAAAAGCAAATGTTATTAAGGAAAATTTTACCTGTAGTTGTATTGTTATTTGTATGCGATCTTTCTTTTGCGCAAACGAATAAAGCACTTCCTACATCAAGAATATTAAAGACTGCTACTTCACTCATGGAAGCGCAGCAGTACGAAGCTGCCGAAGAATATTTTAAAAAAGGATTGGCGCAGGCAAAGGCCGGCAATGAACCTTATAACCTTGCGCAGGCGCATGAAGGATTGGGAACGCTGTACGGCAAAACGAATCAGCCGGCGCTGGCAGTGGAATATTACCAGAAAGCCATCAAGATGTACAGGGCGCAGGACCTCACTGTTATTGCCAACGTGGTAGAGTCTTTGATGAAAGGGGTACAGGGCATCGGCGAATTGTATGCAGGTGTGGAGATCGGTGGCAAAGGGATTAAGCTGAGTGTGATAGAAGTGAAACTAAGCAAGACCGGCGAAAATGAATACTCTTTAAAAGCAGATACTTCCATTAATACAGATGCAGCGGCATTGAGCTACCAGAGCGAAAAAGAAACCTATGATGCAGTCAGTGTGTTTTACAACATCATTAAAAACAGGTACAAGATTCCGGCATCAAGGACGCATATCGTTATCAGCAGCGGGTTGAAACAGGAGCTGGATAAATACAATAAGGTAGAATATTTTGCAGGCATTGTAAGGCCGAAAGAATTAGACCCGCAGGTAAAGATCAGCTATATTACTCCTGTGCAGGAATCGGAACTGAGCTTCCGTGGTATTGTGCCGCAGAAAAACCGTTTAACTGCCAACCAGCTGGATGTGGGCAGCAGCAATACCAAGGGTGGTTATTTTAATGCAGCCAATAATTTTGTGCCCGTTACTTTCCCGCTGGGTACCAAAACTTTTCAGCGATTGGTAGAAAAAGCGCCGGATGAAAACATTGATGAGTTTTTAAGCGCAGCCGAAAAGATCATTGCTGACAGCCTGGGAAGAGTGATGGTATACGAATTCCTTGATAAAAAAGATTTCAAATCAAGGGATGTACTGTATTTGTCAGGCGGTATCGTATGGGCCATTGCTTCGCTCATGCACCCGCAGCAGATCAATGATAATTTTGTAGAGATCACTCAAAAAGATATTTCCGATTTCAGGGACCAGGTGTACAACAATTATTACGGCCTTATAAAACCTGACCTGAGCAAGATCATGAAGCCGGAAGATGCGAATGCGTCTATTAAAAATATTAGCAGGGTAGTGAAGACCTACGATCAGAAAGCATTGCTGGCCGGGGCTATCTGGTTAGATGAATTGATCGGGCAGGTAAATACGATGAACCCTTCCAAGAAGCTGGTATTTCCACGTTATGCTTATGTGGGCTGGATCAGCGGCTACATCATGGACAAGATCAATAAACAATATACCGGGCTGGCTAAAAATTAAGTCAGCTTTTAATGCCTGTAATGGAGAAGCCGAATTGGTTTTCGGTGGTAATTTTAATATCAGAATATTTTCTTCGCTGTAGCCATAATATAGCCTGGTTGTGCGGAATTTCATACCTGAACTCCGGTGTGAACTGGTCCAGCAGGTCGATGATCTCTTCCCGGTAACTTATTTTCTTTTTGTTCTTTATTTTTTTTATAAGAAAGGTAAACGGGAATACAAAGATCATCAGCAATACAAAAGATAGTTGCAAAGGCAGTTTGCTTGTGATGCTGCGCAAGCCGAGGATAATATTGTGAATGCGGTTTTTTTGCGGGTGATACAACCAGAGGCACAATTTGCCGCCCGGCTTTAGCACGGGCTCAATAAGCGAAAGCGACAATTCAGTATTGTTGGTATGATGTATCACACCACTTGAATACAATGTATCGAAGCCCGCATCATCAAAAGGCAGGAATTGTAAGTCGGCCTGTATATACCAGGCATTGTTGTTTTTATTTTTGCTGTAAGCATTCTCTACAGCTTTACTTAATTCAACACCTACGGCCAGTGATGCCATAGCAGCGATCTTGCTGGTCATGATGCCATGGCCACAGCCCACGTCAATTACTGTTTTTCCGGTATAAAAAGAGCTTTCCTCGCCGGTTTCATTTAAAAATATTTTCGGCATGCTGCTATTATCATCACGCCATATTTTTTCTTTTTCTTTCGGATCTAAAAAGCTCCATTCAAATTCAAAGGACTGTTTTGTCTTTTTATTTTTTTTGATGCAATGATCCAGCAGGCCTTTGTATTTTTTCTCCAGGTCGTTTTTAACAGATTGGTAGTGGGGCAGGTGCTGTTGTAAAAAGCCTGCATAATCATAAATGGATTCTATTAGTAACCTTGGAATACCGTTGATGATGGGAAATACAAAACCTGTTTCAGAATACAGCAAACCGTCTTTTACTTCTTTGATCGTTTTGCCCTCATATGTTTTTTCAAATTCGGTAATAAGCCCGAATCGCAAGCTGGTCTTTGTGAGGGGGCATTTTAAAATATCTAAAAGCGGGTATTGCATTATTCAAAAATAGGGCAAAGTTCTGTTAGCCGATATTGAAAAACCTAACCTGGTTGAACAATACAGTAATTCCCAGGCTCATTAGAATAGGTAACATTTCAAGGGATAAGCTCAATGTGTGATCCAGCCAGGAAGGCTTTCTTTCCTTTTCTTCATCCCATATACTTCCATATTCAGAACTGGTAACAAAAGTAAAATCTTTGTTTTGGTGAGTTTCGGATAGCCCCTTTCTGCCAATAAGCCATTTATTTAATTTGTGATAATATCGTTTGATGGATAATAACAGTAAGCCATAGCTAAAAAATATAAATGAACCAAATGGTAGGTTTTTTTTATAGGCATAGTCCGGGAATAAGAGGACAGCTAAGCCTAGTAATAAGAAAATGGAAATGAACAAAAGAAAATACCTGCTTTTATAAATGCTTTTTGTGTAGAAAAAACAGGTGATCCAGAAAACTATTATAAAGCCGAGTGGAATAAATTCAACAAGCATAGTCAAAGATACTACGGCTGTTTTATCTTGGTATGTATTTCGGAAGCTATGTGTTGTTTTTTTATTGTGCTCCGGTGAAAAAACTATTGCAGTTTATTTTAAGGTAGCTCCTACGGAGCTTATTCCCATTTATATTTTGAGTCTAAAAAAAGGGAGTGCCGATGGCACTATGTTGCAATAATTATATTACTAAAATCAGACAGTGCTTTACTTATTTTGCGAGGCTCCGTAGGAGCTACCTATTTCCAGCAAAATAACAAGATATAACATCAAACTCTGTAGAAGTTCCCTTTAAGAAATATAATCGATGTCAAAAATCTTTTGCAGTTGTTTGCTGCTGGCAGCTGCAGGAACAGCTCTCATTAAATTATTCCTAACCCAGACAGTGAAACTATTTTCGAAATGCGCTGCTTTTCCGATCCGCCAACTGTTGTTTACAATGTCATGTACCTTTTTCATGCGAAGCCGCTGGTAGGATGCAAACACATTTTCAAAGGTCTTGTTTGCTTCAAGCAATTCGCCAATGGCATAAGCATCTTCCACCGCCTGGCAGGCGCCCTGCCCGAGATTGGGCGTAGTGGCATGCGCAGCATCGCCTATCAGGCATACTTTTTTCTTATGCCACTGATGAAAAGGTTTAAGATCAATAATGCTGCTGAAATAAATATTTTCTTCCGCAGTAGCAGCGATCATATCCTGCACAAGCGGGTGAAAATCTTTGAACATTGCAGCAAGATTGGTATCCTTATTTTTCACCGATCGTTCTTTGGCAACAGCAAACCAGTATACCTGCTTATCGCTGATCCTTACAAAACCGAACCGTATCCCTTTACCCCATGCTTCAATGCCTTGATGCAGGTATTTTTCCGGTAACTCCATTTCACAAACGCCTCTCCAGCATACCTGCCCCGTGTTTCTTATTTCGCTTTTATCAAACAGCTGGCTTCTTATTGCGGACCGAATGCCATCTGCGGCAATAACAACAGGACTTTTAATTGCACTGCCATCTTCAAATACAAGCCTGCTTTCATCCAACTGTTCAATGGATACAAGTCTTTTAGACAATTGTATATCTTCAAAACCGATCGCTTCTGCCAGTATTCTTTGAAGGTCGGCCCGATGGATGGCCACATTGTAAACACCGTATTTGTTTTCAAATTTTTGCAGGTTGATGGAAGAAAGCGAAGCCATTTTTTCATTCGTAATGTCCAGTGTTGATATCCTGTTACCCGCTGCTTCGATTTTATGCTGAATGCCAAGCTTTTTAAATACCTGCATCGCATTACTGGCCATTAATATACCTGCTCCTACAGGTTTTATCCCAGGAGCGCTTTCATAAACCCTGGCAGGATAACCTTTCTGCTTCAGCGTTAATGCCATGGTCAATCCGCCAATGCCGGCGCCAATTATCGTGATGGGTTCTTTCATCTCCGGCAAAATTAGTTCATTGTGCTGCAGGACTATCGCCCTTTCAAAAATTGCAGCAGCAGTTTTTAACTGCCGGCAGAGAATAGCAGGAGCTTAAATTTGTTGAGGTAAGATCGCTATGATGTTTTTCCCTTAAAGCTGGCGTAGATAGCCATTGCATGCCCGTGGCCGAGGTCAAATTCTTCTTTAAGCCAGTTAGTGATCTCCGTTGCTTTTACAGCAGGTTTTATTTCGCCTTTCTGCATAAAGCCCTTTTTTTCTGCGAGCTTTTTAAAGTCCTCCGGTGATTTACCTGTTTTTGCTTTGATGTTGTCGATATAAGCCTGGAATGACATGCGGTTGATATTTAAGTATTATAAAGCCTTCACCGAAAGTAATACAATCCTGTTTATTTTTCGTTCATCTGGGCAAGGAAGAACCTGATCACTTCCAGGTTGATGGCCGAAGTGGTCCAGTGACCAATATTTTCGTAGCTTTTGAAAATGGGGCTGATGTTATTCGCTTTGTAAATTTCCTGGCATCGCTGGTACCTGTCCTGTGTATTTGCCCCGATGTTGCTGTTGATGATGCGGCGTTCTTTTTTGCTGTAGGCATCATCAAACTGCACGGCATCGTTGTCATCCAGCCTGCCCATGTAAATAAATTGCGGAATGGTTTTGTAAACAGCAATGTCAGGTTTTTTACCGAATAACTGGCGGAAATCATTCGTGCCGATAGGGTAGTTGAGCTTTATCCCGTTTAACTTTTTTTGTGGTAGCAGCAGCTCGCCGTTAAATCCGCCAATGGCCAATGCTTTTATTATTTCCGGGTGCAGGAAAGAAAAGCGGTTGGTGAAAGTAGCGGAAGCAGAAAAACCGTTCATGAAGATCTTCGGGTCAACCTGAATGTTCATAGAAGCAAGTACCGTTTTGGCATCGCTGATCATCTCCAGCAATTGCAGGTCGAGGCGTTTTAATCCCTGCGATCTTTCTAACATAACATCCCGGTCCAAAGCGTGTGTGTACATCAGCGGTTGCGCTACAGGTCTTGGAAAAATAGGAACAAGCAAAGGAATATGAAGCTCTGTAGAAATATTGTTGCCGACAGAACTTACGGAAGCCAGCCTGATAGCGTGTTTGGTATGCACTTCTATACTATCTGATAACAAGCCAGTGTTGTTCGGTTCCACAAGCAGGAATATTTTTTTGTTAAGCGGTGTTCGTTTTGGGATGAATAAAATATAATCGTTGTAAAATCCTTTAGCGTGGTTTTGTTTGATAATGAGTAAGCTGTCCTTTGTAAAAGTTCCTGTATTGGATTGCTGGGCAACTGCACCTAAACAGGAGAGGAGGAAACTTAAGATAAATACGAAGTGAGTTTTAAAGTTGAGCATTGTTCCGCTTTTTTAATGTTGGAACGAAAGTAAACAGTATGAACTGACTGGTGAATGCAGTAGAGGCTGATCCGTTATTTACCGGTAATGTATTGAGCTGAACAGGGGATCAATTGAATGTTAGTTGACTGGCTGGCCGGGGGGTAATATGGAGACCAATAAATGTCCAAGATTTCCATTGATATAACTGATCCTCCCGGTATTAAATGAACCGCCAACCTGCCCCGGTTGCACCGGTCCTCCTCCGCCAAGAGCGAAGCCGGTCAGGGTTAAAAAGCTGGCAGGTTTGTTTTCTTTCCACTTGATCCACAAGGTGGCGCCGGTAAAACCACCTTTATTGATCTTCACTTCCTGCCCTTCTTTATTCTGGTAACGGAAATAAGTTCCTCCTTTGATCTCCGTTTTTTTATTATCAATCTTAAAAGAATAGGACTTGCCAGACCTTTCAACATCACCAAAAATATAAACAACGTTCTTCTCGTGGTTATTGAAGTTTAAAAGCAAAGCAGCATCCGTTCCGTAATAAGTATCGAGAATAAGAATGAATTTATTCAGGCTGTCATTTCTTTTAAAGCTGTTTAATTTGAATGCATTGGCACCCATTTTTTGTGCTCTTGATCTTATTGCATCGTAAAGCTTGTCTATCTCTGCATCGCTGCCTTCCTTTGTGGCCTGGACAGTAGCAATGAATTTTATTTCAGCAGTATCTGTCACAGGTTCAATGAAAGCAAAATCTTTTCCTTCTCCTTCAGGTTGAAATGTAGACCTGGCGGTCACATCCACGATCTGTGCAGTAACTATGTTTGTGATGAAGAAACAGGCAATTGAAACAATGATGCGGGCGCTTTTCATTTGCTGGTAGATTATAGCGTTTAGCTGATATTTTTCGGGTCTTTAAAATGTCCAACCCATTTGTTGTTATTGTACAATGTAGAACGATAGATTTTGCCGCTGAAATCCGGGACAATTTCCTCTAATGTTTCTTTTAAACTTGCAAACACATTTTCGGGGATCTTATTGCTGATGGTTATTCTCCGGATAATGTTGATATCAATGTCTATGTCCAGCGTAGCCTCCTGTTTTTTACCGGAAGTAGCAATTATCCTGTACTCGCTTTCTGTGGAGAAAGGTTCTCTTTTTACAAACGGAAGTGTGTTAATCCTGCATTCAAATTTATGGAGATCTCGTACCTGCACGTATTCGGTTTTACCGTGCATGATGTTTTGAGCGTCCAGGGCTGCTAAAAGCCTTGTAGGACTAAATTCAATACAACAGCCGCTTGTACCATTGGCAAATGCATTCCAATGGTGCACCGTTTCATTCTTATACGTTAAGCACAATGCATAAATGCTTTTGGCTTTGACGGTTTTACGGTAGATCTCAATTGTTTCCCTGTCATTATAATCCTCCCAGAAAGCAGGATTTAACAGGCTGAGCTTTTTTCTTTTCAGCAGGTCAATAAGGAATGGAATGGTTGTAAACCTGTTCAGTTTTTTGAATTCCGTTTCCATTCTGTTAAAAGTTTAGCAGTTATTTTTTCTTCGCCGCTT
>CAYOLS010000130.1:0-9226 GCA_964404845.1 uncultured Ferruginibacter sp. | reverse complement strand
TGGCGAAGGAAATTATCTTCAACCTGCGGGCTGTTCTTTATTTTTTCCAGCAGCTCCAGCAAGCGGGGTTTTAAAGAAGCGAATAAAACATCTGTGGTAGCTGTGTTCAATCCACGGTCGTAGTCATTCATCAAAGCATCGTAGGGATGTTTTTCATATCCCAACAAATCTGCTTCCTGCTTTTTAAATTCAATGATCTCATGCAGCGGTTGCTGGAATACAGCAAAATTATTTTCCTTGCGGGCCTGTATCCATGCATAAAAACTTTTGTTGACGGCTTCACTCATGCGGCGCACAAAATCAGACGGCAGTTTTTTGCTTTTGTTGTAATCGTACCAGCTTAGCTCCACGTTTCTTTTTTCGGCAGCAGAAAACCCATCCTTTAAAAGCAGCTCCTGCAGCAGGTTTCCGAACCTTTCGCTGGTAAATTGCTCATGTGCAATTTCGCTGAGCGTGGCTATTTGCCTGCCTCTAATTTCTCCGCCTTTGGCGGGAATATAGGTTTCCTGGTCCCATTGCAAAACTGCCGATGCATATTTTACATCGGCAATTTTTTGGAGGGATTGGTTGTATTGTTCGTATAAATGCAGCATTAATTTAGCGTTCGATTTAAGTAACTTTATTTTCTTAAAAAGTTATGGATGCAAATAAATGAAATAATTGCGGCATTGGAACAGCTTGCTCCCCCTGCTTTGCAGGAAGATTATGACAATGCCGGTTTGATAACGGGCAACAGGGACTGGAATTGTACAGGTGTTATCATTTCCTTAGATGCGACAGAAGATGTGGTAAAAGAAGCCATAGAAAAAAATTGCAATCTGATAGTGGCCCACCACCCCATTGTTTTCCGGGGGCTAGAAAAAATAACGGGGAAGAATTACGTGGAGCAGACCGTAATCAGCGCCATAAAAAATGATATTGCAATTTATGCCATACATACCAACCTTGATAATGTGCTGCATGGCGTAAATGGCAAAATTGCCGACCTGCTGGGACTGATCGACCGGAAAATATTAGCCCCAAAATCCGGGTTGCTGCAAAAATTAGCCGTTTTTGTTCCCACGGATCACAAAGAAAAGCTGATGGCGGCCTTGTTTGCCGCCGGCGCTGGCAATATCGGCAACTACAGCGAATGCAGCTTTGGCACCGAAGGCAGCGGCACTTATAAAGCTGGCGAAAGGGCCAATCCCTTCCTGGGTGAAAAGGGAAAAAGGCATACAGAACCCGAAAGCCGGTTGGAAGTGATCTTCCCGGCCTGGCTCCAAAGCAGGGTACTAAAAGCCATGGCTGCCAACCACCCTTACGAGGAAGTGGCTTATGATATCTATCCGCTTGTCAATACTTACCAGCAGACAGGCAGCGGCCTGCTGGGTGATCTTCCCCAGCCAATACCTGAAGAAGAATTATTGACCAAACTGGGCCATATATTTAAAATTCCCGTAATAAAACATACGGCTTTAAAGGGCAAACCGGTAAAAAAAGTAGCACTTTGCGGCGGTGCAGGCAGTTTCCTGACGGGGACGGCCATTGCGGCGGGGGCAGATATGTACATTACCGGTGATGTGAAGTACCACGAGTTCTTTGACGCCGAAAACAGGCTGGTTTTGGCCGATATTGGCCACTACGAGAGCGAACAATTCACCATTGACCTGTTGTTTGACATTTTGAGGGAAAAATTCCCTAACTTTGCCGTCCTTAAAACCGGGGTGAATACCAATCCTGTTCTTTATTTTACACCGGCCCCGGGATGGGAAGGGCAAACAAAAAAATAAACAAATACAATATGGCTTCAGTTAAAGAATTCTCAGTAGAGGAAAAATTAACATCACTGGTTCGCTTGCAGAAAATTGACAGTAAGCTGGATGAGATCCAGATATTGAAAGGCGAATTGCCAATGGAAGTAAAAGACCTGGAAGATGAGATCGAAGGTTTGCATGCTCGTCAAACTCGTGTGGAAGAAGAAATAAACGGTATCACTGAATTTATTGAGCAAAAGAAAGAAGGCATTAAAGAAGCGCAGGCGCTGATAAAAAAATACGAAAAGCAAAGCGAGAACGTAAAGAACAACCGTGAGTTTGAAGCGATCAACAAAGAGATCGAAATGCAGCAGCTGGAGGAAAAACTTTGCGAAAAGCACATCAAAGATGCTACGGAAGAAATAGCGGAGAAAGCAAAACAACTGGAATCAGCTAAAAAAGCAGTAGCTACCAAAGAAACCAACCTTACCGGTAAAAAAGGTGAGCTGGAAAAGATCATCAACGAAACAGAGAAAGAAGAAAAGCACTATAATAAAGATGCAGCTGATGCAAGAACGCATGTAGACGAAAGGCTGTTGCTGAGCTACGACCGTATCCGCAAGAACTACCGCAATGGCCTTGCTGTAGTACCGGTAGAAAGGGATAGCTGCGGAGGTTGTTTCCACGCCATTCCTCCACAAAAACAAAGTGAGATCAAGCTGCGTAAAAAAGTAATGGTTTGCGAAAACTGCGGCCGTATACTGGTAGATGCAGACCTGGCTGATTCTGTAGAAGTAAAATAATAATCGAACCTACAATAATGAAACCCATCTTAACGGATGGGTTTTTTATTTGCCTTTCTTTTTCTTTTTATCGGGATAGATCTTCTGCGCTTTTTCTATTAGACCGATGAATTCATTCTGGAGATAGTCTGTCCTGTCGGCAGATGCAGTGGCAATGTTCAAGATCGTTGGCCAATCCACTTCCGGGAAAAATTTAGACTGCTTGAGTTTAAGCCCAAACATTGTGATGGCAGTTGCAAGCCGCAATTCCTTGTCTATTTCATTGAACGTGGTAAAATCATCTTTTACATTGTATACAATACTCCTGGTAGAAGTATCATTACAGAGGCCATACTTTAAATGAAGCGTAGCGATATCATCTGCAACCTGCGGGCTGTTCTTTATTTTTTCCAGCAGCTCCAGCAAGCGGGGTTTTAAAGAAGCGAATAAAACATCTGTGGTAGCTGTGTTCAATCCACGGTCGTAGTCATTCATCAAAGCATCGTAGGGATGTTTTTCATATCCCAACAAATCTGCTTCCTGCTTTTTAAATTCAATGATCTCATGCAGCGGTTGCTGGAATACAGCAAAATTATTTTCCTTGCGGGCCTGTATCCATGCATAAAAACTTTTGTTGACGGCTTCACTCATGCGGCGCACAAAATCAGACGGCAGTTTTTTGCTTTTGTTGTAATCGTACCAGCTTAGCTCCACGTTTCTTTTTTCGGCAGCAGAAAACCCATCCTTTAAAAGCAGCTCCTGCAGCAGGTTTCCGAACCTTTCGCTGGTAAATTGCTCATGTGCAATTTCGCTGAGCGTGGCTATTTGCCTGCCTCTAATTTCTCCGCCTTTGGCGGGAATATAGGTTTCCTGGTCCCA
This sequence comes from uncultured Ferruginibacter sp., assembly GCA_964404845.1. Lineage (GTDB taxonomy): Bacteria > Bacteroidota > Bacteroidia > Chitinophagales > Chitinophagaceae > Ferruginibacter. The sequence continues at coordinate 5,829 of CAYOLS010000130.1, read as the reverse complement.
TTGCAAAACTGCCGATGCATATTTTACATCGGCAATTTTTTGGAGGGATTGGTTGTATTGTTCGTATAAATGCAGCATTAATTTAGCGTTCGATTTAAGTAACTTTATTTTCTTAAAAAGTTATGGATGCAAATAAATGAAATAATTGCGGCATTGGAACAGCTTGCTCCCCCTGCTTTGCAGGAAGATTATGACAATGCCGGTTTGATAACGGGCAACAGGGACTGGAATTGTACAGGTGTTATCATTTCCTTAGATGCGACAGAAGATGTGGTAAAAGAAGCCATAGAAAAAAATTGCAATCTGATAGTGGCCCACCACCCCATTGTTTTCCGGGGGCTAGAAAAAATAACGGGGAAGAATTACGTGGAGCAGACCGTAATCAGCGCCATAAAAAATGATATTGCAATTTATGCCATACATACCAACCTTGATAATGTGCTGCATGGCGTAAATGGCAAAATTGCCGACCTGCTGGGACTGATCGACCGGAAAATATTAGCCCCAAAATCCGGGTTGCTGCAAAAATTAGCCGTTTTTGTTCCCACGGATCACAAAGAAAAGCTGATGGCGGCCTTGTTTGCCGCCGGCGCTGGCAATATCGGCAACTACAGCGAATGCAGCTTTGGCACCGAAGGCAGCGGCACTTATAAAGCTGGCGAAAGGGCCAATCCCTTCCTGGGTGAAAAGGGAAAAAGGCATACAGAACCCGAAAGCCGGTTGGAAGTGATCTTCCCGGCCTGGCTCCAAAGCAGGGTACTAAAAGCCATGGCTGCCAACCACCCTTACGAGGAAGTGGCTTATGATATCTATCCGCTTGTCAATACTTACCAGCAGACAGGCAGCGGCCTGCTGGGTGATCTTCCCCAGCCAATACCTGAAGAAGAATTATTGACCAAACTGGGCCATATATTTAAAATTCCCGTAATAAAACATACGGCTTTAAAGGGCAAACCGGTAAAAAAAGTAGCACTTTGCGGCGGTGCAGGCAGTTTCCTGACGGGGACGGCCATTGCGGCGGGGGCAGATATGTACATTACCGGTGATGTGAAGTACCACGAGTTCTTTGACGCCGAAAACAGGCTGGTTTTGGCCGATATTGGCCACTACGAGAGCGAACAATTCACCATTGACCTGTTGTTTGACATTTTGAGGGAAAAATTCCCTAACTTTGCCGTCCTTAAAACCGGGGTGAATACCAATCCTGTTCTTTATTTTACACCGGCCCCGGGATGGGAAGGGCAAACAAAAAAATAAACAAATACAATATGGCTTCAGTTAAAGAATTCTCAGTAGAGGAAAAATTAACATCACTGGTTCGCTTGCAGAAAATTGACAGTAAGCTGGATGAGATCCAGATATTGAAAGGCGAATTGCCAATGGAAGTAAAAGACCTGGAAGATGAGATCGAAGGTTTGCATGCTCGTCAAACTCGTGTGGAAGAAGAAATAAACGGTATCACTGAATTTATTGAGCAAAAGAAAGAAGGCATTAAAGAAGCGCAGGCGCTGATAAAAAAATACGAAAAGCAAAGCGAGAACGTAAAGAACAACCGTGAGTTTGAAGCGATCAACAAAGAGATCGAAATGCAGCAGCTGGAGGAAAAACTTTGCGAAAAGCACATCAAAGATGCTACGGAAGAAATAGCGGAGAAAGCAAAACAACTGGAATCAGCTAAAAAAGCAGTAGCTACCAAAGAAACCAACCTTACCGGTAAAAAAGGTGAGCTGGAAAAGATCATCAACGAAACAGAGAAAGAAGAAAAGCACTATAATAAAGATGCAGCTGATGCAAGAACGCATGTAGACGAAAGGCTGTTGCTGAGCTACGACCGTATCCGCAAGAACTACCGCAATGGCCTTGCTGTAGTACCGGTAGAAAGGGATAGCTGCGGAGGTTGTTTCCACGCCATTCCTCCACAAAAACAAAGTGAGATCAAGCTGCGTAAAAAAGTAATGGTTTGCGAAAACTGCGGCCGTATACTGGTAGATGCAGACCTGGCTGATTCTGTAGAAGTAAAATAATAATCGAACCTACAATAATGAAACCCATCTTAACGGATGGGTTTTTTATTTGCCTTTCTTTTTCTTTTTATCGGGATAGATCTTCTGCGCTTTTTCTATTAGACCGATGAATTCATTCTGGAGATAGTCTGTCCTGTCGGCAGATGCAGTGGCAATGTTCAAGATCGTTGGCCAATCCACTTCCGGGAAAAATTTAGACTGCTTGAGTTTAAGCCCAAACATTGTGATGGCAGTTGCAAGCCGCAATTCCTTGTCTATTTCATTGAACGTGGTAAAATCATCTTTTACATTGTATACAATACTCCTGGTAGAAGTATCATTACAGAGGCCATACTTTAAATGAAGCGTAGCGATATCATCTGCAACAGTAGTTCCGGTTGTAAATTTATTCTGGTCTGTAGGTTCAATTTCAAAAATGGCGAGCGTACTGTTGCCGCTGCCGATCTCACCGCCTTCCAGGTCGTTGCTCATATCAGCCAGCGCATCTTTTTTGTTGTCAAAGCCTATCAGCCTGTATTGCTTTACCATAGCGGGATTAAAGCTGATATTCATGAACACATCATCTGCCACAGCGTAAAAAGTCTGGGTAAGTTCTTTCACCAATACTTTTTCTGCTTCCATCTGGTCGTCTAAATATGCATAGTTGCCATTGCCTTTTTTAGCCAGTGTCTGCAATTTGGAATCTTTAAAATTGCCCATACCAACACCAAGACAGGTAAGAAAAACGCCGGATTGTTTTTGTTTGGTGATCAGTTCATCCAACGCTTTCTCAGTGGTTTCGCCAACGTTGAAATCGCCATCCGTTGCCAGTATCACCCGGTTGTTGCCCTCCTTGATAAAATTCTTTTCTGCAACTTTATACGCCAGCCGTATCGCTGATTCACCGGGTGTATCGCCACCTGCGGTCAGCTCTTCTATGGAGTTGATGATCTTTTGTTTTTCCTTTCCTGATGTAGATTCTAACCATACAGCCACCGCACCGCCGTAGATCACAATAGAGACCTTATCCTGCTCCCGCAGGTTTTTTACAAGCGACTGCAGGCCTGCTTTTAACAGCGGCAATCTTTTTTCATCATCCATACTTCCGGATACATCAACAAGGAAAACAAAATTGCTGGGCGGAATTTTATTGAGGTCTAATTTTTTTGCATTGATGTTTAAATACAACAATTGTTTCTCGGCATTCCAGGGGCAGGCGCTTACATGCGATCGTATTTGAAAAATATCACCCGGTGCTGGCTCCTGGTAATAAAGGTTGAAATAATTGGCCATCTCCTCTACCCTTACCGCATCGGGCGGTACCCTGCTCTTCATATTTAAAAAGCGCCGCACATTGCTGTAGGAAGCCGTATTGATGTTAAGCGAAAAGCCTGTGTTGGGAAATTTGCCCGTGTTCACATAATCATTCTCTACCAGCTGGAAATAAGTTTCATCGCCGGTAAACCATTTAAAGCGGCCGGAGAACTGCTGGTCTTTTATAACCGAAATAAGTTTTTGTTTGTGCTTGCTGCTAAGGTCTGTGGTTGTTTTCAACACTACATTCAGCCAGTCAGCTGTTTTCACATACACCGATTTGCTTTCGTACCCTTCCAATGAAAAAGTAAGGGAGTCGTAAGGCTTGCTCACCGTAAAGCCAAAGCTTCCGTAGTTGCCCGACTGGAAGAGCACCCGGGCGGAGTGAACGAAGATCTTTACATTCTGAAGGGGAATATTTTTATCGCTTTTTACTTCGCCACGGAGATAGAATTGCCCTATTGCAATATTTGCAAAAAGCATGGCCAGGCAGTATAAAGCAAGTTTCTTCAAGCTATTACAATTGAGGTAATATTGTTTTTCTATTACCAAAACGAATTTTACAACATTTTGTTATTCGCCTGTAAGCTGGTAGATCTCCCCGAGATTCCTTGCCAGCCCATCATAATCCAATCCATATCCCAGCAAAAACTTGTTGGGCACGCTGAATCCGAGATAATCGATGGTAATAGGGTGTTGTAATGCATCAGGTTTGTGCAGCAGGGCTACAATTTTCAAAGAGGCGGGTTGCTGGTCTGTAAGCTGTGGCAGAAATTCATGCAAGGTCTTACCGGTGTCCACAATATCTTCCAATACCACTACGTGGCGGCCCTTCAGTGATTCATCGAGGCCAATGGAAGTAATGACATTACCGGTGCTTTTGGTCCCTTTGTAGGAAGCCAGTTTTATAAAACATATTTCGGGTTCGCAATCCAGCTCTTTGAAAAGGTCGGAGGCGAACATAAATGAACCATTGAGTACAGCAATGAACAGCGGTTTTTTTCCTGCATAATCTTTGTTGATGGCTGCGCCCAGTCTTTTTATCTGCTCATCTATCTGCGCTGCTGTTAAGTAAGGAACAAACTGTTTATCTTTTACCTGTATTGCTGACATGTGTATATTATTTTGCTATAATTAATTGTTGACCGGGTTGCAGATCATTGCTGCTAAGGCTGTTCCATTCTTTTAGTTCGTCAACCGTAACATTGTATTTCTTTGCAATGCCGTATAATCCTTCTTTGGGTTGTACCTGGTGTGTTTTTGCAGGAGCAGGAGTAGCAGAAGCTGCTGCTTTTATCAAAGTGCCGCCTGGCCTTAACCGTACGATATCTCCTTTTTTTACAACACTATTCAGGTCAATGCCATTGTATTGCGCCAGCATGCCCAGTTGTACGCCATTCACCTGCGAAATATCATAGAGGCTTTCATTCTGTAATGCAGTATAACTATCCCTGTTGCCTTCCTTGTGTTTTTTCTCCAGGTAGATCCACTGGTCTTCTTTCAGCAAACCATCAACGGTAAGATCGTTGTATTCCAGCAATTTCACCAGGGCTATATCATTTTCTGTAGCAATAGCCAGCAAAGAAGTGCCTTTAAAAGCCATCACTGCTTTCAACCTGTTGAAGAGCTGGTTGCTCTTATTGTTCTTTTTACCTGGAAACAATTTCTGGAAAAGACCGGCGTCTTTTTTTTCTGCCGGCACAGTTACATCCGCTTTGTTTTCTATTGCCTTGCTTTCCTGCATTACTGCTACATCTTCCGGTACTGTGCGGATGCCATCAGATGGTTCATTGTACTGCTGCAGGTTGTATTTTTCAATATTGCTGATGAGGATCTGCGGGTAACGTGGGTTGGTTGCATAACCCGCTTTCTTTAACCCATAGGCCCACCCTTTGTAATCCGTTGGTTCCAGCTTAAATAAAGATGCATAACGTGGACTATTGTATAAATAATCGCTGTGGTCTTTATAGCTCTCCATAGCGCTCGCATACTTGCGGAAGCATTCATTGGGCGCATCATCTGTATGACGTACGCTTTCACCCGTCCAGGTGCTTTTACATTTTATACCAAAATGATTGTTGGATCTTTTTACCAGGTCGCTGTTGCCGCTCTCCGTTTCCAGCAAACCTTGTGCAAGGATGATGGAAGCCGGAACCCCCAGCCTTTTCATTTGTGCAATAGCAGCATCTTTATATGTGGCAATATATTCTTCGGGGGTCATTCTTTGTGCAGATGTTACACCCGCAAAAAAAACAGCCACCAGTAAAACAACAATTTTTTTCATTACTATCAGGTCTTTTTTATGATGGTCAATCCATCTCTGACGGTGAGCATTACCTGCTCTACCCGGTTATCATTTTTTACATGCTCGTTGAAAGCATGAATGGCTTTGGCATTTTTTCCTTTTATCTCCTCTTCCAGCACCTGCCCATGAAAGAGCACATTATCTGCAATGATCCAACCGCCTGGTTTCAGCCTTTGCAAAGTTAATTCGTAATACTGAATATAGCTC
>CAYOLS010000129.1:0-9250 GCA_964404845.1 uncultured Ferruginibacter sp. | reverse complement strand
ATACGAAGACAACAATACATTATAGCTGAGATCAAATTGCTTGCACTCCATGCTTGCTCCCACTGCGCCTGAATGTTTTGGTGTATAGGGAATTTGTTTTTTGTACAGTGCAGAGGAAGGGTCAGACATATCCTTGGCGTCCTGGTAAGTGTAGGATAGCCTTCCTGTGAATGCAAACCCGTTTGTTTTTCTGGAACGCAGTAGTACAGTTGCATCCACGCCTTTTATTTCAACCTTTCCAATATTAAGCATTGTCCATTGAAAAAGGTTTTGTCTTGGCACTGCCAGTATCTTATCGGTCACTTTATTATAATAAGCATCTGTAGTTATTAATATGCCTTCCACGAAACCCGTCGCCTTGTTGCTGAAAGTAATACCTGCGTTGTATTGATCTGCAAATTCAGGCTTCAGGGCCGTATTACCTACATTGGTAAAATACAGGTCATCAAAACTGGGCGCCCGAAAAATTCTTTTGTAAAACGCTCTTACATGAAACGGAGAATTGTCAGAAAGCCTGTACGATACAGATGCTGCTGGTGAAAATTCGTTTAGTTCTCTTCCTGCTGTGCCATTCGGCACTTTTTCATCAATGGCTGTGTACAGGACATTGGCATGAGCACTCAACCTGCTCCTGTCAAATGCAATAGCGATATTATTGAGGAACGTATTTCTTGCAGGATCGGCAAAGCCTGTTGCGAAATCATCTGTACGTTTTAGTATGCTTCTAAAATAATCACTGGCATAGCTGATACTAACAGCTTTTGATAAACTGTAATTATATGCCCCTGAAATATAAAACTCAGTTTGATGGAATTCATTTTCCAGCTTACCGGCACTATTAGGATAAGAAGGATCGATATAATATTTATAATCCTTAGTGAATTTTGCATTGAACAACAACCTGCTTCTTGCTGAAATATTTTTTCTCCAGCTTGCCTGTGTGAAAAATGTTTCATTGTTTAGCCGTTCGCTTGAAAAATTATTATACAACACTACAGCACCCGGCAATCCCCTTTTTGAATTATAATAATAAAGTTTGAGCCGGATGGTATTGCTGTCGCTGATGGCCAGTGCGGCATCGTATTCTGCACGATATGATCTCATGTCTGCATTCAACCGCTTACTATCAGCATTACCTGCCACATAATTTTTATAAGGATACCTGCCATCTGCTCTTTGAAACTCTGCGTTCAGTCCATGACTGAAATGTTTTCCTACCGGGGATTGCAGCGAAACAGCTCCATTGAAAAAACCAAATGATCCGCCTTTCAACTTTACAGAAGCTGATTTGTTTTGAATTCCCGCCGTGGCCGATACAATAGAAAGCACAGATGCGCTGGCATAAGACCGTGCAGGCAGCAATTTATTCTCCGGCTGGCTCACAGAAAGTTGTATGCGCTCTACATTGTCGAGTGATAATCTTCCCAAATCAATTTGTCCGCCCTGCGCATCGCCCATCATAATACCATCGTACATCACACCGGTATGATTGGCGCCGAGGCTGCGAACAGAAATTGTTTTCAATCCACCTATACCGCCGTAGTCTTTTATGAGAACGCCTGAAAAATATTTTACTGCATCAGCTACAGAAATACTGTTGAGTGAAGCCAGCTCTTTTTTATTCAATTGCTGTACCGGCACTTCCGTTTTATTGGCAGGTGTCAATTCCTGTGAAATAATTTTTACAGCAGGTAAAGTATCTTTTTGCTGTGCATACAGAAAGGAAGGCAATAAAAAGCCGCTGATAAAAATGATATGTCTCCAGGTTTGCTTCAAAATAATATTTTAAAACGGCAGGCAGGCATAGACAAGAAAAATGCAATGCGGTGCAGATCGCTCATCCAAGCCTTTCACCCGAAAGCTTTGAATAATAATAACTGAACCTGGCAGGTCTTCTGGCTCGATCTGACCCTGGCTGCCTTCCCGTTACATAATAACAGTGGCGTGGAGAACCAGGATTTCCGCAGTGCGGAAGATCTTACAGCTACGGGGATAGCGCCGGATTTGCACCGGACTTCCCTTTTAATCCGATCCCGGTTGTTACCGGAACAGGAACCAAATTCGGTGCAAATGTAGGGGAAATAGTCCATGGTCAATAGCTAATAGTCCATAGTGGATCAAAATTCTTTTCAATTCTCTCTCACAGGGTACATTAATAATAAATAATCTTCAGCCATGATATTCTTTTATAGACCATGGTCTATTAACTTCCGTTTGGCAATCATGACCATCTGCGTTCCAAAAAAATCCCTATCTTTTCCCAATGACAAAAACCCCGCATAAGCTCAACCTGTTTTCTCTTACCATGATCGTCATTGGTTTTGTAATTGGTATGGGAATTTTCAGAACTGCAGCTACCAGCGCTAAAGATGCTATTGACCCTTCTGTTTATTTCAGCGCCTGGTTCATCGGCGGTATCGTTGCCTTGTGTGGCGCATTGACCTATGCAGAGATCGGCAGCCGCTATCCCGCTACCGGCGGCTATTACAAGGTATTTGCCAAAGCATACCACCCAAGCGTAGCCTTCGCCATCAACTGTTTGATACTGGTGAGTAATGCTGCCAGCCTTAGCGGTGTGGCATTGATCGGCAGCGGTTATTTATTAAAATTATTCCCGGGCAACTGGACGGATGTTGACAAAGCATTGCTTGGATGCGTGGCCATTATTGCTTTTTACCTGATCAATTTAAGAGGCCTGATATTAAGCTCCCGTGCGCAAAATATTTTAATGATCATCAAGATCGGTATGCTGCTGGTATTGATCGCAGCACTTTTCTTCCCGGATAAATATGCCACTGGCGAAGCAACAGCAAGCGCAACACAGGCAGGTTCTTTTACCTGGATCGATTGGGTAAAAAGTTTAGGCGTGAGCCTGATCGCCGTTTCATTTACTTATGGCGGCTACCAGCAATCGATCAATTTTGGAACGGAAGTACAGCAGCCTTCTAAAACAATTCCCAAAGGAATTTTTATTGCGATACTTGTTATTATCGCCTTGTATCTTTTGGTAAACCTGAGCTATTATAATATTGTAGGATTTAATCAAATGAAAGGAGAAAGAGAGATCGCTTATGTGGTCATCGACCGGATATTCGGCAGCACAGGCGCACAGGTGTTTTCTGTGTTCCTGTTCATGGGCATCCTTGCATATGTAAACGGATCTTTGTTAAGCAACCCACGTGTGATGTTTGCCATGGGCGAAGACAAAAGCCTGCCTTCTGTATTTGCAAAGCGCAACAGCAAGACCAATGTGCTTACATTTTCGCTTACCGTATTCACCGCTATCTGCATCATCATTTTGTTCTTTTCGCAGGAATTTGAAAAGATACTGGCATTCACCATTTTCCTGGATTGCTTTGGAATGATATTGAGCGCTGCTACGATTTTCTGGTTCCGTAAAAAAACAAAACACCTGGATAATACCGGTATTTACAAAATGAAGTTATTTCCGCTGATGCCGGTCATATTTATCCTGGCTTATCTGTTTGTAGGCACCAGTATTGCTATTGATGATCCAACAGCTGCATTGATCGGCCTGGGCGTATTAACAGCGTTTGTCATTCTGTATTTTATATTGCATGGAACAAAAAGGGTTATCACCGCAGATGATACCGACAATTTCTAGCTATGAAAAAGATCACAAAGATCATTGTTGTGCTGGTAGCGCTTACTGCCAACAGTTTTGTTTACGGACAAAGCGATAGCAGGTTTGACAAGATCTCAGCCGAACCCAAAACGACCAAAACTTTCCCGGCAAATTATAAAATTTCTTTGCCCGGTTTAACTTTTGAGCAGTGGGATCATGACTTTGAGATCTACTATAAATTTTTAACGCCTGCGCTTCGTAAAACGCAGGCAAACATGAGCAGTGTAACCAACGGCGTTCGCACCATGATCAACCCTAATTCTATCATGCCGCATGCTCAGCTCGATACAGGCATCATGATAAAAGATGAAACTGATGTGATGGGCCTTTGGCGTATGATCTCTTACAGGAGCTTACGGTTCAATGATTCTGCCGATATGGCTACCCGTACCATTTACCGGGCCGCAGACACAGTGCTGAACGACAAAAGCAACGATGAGGCATTTGCCAGCTTTGAAAAAAATCAATTTCAATTATATGCCAGGGAGGCAGGTAAAACTTCTTTTAAGAGAAAGATAGCTTCCAAATTTAAAATAGAAAGCAACCGTTACCTGATGTTGTATAAACTTTTCAAATCAAGCTCTGGTGTATCACAGATAGGGATTGATAAGAATGGTTATCTGATATTAAATTATCCTTCGGTGATTGAATACACTAAAAACGGCAGCTTTATTTCTTACTATGCCATTATTGAGCAATTCATTTTTGAAAGAGTAAAAGAATAGTTCAGCTTATTTCAAACAGCTCTTCCCACCGTGTAGTGTGTCGTTTGCTGCGTAGTTCCTGCCGCATCTTCCAGTTACGGGTAGTGCCGCTGGCAGCGAATTTCAGCACATCGTCCCGCTGGCTGAAGTTGATATTATCTATCATGTCCATCAGTTTCCTGCTACAGTTCTTGGTATCGGTCTTAAATAAATTTCCCTGAATGGATTCATCGGGCACAATGCTGCTGAGCATTACCCCTGCTTTCTTATATATCTTGCCATCTTCAAAAAGTTTATCTACCAGCTCAATCGCAGGTTTTATCAACTCATGCGTAAAGGAAGTAGCGGCAGGCAAGGTAGCATAGGCGCTGATGGTAGCACCCCGGAAATTTACATTGTGGTCTTCTTCTTTTTTTACTACAAAAATGCTGATGGTTTTTGCTGCGCCGTGTTGCCTGCGCAGTTTTTCCGCCGCCCGGGAAGTATAAGTGGCGATGGCTTCCTTAATATCATTTACATTGGTAACAGGGCTGCCGAACATCCGGGTAGTGGCGATCATTTTTTTATTAACAAGATCATCCTCCATATCTTTTGCCGGTTCTCCTCTCAGTTCTTTTATGAGCCTGACACCCACTACGCCGCCTAATTTTATTTTTGCAAAAGATTCGCTCATGCGGCTTAGCTGGTAGGCATCATAAATGGCCCATTCATTCAGCTTTTTTGCATACTGCCTGCCCACACCCCAAATATCTCCTACTTTGGTATGCCGCAATGCCTTGTCAATTTTTTCTTTGTCATCCAGCACCAGCACGCATTCGGTCTTCTCTTTATTTTTTTTGGAAAGATTGTTGGCGAGCTTGGCGAGCACTTTGGTAGGGGCTACTCCAACTGAAACTTTAATGCCGGTCCATTTTTCAACTGTGAGCCTTATTTCCATTGCAAGTTTTGGAAGAAAATCCGGCTGGTAACCTTCCAGGTTTACAAAGGCTTCATCTACAGAATATACTTCCACGTTTTTTTTACCGAACATGATCCGCAATGTTTCCATCACCCGCCAGCTCATGTCGCCATACAATCCATAGTTGGAAGAAAACACCGCAATATTGTGTTGTTTGATCAAAGGCTTTGCCTTGAAATAAGGACCAGCCATTTCCACACCCAGGTTTTTGGCTTCGTCGCTGCGGGACACAATACAGCCATCATTGTTGCTGAGCACAACAACGGGATGCTTGTCCAGGTGCGGAAGAAATAATCTTTCGCAGGAGCAGTAAAAATTGTTACAGTCTATTATGGCGTACATAACCCCCTAGCTCCTAAAGGGGGAACCGGCGTCCCCTCTTTTTGTTTTTTTGTTAATGTATCCTGTATGAAACTATTGATCGTATTTATTACACTGTCCATTTTATTTAACACATCATCATTTGAAAATCTTAAAAATTCTATGCCCAGGGACCGGATGATCTTTTCTCTTTCCTCATCGTATTGCTTAACATCGGGGTGATTATGGAGGGGACAGGGGTTTATATCGCATGAATAGAATATATCACCACCCCCCAAATCGCAAACTCCCCAAACTCCGACAAATTGATCGTCTTATACCGGTCGTTCTCCGGGATGAGAAAGGCCGATGAAAAATTTTGGTGGAACCTGCGGACCATCAGCTCTCCATTCAGAACAGCAACGACGATACGGCCGCCCGCATTTTTAATAGAGCGATCTACTATTAGAATATCATTGTCGAAAATGCCTGCATCCTTCATAGCATCGCCTTTCATTTTAAAAAAATAAGTAGCAGGTTTGTTACGGATGAGCTGTTCATTGAGGTCAATTCCCCGCTCCATATAGTCATCGGCGGCTGCGCCAAAACCCGTGGCATTGGCTGTTTGTATATCATGCTGGCTGTACTGTTTGCTGCCTTTGTAGGCTGCGCTGAAAAATTGGTCCTGGTCCATACATAGTAGTTTTATGAAGTAAAGCTAAATATTTTAGCATTTATATACTAATAATTTTGGTGTTAATTTTTAATTTTTCAAACCCCGGTGAACAGAAATACCGCAGTACAAGAGTGCGATGCCAATGAAGCAGAGCAGCTAACAAATGACGACAACATCATATAAATTAAAGTTTTACATCTTTTTTTACATTAGCGGCGGCTGTGGTAAGCTTTTACACGTTAAATTTGTGCCTCTAAAAATAAATTATGAAAAAGATCTTTTTGTTTGCAATAGTTGTAATGACGGCTTTATTCGCCAATGCACAACCTCCTGCCGGCGATGCCAATGTAGGTGATTCTTATGGTGAAAAAATAAGCCCTGATGGTGCCATAGCCATTAAAGACGCTGCTGCTAAACTGGGTGAGACCGGTGCGGTTCAAACAAAAATAAAAGCAAAAGTGCTGGAAGTATGCCCCAAAAAAGGCTGCTGGATAAAGCTTGCCGTGAATGACAGCACCACTGCGCTTGTGAAGATGAAAGATTATGGGTTCTTCGTTCCAACGGCAGCTGTAGGTAAAACCATTGTAATAGACGGTGAACTGAAAAGCAAAACCGTTTCTGTAGCGGAACTTCGTCACTATGCAGAAGATGCTAAAAAATCTCCTGAAGAAATTGCAGCCATCACAAAACCTCAGCAGGAATTAAGGGTTACTGCAACAGGCATTACCGTGGTTGAGTAATTAAAAATATTTTAATAAGTAAATGGTTGTTCCAAAAGAGCAACCATTTTTTATTTTGGGATAACACGGATTTTCCGAATTACACGAATTAAAGCTATGAGCTGTTAGCCTGCTCCTTATTTCTTACTATACATTTCTTATTCCTTATTCTTATGATACGTTCATAATACATCATGACGATCATGAAAATCTGCGTTCCAACTTTTGTCATTCAACAGTCAGTTTCCCCTTTGCGTAAACCGTTTTCCTCATTGCGGACCATAAGCCCATTGCCCGCCACTACATTTGCGCCCGTTAATAAGCGTACAAAAAAATTTTAATAGGGCCACCCGGTTTTTTCTTTTACCAGATACCGGAAAAAGTTTTTCCGGCGTGTGCCCGCCAAACAGATAAAACCACACGTTAGTATGAGAAAATGGATGCTATTGCTGGTAGCTGCACTGGGATGCAGTTTCAACCTCGCAGCACAGAACGGATCAGTAGCAGGAACAATTACCACTGCCGATGGCCAGCCGGCCGAAGGCGTAACAGTTCAGATAACGGCGCTCAAAAAATACAGCAGCACCAATTCAAAAGGGCAATACGAATTAAAAAATATAAAAGCAGGCAATTGGGAATTATCAGTTACCCTTGTAGGCAATAAAAAATACACACAAAGTATTTCAGTAGCAGGTGATCAGACTACAACTGCTGATATCCGGCTCTCTGTAGAATCGCAGGAACTGGAATCTGTAGTGGTAGTTGCAGACGGAAGAAGCAGCCTGAAAGTAAACAAAACTTCTTCTTCCCTTCGCTTACAAACCCCTTTATTGGAACTGCCGCAAAACATACAGGTTGTTACAATAAAAGCTTTGAGCGATCAGCAGATCATCAGCATGAGCGATGGCCTGGTTCGAAATGTAAGCGGTGCCGTTCGTATGGAACACTGGGGCGATCTATACACCAATATTTCTATGAGAGGATCTCAGGTACAAGCTTTCCGCAATGGCTTTAATGTAGTAGCTTCTTACTGGGGTCCGCTTACAGAAGACATGAGCTTTGTAGAAAGAATTGAATTTGTAAAAGGCCCTGCAGGTTTCATGTTATCCAGCGGTGACCCGTCGGGTTTATATAATGTGGTAACAAAAAAGCCAAGCGGGCAGACCAAAAAAGAGCTGGGTTTAACTGTAGGAAGCTTCGGCTTATACCGCACTACCCTTGACATGGATGGAAAGCTGAGCAAAGACGGAAAATTATTGTACCGCTTAAATCTTGCTGCGCAAAACAAAGCATCTTTCAGGGCTTATGAAGAGAATGATCGTTATAGCGTAGCACCTGTTATGTCTTACCAGGTAGATGACAAAACAAAACTGACCGCAGAATACACTTACCAGTTTGCGAAAATGAGTGATGTAGGTTCCTATTATATTTTCGGGCCTGATGGTTATGCAAAGCTGCCACAGAATTTTACCATGATGGCGCCGGGTCTTGCCCCGACAAAGATCACTGACCAGACATTTTTGGTCAATCTCGAACACCAGATCAACAACAACTGGAAATTAACAACGCAGGCAAGTTATTTAAAATACAACCAGGTGGGTAGCAGCCTCTGGCCTTCTGTAGTAAACCCCGATGGTACGGTGATAAGAAGCGTAGGCATCTGGGATGCACAAAGCAATATCACATTAGTACAGGCATTCATCAATGGTAAAGTACAGACGGGTGCTATACAGCATAAATTATTGGGCGGGCTGGATATCGGTGATAAAAGTTATATCGCTGACTGGGGCCAGAGCCATGTACTCGATTCAGCCAATGGCGGTGAATTTAATCCTTTGCAACCCAACTATGGCACACCTGTAAATGGGTTCCCTGTTTTTGACCGCAGCACAAGCCTTACTGCGAGAGCACAAAAAGCAGGTGGCCTGATAAACCAACGCTATACCGCTGTTTACATACAGGATGAATTAGGTTTCTTTAATGACAAGGTAAGGGTTACTGTTGCGGGACGTTATACCGACCTGAGCCAGAGCGCTTATGGATCTCCATCAGACAAAGCAAAACATTTTACACCACGTGCAGGTGTAAGCTATAGCATCAACAAAACAATGTCGGCCTATGCATTGTACGACCAATCATTCATTCCGCAAACAGGTAGATTAAGAAATGGTGGTACTGTAAAACCGATAACCGGTAACAACCAGGAAATAGGTTTGAAAAAAGACTGGGGCAATGGTACCTGGAATA
>CAYOLS010000128.1:0-9264 GCA_964404845.1 uncultured Ferruginibacter sp. | reverse complement strand
TTGCCCGCTTTGAAAATGCACCGGTTTTTAAAACCTGCAGAACGAGGTATGAAGCTGACCAACCTGAAATTTCCATCACATACTTTCCAGGATCAACAAGACATTTCTGCTTTGATCAACGGTGTTGACTTTAAAGTATTTGATGAAGCAGAAACGGTGATCGCACTGGCAGCACCGGGTTGCAGCGAATACAGCCGCAAACAAACAGATGAGCTGACCGAATGGGTAAAACGTCCGCAGGTAGGCATGAAAGGATTAGTGTTCATCAAATGTAATGCAGACGGCAGCTTCAAAAGCAGCGTAGATAAATTTTACAGCGAAGAAAAATTAAAGGCCATTGCGGAAGCAACCAATGCAAAAGCAGGCGACCTTATACTCATTGTAGCAGGACCGGAAGAACGTACCCGTAAAGCTGCAAGCGATCTGCGCATGTACATGGGTACTATATTAGGTTTGCGCAAGGCAGATGAATTTAAATTATTGTGGGTACTGGATTTCCCACTGTTTGAATATGCAGAAGAAGACAATCGCTGGGTAGCGAGGCACCATCCTTTTACTTCGCCCAAACCAGGTGATATTGAAACAATGATCGGCAACAATCCTGTTATTGAAAATGCGGCAGAATATTTAAAGCATCCTTATGCCAACATCAAGGCCAATGCTTATGATATGGTATTGAATGGTAATGAAGTGGGCGGTGGCTCTATCCGTATCTACCAGAAAGAATTGCAGCAAAAAATGTTTGCAGCGCTGGGCATGGATGAAACAGAGCAGCAGCACAAATTCGGCTTCCTGCTGGGTGCCTTTGAATACGGTGCTCCACCGCATGGTGGTATTGCTTTTGGCTTCGACAGGCTTTGCTCTATTTTGGGTGGCAGCGAAAGTATCCGTGATTTTATCGCCTTCCCTAAAAACAACAGCGGCAGGGATGTGATGATAGATGCACCAAGCGAAATCGATAACAAACAATTTGATGAATTACAGATAAAGCTTGATCTCAAAGCTTAGTTCTTAAAAAATATACAGCCCCGTTAGTAGCGGGGCTTTTTTATGCCAACTATTCAATAGTTTTTAACAAGACAAAATGTATATAAAATTTATCTTGCAGCTATGATACGGATGTTTTGCTTTGTGGCTATTTGCTTTTTCAGCACACATACTTATGGCCAATTGTTTTTCAAAGGCGCTTTAAAAGCCAACCGGGAGAAAATGTACCGCAACCTGGTGCAGCAAACCATCAATAAAAATCTTAGCTACGATTTAACGGATTCTACGGAAGAGAACTGGCAGGATGCTTTTAATGCCATAGAAGTGCTGCGTTACAGGTCCATGTGGATCGACGGCAGGATACAAATAGCGGCAGAACAAATGCACAACAGGTCAGCAGGCTTCCAAAGAGCAGCGCTGGAATTGTTCTATGCCAGCTATCCCGATACTTTTTACCAGCCGGTGAAATTATTGCTGATGCAGACAGATCAGCCGAAAATATTTGCCATGTGTGCCAGCTATATCCTGCAAAGCAGGCGTGCAACGGAAGATGCCAGTTTTCTTGCAGTTAAAACGCAACAGTTACTGGGAATGTACCCGGACAATCCAATTCTTCAGCAGCTTACATTTTTAATTGCGCAACAAAAAAAGCCGGTGGATGTTCCTTCGCTCCTTCCTTTATTGCAAAAAAATTATTTGAAAGGTCATACGCTTGTTTTCAGCTTCCAGCGCAGAAACAGGGATTACCCGGGCATTGTAATGGTAAGAGACCCTTACGGAAATTTTATAATGGATAGCATGGGCAGGTATTTTTCTGTACCGCAGCTGGCCCGCAGCATCAATAATTTACCGGGCTTTCTTTCCAACGGCAATACACCGGAAGGTATTTTCCGGATGAAAGGTTATGATGTATCAAGGGCATCTTTTATCGGGCCTACGGTAAACATTCAATTGACCATGCCATTTGAAAAGTCGCCCAAACATTTTTATGCAGACTCCAGCATTACCGATACTACCTGGAATATCAATTATTATAAAAATCTCTTACCTAAAGAATGGAAGGATTATTACCCGGCTTACCAAAGCTACTATGCAGGTAAGGCAGGGCGTACAGAGATCATCATTCATGGCACCACCGTCAACCCGGCATATTATACTTCGCAGCCCTATTATCCTTTAACGCCTACATTGGGCTGCCTCACCAGTAAAGAAATATGGAATGAGCAAACCGGGCAGCGGCAGGAAAGCGACCAGCAGCAACTGATACAGGCCATGATAAAAGCCGGCGGCGCCAACGGCTATACCATTGTGATCAATATCGACGATGAACAACGCCCTGTTGCCTTATATGATATTGTTCCATTAATTGAAAAAGCACAGTCAGAACACAGATGACGCAGATCATCATCAATAATGAAATGTCAGCCTGAGCTTGTCGAAGGCGGTTGTTCATGATCTAATACCAGCTACGGTAATCCCGATGCTATCGGGACTGACAGCATTTTCAAATTGATATACTATTCTGTCAATCATGAAAATCTGCGTTCCCAAAATGGTTTAACTTTACAGGATGAGCAACACCCCTTTGGCAGAACGCATGCGTCCGAAAACTTTGGACGAACTGACCGGGCAGGAACAACTGACCGGCAAGGGCAGCATTTTGCGAACGGCCATCGACAATGGCAAAATTCCTTCCATGATATTATGGGGTCCGCCGGGTGTGGGTAAAACAACCATCGCCAATATCATTGCCAATACATTAAAACAGCCCTTCTTCCAGCTCAGTGCTATTTCAGCAGGTGTAAAAGATATCAGGGAAGCGATCGACACCGCCAAAAAAATGTCGGGCGCTATTTTGTTTATTGACGAGATACACCGTTTCAACAAAGGGCAGCAGGATGCTTTACTCGGTGCTGTTGAAAAAGGTATCATTACTCTGATCGGCGCCACTACAGAAAATCCATCTTTTGAAGTGAACAGTGCCTTGCTCAGCCGCAGCCAGGTATATATTTTAAAAGCATTGAATGACGATGACCTGGTCAAACTCATGCAGCATGCTTTGGAAAATGATGAGCTGCTGAAAAAGAAAAAGATCGAACTGAAAGAAACCGAGGCATTGATAAGGATATCCGGCGGTGATGCACGAAAGCTCCTGAATCTTTTGGAGATCGTTGCAGAAAACATGAAGGGAAATTCCATTACAGATAAAGCAGTGATGGAAATTGCACAGCAACGCATTGCGCTCTATGACAAAAGCGGCGAACAGCATTACGATATTATCTCAGCATTTATAAAAAGTATGCGGGGCAGCGATCCCAACGGCGCTGTATACTGGCTGGCACGTATGATTGAAGGTGGAGAAGACGTAAAATTCATTGCACGCCGCATGCTCATTTTTGCAAGCGAAGACATCGGCAATGCCAATCCCAATGCACTGTTGCTGGCCAATAATACTTTCCAGGCGGTGAATGTAATAGGCAACCCTGAAAGCAGGATCATTTTATCGCAATGCGCTATTTACCTTGCGTCCTCCGCCAAAAGCAATGCTTCTTACATGGCCATCAACGAAGCAATTGATACGGTGCGCAGCAAAGGCGACCTTCCGGTTCCGCTTCATTTGCGTAATGCACCTACAAGGCTGATGAAACAAATGAATTATGGCAAGGATTACCAATACGCCCACAACTTTGAAAACAATTTTGTGGAGCAACAGTTCCTGCCCGATGAACTGAACGGCAAAGCTTTTTATCAACCGCAGAAAAATGCAAGGGAAGAAGAACTCCGTAAATTTTTAAAAGACAGGTGGAAAGATAAATATGGATACTAAGCAGGATATTGCTACCAGAGCAGATATTGAATTGTTCATAACAGCATTTTACGAAAAAGTAAAAACAGATCCTGTTATTGGTATCATCTTTACCAAAATAGTACAGATGGATTGGGTACATCATATTCCTGTCATCGTCAACTTCTGGGAAAGTATTTTGCTCGATAATCCTGTTTATAAAAGAAATGCAATGGCGGTCCACTACGACCTCAACAAAAAGTACCCGCTCAAGCAGGAACACTTTGATGCATGGCTGCAATTATTCAATAGCACATTGGATGAAATGTTTACCGGGCCTGTTGTTGACCTGGCAAAAAAGAGAGCAACCGGTATCGCCTCTCTTATGTTATTTAAAATGAACAATACTTCCGCATTATGACAGCAATAATTACCTGGACCTGTAAAAAATTTGATGAGCTTAGCCCTTCAGAATTGTACAATATTTTAAAACTGCGTAGCGAAGTATTTGTAGTAGAACAAAATTGCGTGTACCTCGATACCGACGGAAAGGACCAGGACGCCTGGCACCTGTGTGGCTGGCTCAATGGTGAATTACTAGTTGCTTATGCAAGGTTGCTGGCCCCGGGCGTTTCCTTCCAGGAAGCAAGCATCGGCCGGGTAGTGAGCAGCCCTGCTCATCGCAAAGACGGTTATGGTAAAATATTGATGCAGAAGGCAATTGAAAACACCTGTACTATTTTTTCCGTTACAGAAATTAAAATTGGCGCCCAGCAATACCTTACTACATTCTATAATAATTTAGGCTTCACCGTTACCAGCGAGCCTTATCTTGAAGACGGGATTCCTCATGTAGAAATGCTGCTAAGGAAATAATTACCACACATATACAATAATTACCAAAAGCTTGCGTTTTTAGTCTATGCTATGCCCCGGCGTGGCCAATATCCAAAATACTATAGAAAGACTAAAACTGATTCCTGATGAGACCTTCTTTACGCAAGTTTACCTTTAAACGCATGGCTATGCTGTTTGTCAGCATATTGTTATGTTCCTCTTCCTTCTCACAGCACCTTATTATTGGTGGCCAGAAATTCAAAGTAGAAGCAGGTTTAAATTTTGGTCCAACATTTTTCCTTGGCGACCTTGGCGGTAATGCCGGTAAGGGTACCAGGTTTATCAAAGACATAAACCTTGAGCTGACCAAGATGATGAAAGGCGCTTTTGTTACTGTTTATCCGACCGACTGGCTGGGTATCCGTGTTGCAGGACAGCTCACTTATGTATCAGGAAAAGATTATGCTATTAACAGCAGCGGTATCCATGAAACATGGAGGAAACAGCGTAACCTCGACTTCAGAAGCAATATGTGGGAAGTATATGGTGCGGTAGAATTATATCCTACCATCATGTTCAGGAAATACGAAGACTATGAGCCACGCCTGAAACCTTATGGCTTTGTTGGGGTTGGTTTATTCCATTTCGATCCAGAAGGTTCACTTACAGATGTTAATGGTGTTACTACCTGGCACAAGCTGCAACCTTTACGCACAGAAGGCCAGGGAATGACACAATATCCTGACAGGAAACCTTACAAACTCACACAACTGAATATCCCGATGGGCTTTGGTATTAAATACGACCTCAGCGAAAAAGTAACCATTGGTACTGAGCTTTTATACAGGCACACATTTACCGATTATATTGATGATGTGAGTACCAATTATATCGACCCTGTTTACTTCAGCCAGTATATGAGCCCACAGGAAGCAGCGGTTGCAAGAAAGATACATGATAAGATGTTTGGCATCATTACTCCAGCTGTAAGCCGTTATGCACCCGGCACACAGAGAGGTAATCCAAAGCAGAATGACGCTTATTTCTCTACAGTTATTAAACTGGGGATCAAACTTGGATCAAGTGATGTGGACAGGAAAGCATTACGTCAAACCAAATGCCCGTTCCTGTATTAAAAAAAGAGTAAAATTAAATATCCAATGAAAGAGACAAATTTTTATCCGGGTATTTACAAAATAATAGTAGTGATCGTTTGCCTGATGCTGTATGTTACGATCCATAAAGCACATGCAGCAGGCAACATAAAAGGTCAATACGGATCAAATAACAAAGACAAAATAATTACTAACCCATAACCATAATTCTTGGTTCTTGATAAGGCGAGGTATATAACAGAAGCAAACCCCCACGGAACAGCGTCTATTCTTAAACGTTGATTACCCCTGAAACCACAATTTTTACTTCGTTAACATGCTTTGCCCTATCTTTTTTATTGTTTTAATGATTTGATAGAATCCATTTGAAAATGAAAAACCATGGAATACGAGCCATGGTTTTTTTATTATAATATCTCCGGTAAAAAAGCCTTCTACTATCTCATCGTTCATATCTTATTTGAATTCTTCCTTCAAATACTTCGCCGTAAAACTCTCCTTCACTTTCAGCATTTCCTTTGGCGTTCCTTCATACAATACCTGCCCGCCACCGCTGCCACCTTCGGGGCCAATATCAATAATATGATCCGCTACTTTTATCATATCCATATTGTGTTCAATGATAAGTACCGTATTACCCCTGTCAACCAGCTTGTTCAGTACATCCAGCAAGTGTTGTATATCCTGGAAATGCAGGCCGGTAGTAGGTTCATCTAAAATGTAAAATGTTTTACCGGTGTCTCGTTTACCCAGCTCAGTAGCCAGCTTCACCCGCTGTGCTTCGCCGCCACTTAGTGTTACAGCACTTTGTCCAAGCGTGATATACCCCAACCCAACTTCCTGCAGCACTTTAATTTTACGGTAGATAAAAGGCACAGCGCTGAAAAATTCCACTGCATCATCTACCGTCATATCCAGTACATCGCTGATGGATTTCCCCTTGTAACGGATCTCCAGCGTTTCCCTGTTGTAGCGTTTGCCATTGCATTTTTCGCAGTGCACATATACATCCGGAAGGAAATTCATTTCTATCACCCGCATACCACCACCTTCACAAACATCACAGCGACCGCTTTTCACATTAAAAGAAAAACGGCCTGCATTGTAGCCTCTTATTTTTGCTTCAGGCACAGAAGCGAATAAAGTCCTGATATCGGTAAAAAATCCACAGTAAGTAGCAGGATTGCTTCTTGGCGTTCTGCCGATCGGGCTTTGGTCTATCTCGATAACTTTATCAATATTCTCTAAACCCTTGATACTTTTGTATTCCAGCGGAACAGCTTTGCTCTTGTAGCAATAGTTGCTCAGCAAAGGATAGAGCGTATCATTGATCAGTGTTGATTTACCGCTGCCACTCACACCCGTTACCAGCACCAGCTTGCCTAAAGGAAAGCTCACAGAAACATCTTTTAAATTATTTCCTTTGGCACCTTTCAGATCTATTGACTTGCCATTTCCCTTTCTCAATTCCTTTGGTATAGCAATGCCTTTTTTCCCATTGAGATAAGCAGCTGTATCAGAATTGGCTTTTAATACCTCTGCCGGAGTACCTGCTGCCACAATGCTGCCACCATGTGTGCCTGCACGTGGGCCAATATCTACCAGGTGATCTGCGGCCAGCATAATATCTTTGTCATGCTCTACAACTAACACACTGTTGCCGATATCTCTTAAATTCTGCAAGGCTGATATCAGCCGTTGGTTATCCCTTTGATGCAAGCCGATGCTCGGCTCATCCAGTATATAAGTAATGCCCTGCAATTGTGATCCTATCTGTGTTGCCAGCCTGATGCGCTGGTATTCGCCACCACTCAGGCTTTTGGAAGGACGGTATAAAGTAAGATAGGTCAAACCAACATTCAGCAGGAAGCCTAAACGTTCTCTTATCTCTTTTAAAATATCTTTTGCGATCGCATTTTGTTTGTCACTCAGCCTTTTTTCAATTCCTTCAAACCAGTTGAACAATACATCAAGGTCAGTCTCACTCAGCTCTGCAATATTTTTTTCATCCACTTTAAACCAAAGGCTTTCCTTGCGCAACCTTGTACCATGGCAGGTTTCACACTGCTTCAGCTTCATATATTTTTCCACCCAGTCTCTCATAGAATCTGTAGCAGAGGTAGAAGAGAACCAGCGCTTCAGCATATTGATGATACCTTCGTATTCTGTTGCATAATAGATCGGTCCTTCCTGTGGTACATCCATTTCCACATCTTCATCACCGGTTTCAGTTGCTTCTTCTTTGCCGTACAACAAAATATTCATTGCTTTCGACGGCATATCTTTCAGCGGCTTGTCTAAGCTGAATTTGTATTTTTTTGCGATCTGCTGTACCTGTTTAAAAATATACGCTTCCCTTTCTTCACCCAAAGCCGCAATACCACCTTCGTTCACACTTTTTGTCATATCCGGCATTACCGCTTCCAGGTTTACCTGGTAAACAGTTCCCAGCCCTTTACAGGTAGGACATGCACCATACGGCGAGTTAAATGAAAAGGCATTGGGACTTGGCTCTTCGTAGCTGATACCCGTATCAACACACATCAGTTGCTTGCTGAACTGCACGATCTTATTATCATCGTTGATAAGCAGGAACATCAGGTCCTTACCCATTGCCAGCGCCTTTTGTACACTCTGGCTCAGGCGTACTTTCATATCATCTGTTACCTGCATCCTGTCAACCACTACTTCAATGTCGTGGATCTTGTAACGATCTACCTGCATTCTTGCAGTAAGGTCCAGCACTTCGCCATCTACCCTTACTTTTAGAAATCCTTTTTTGCGGATGTCTTCAAACAGTTCCCGGTAATGGCCTTTACGCCCACGCACCAGCGGCGCCAGCAGGCTGATCTTTTTATTTTTGAACTTGGAGAAAATAGATTGTACAATTTCCTCTTCGCTGAACTTGACCATTTTTTTCCCCGTATTGTAGCTATACGCCTCTCCTATCCTTGCATACAGCAAACGCAGAAAATCATACAGCTCGGTGATGGTACCTACCGTACTGCGTGGATTTTTGTTGGTGGTCTTTTGTTCAATAGAAATAACCGGTGAAAGCCCCGTGATCTTATCTACATCAGGCCGCTCCATATCGCCCACGAACTGGCGGGCATAGGCGCTGAAGCTTTCCATGTAGCGACGTTGCCCTTCATTGTAAATTGTATCAAATGCCAGCGATGATTTACCGCTGCCACTCACGCCTGTAAATACTACCAGCTTATTTTTTGGGATACTGATATCAATATTCTTCAGATTGTGCTCTCTCGCCCCAAAAACTTCAATTGTATCATCCGGGTTGGCTGCTGTTTCTGCTGCCTTCTTTTTTGTAGCCATTGTATAAAACTAAACTTCTTAGCATAAAGATACGAACAAAAAGCCTGCCCTTTTATTGATGATTAAGTTGGTAGTGGCTCAGTTTGAATTATTAATATAAAAGAGATGTCAGGCTGAGCTTGCCGAAGCCGGGTTATTCATGATCTTGTACCGGCTTCGGCAAGCTCAGCCTGACAGTATTTTTAAATTGAGCCCTACTGATTAATC
>CAYOLS010000127.1:0-9298 GCA_964404845.1 uncultured Ferruginibacter sp. | reverse complement strand
CTTTTGAACAAATTCATTATTAACAGGCTGATCTACCGTAACAATGTATTCCTTTTCATGCCCGTTGCCTGCCCGTAATATTTTGTTGACGATATCGCCGTCGTTGGTTAAGAATATTAACCCTTCCGATAATTTATCCAAACGGCCGATGGGAAATATCCTGGTCTTGTAATTCACAAAATCAACAATATTGGTCTTGTCCTTCTGATCAGTTGTACAGGTCACTCCTTTGGGCTTGTTGAGTGCCAGGTAAACGGCCGCTGTCTTTTTTTTGCCGATGCGTTCGCCGTCGATCTTTACAATATCGCCTTCCTTTACACGGTTGCCTTTGTACGCATCTTTGTCGTTAATGGTGACCCTGCATTCCTCTATATATCGGTCTGCTTCTCTCCTGCTGCAGAAGCCGCTGTCGCTGATGAATTTGTTGAGACTGGTATCCATGATTTCACAAATTTCGGTAAAAGATTTTACAAAGGATTTTAATCCGCCTTCGGCGGAATGATTGTTCTTTTTTGCTTGTCCAAGAAAGAACCAAAAAAAGACACCGACAAAGGATTACAGCCCCTTTGTCGGAAGCAGCTATGTGGTACAGTCGTACATAGTGGTGAAATACATTTGTTCCCTGATGTTGAGCCAGGATAGGAAAGTATCTGCAAAATTGATGGAACCACTCTAACAATTTTACCATTACTAGTATAAAGCAGCTTGTCTTATTACACAATTAGGGTATTGCCCATCTTAAAACCTCCTTCTACTTTTATAGCCAAAATCATCTATATGAAAAAGACTTTTCTCCTGATCGCTTGCTTTGCAGCCGTACAATTCAGCTTCGGGCAATTCGGTAACCTGCTTGACAGGGCAAAGAACAAAGTAAATAACAAGGTCAACCAGAAGATAGACCAGAAAATGGACAAAGCCATTGACAAAGGAATGGATGGCGCTGAAAATGCTGCAAAGAAAAAAGATGGCACAAACAATTCTGATAACAGCAGCGGTACAAGCCAGGAGACTTCCAATAATAAAACAGGCGGTAATCCGGCAGCACCTGCAACTTTTAAAAGCTACAGCAAGTTTGATTTTATACCCGGAGAAAAACTGGTAGCATCCGAAGATTTTTCACAGGATGCCGTTGGCGATTTCCCCGGCAAATGGAATACCAATGGGAGTGGTGAAATTGTAACCACCAGTTCCAAAGAAGGTAAGTTCCTCATGACACAAAAGGAAGTGGTCTTCTATCCCGAATGGATCAAAAACCTGCCGGATAATTTTACACTTGAATTTGACTTGCTGAGCACACAGAAGTTTAGCTTTTACAGCGGCTTCTTTAATGTTGGCTTTACAACAGCGACCAATATAGGTGCTGATTTCCGCAGATTTGCCCGCTTTGGCAATGGCCGTGTACCAAAAGGCGGTGGTTTTGAAACAGGCTTTCACCCACAGAGTGCTGGTGGCAACCAGGGAATGATCGCTTTTTATTCTTCCTACGATGAAAAAGAGTTGTTGAAAAATGATGCTGAACAGGACAAATTCAGTGAGCCTGCAAAAACTTCCGTGCATATTTCCATCTGGCGTCAAAATTCAAGGGTAAGGGTTTATATGGATGATAAAAAAGTATGGGACATGCCGAGGGCATTGCCTGAAGGCATGAAGCTTAATTCCCTTTACTTCAGAAATGATGCGGCTACGGATGACAACGATGCTTATTACATCGGCAATATCCGCCTCGCTGTTGGTGCGCCTGATACGAGGAACAAACTGATCACCGAAGGAAAATTTGTAACACACGGAATTTTATTTGATGTGAATAGTGATAAGATCAAACCTGAAAGCTATGGCGCTATTAAAGACATAGCGAATGTACTGTCAGAGAATGCAGCTGTGAAAGTATTGATCGTAGGCCATACCGACAGTGATGGTGATGATGCCAGCAACATGGAGTTATCGAAGAAAAGGGCACTGGCGGTGAAAGCTATTTTGTCTAAGGAATTTAATGTGGATGCTTCGAGACTAAGCACTGATGGCAAAGGCGAATCACAGCCGTTGGATAAGAACACTACTTCGTTGGGCAAGGCGAATAACCGGAGGGTGGAGTTTATAAAACAATAGGCAAAACTGTTGCGGGTTACGGGTTACGAGATATGAGTTATGAGCGATGAGATATGAGATAACCAACCCGTAACACGAAACAAATAACCCGCAACATTGTTAACTGATATCTGTAACGGAAGTGATCTTATTGTCCTTATTGAAAGTAAATACCGAAGTGCCGGTCAAATGCAGCTCCTGCCCTTTCTGTAGGCCATTAGGGAGATCCTGTGCAGCGATGGCACGGTAAGCCACTTCTATTTCTACTGCCCCATTGCTGTGCCGGATGGAATTGATCGTTTGTTCTCTTTCAGAAAAAAATTCCATTGCCCGTTTGGCCTGAGTTTTGAACGCAGCGATGCCATCCAGTTCCAGTGTTACTTCGTCTTTAAACACATTTTTAAACTGAACGGATACATCCATGTCTTTCAACATTTGTTCTACATTGAATGTATTGTATCCCTCAATATAATTTTCTACAATTTCTTCCCTTGCTTTCATGATTATTTTTTTGTTGCGGGTTTCGGGTTGAGAGTTACGGGTTATGAGGTTCTCAACCCGCAACACGAAACAAAACAACCCGTAACATTTATTTATTGCTGCGTACTTACCGACCACATATTCCCGTCAAAATCTGTGAATGTGCCTCGCTTGTCAGGGTCACCTTCTTTTTGTGTTACAGGTTCCAGTATGGTACAGCCCGCTCCTATGGCTTTTTCAAAAGTAAGGGCTGCATCATCTACATACACATGCAGGATGGATTGATTGGGAGGATATTTTTCATTGCTGTCTGCTATCATTAAAATGGAATCATCGATCTGCACTTCGGCGTGCATGATCTTTTCATCCGGCAGGTTATAACGCCGGGTCACTTTCGCATCAAATAGTACGATCAGCAATTCGATCAGTTTTTGTGCATTGCTTGAAATTATATAAGGCGACAATGAATTATAGCCCTTAGGTTTAAACTCGGCATTCATATACTATTTGTTTGTGCCCAAAGTTACTATTTACCATCAGTTATTAAAAATAGCATATACGGCAAAAGAAGCCAGCCAGTGATCGCCGCCATAATTACCGGAAGTAACATGCGGAATTGTTTTGTGTAAAAAATTATCCGCCGCTGCCATGAATCTCTTTTTGTAAGGATGCGTGGCTGGCAAATGCTTCACAATGGATCGTAAACACCATGCCCTACTGAGACTTAAACCGTCAAGGTGAACGATCTGGTAATCCGTGCGATCGCTTACTACAGGCAGCTTTAAAATATTATTGATACCGGCAGGCGTGTAAAAACTGTTGAGCCATGTTACAAATTCTGTCTTGTTTAAGACCCTGCTCATCAGGTCGGCGATCTCCAGGCTCGGGGATAAAAAATCTGTACCATCCGGCTCCAGGTAGGCAGGTGTTTGTTTATTGCTGAAATAGTATTCCCTGCTTCTCTTTTTGATAAGGCCTGCAAATTCTTTCTGACCCAATGTATTGGCCCAGTCCAAAGCAAACACCAAACCGAAAGCTGTGTTAGGATGTACACCTGTCCTGTTAGGATAAGTTTGCCTGGGCAGGTAAGCCGTCCACAACGCTTTTACTTTTTGTGTAAGCGGCTGCAATGCTGCGTACCATTTTTTACCCAGCGGGTCATTCCATTCATAGAGTTCCTGGTCGAGCTTCAGCAGCCATGCCCAGCCGTAAGTTCTTTCATACAAGGCGGAAGTTTTGTATTTGGAGAAATAAGCAGCTTCAGCTTCCATTTTATCCAACTGAAAACTATTGTTCAATACATCAATGATCTGTTGCCGCTCTTTAATGTCGGGAAATGTCTTTAATAATTTCAGCAGCATCCAGTGCCCGTGTACGCTGGAATGCCAGTCGTAGCAGCCGTAGAATACAGGATGCAGTTCATGCGGAAGCAATACATGATCGGTGGCAGAATCGGAACCATGACTGGTTTTATTGGGCCATTCGTTGTTGATGCAATGGAGTGGCAACGCTGCCAGCTTTGAAGCGATTTCTTGGCTGAATAAAGCATTGTTATTCTGTGCAACTACATTAATTGATAAACAAACAAAAAAAGCAAGGAGCAGGTTTATTTTCATACCTGAAAATAAAAAGATTTCCCGGAGTACTGTTATTTGAAGCGATATAATTATCTGTCCTGTTGAGGAACAAATAGCTGTCATGCTGAGGAACGAAGCATCTCATATTGTGAGCTATTAAGATGCTTCGTTCCTCAGCATGACAGTCCTAATAAAAATTATTCTCCCAGCTTGCTTGTAACCTGTACTTTTCTTTTACCATAAGCCGCTTTGGTGATGAGCACATACAATACCGGCACCACGAATATGGCCAGTGATGTAGCTGCCAGCATTCCGCCAAATACCGTCCAGCCAATGGTTTGGCGGCTTACAGAAGCGGCGCCTGTTGCGATCATCAGCGGAACCACACCGAGTATGAAGGCCAGTGATGTCATAATGATCGGCCTTAAACGAAGCCGTACGGCCTGCAGGGTTGCCTGTACCACGTCGGTTCCGTTATCTACCCTTTCCTTGGCAAATTCCACGATAAGGATGGCATTCTTGGCAGCAAGACCGATCAGTGTGATGAGACCGATCTGCGCATAAATATTGTTGGATAATTTAGGCAGCAGTATCAATGTAAGAATGGAACCAAAAGCCCCGATCGGTACTGCAAGCAGTACAGAGAAAGGCACGCTCCAGCTTTCATACAATGCAGCGAGGAATAGGAATACGAAAACGATGGAGATAGCGAAGATGGTCGTCTGCTGGTTGCCCGCTGCGATCTCTTCCCTGCTCATGCCGGAAAATTCGTAGCCGTAACCTGCCGGTAATGTCCTGGCCGCTTCCTTCAATGCCTCAATGGCCTGGCCGCTGCTGTACCCTTCTTTCGGGGTACCGTTGATCTCTACAGAACGATATACATTATAGTGAGAGATCACCGCAGGCGCTTCTACTACCTTGGTTGTAATTAAATTCCGCAGCGGTACCATATTGCCCTGGCTGTTTCGCACAAAATAATTCTGCAGGTTATCAAGTGAGCCACGGTAAATATTTTCTGCCTGCGTCATCACACGGAAATTTCTTCCGTACAGGTTAAAATCATTTACATAACTGCTTCCCAAAAAGTTGGACATGGTTGAATAGACCTCTGCAACGTTCACGCCCATTTTTTTTCGCCTGCTCTTTATCTACATCTACCTGGTAACTCGGCGTTCTTGCATTAAAGAAGGTAAAGGCCCTGCCGATAGCCGGTTGTGCATTCAGTGTTTGCAAAAACTTATTGGTCACTGCTTCAAATTCCTTCACACCATCCGTAGTCCCTGTTTGCTGCAACTGGAAGCTGAAACCTGCGGTAGCACCAAGGCCCGGGATAGCCGGCGGTGCAATAGGCAATATCCTTGCTTCCTTGATATCTTTTGTTACAGCCATGATCTTCCCGATCACCGCCTGCACATCATGCCCATTGCCTTTACGTTCATCCCATACTTTCAGCTTTACGAACATGGTACCCACATTCGATTTATTACTGAAGCTGATGATATTCAAACCTGCAAGACCACCCACCACATCTATTTCAGGGATTTTTTCAAGGCGGCCCATGATATCTTTCATCATCGCAACGCTCCTTGTGGTACTTGTAGCTTCCGGCATTTCGTAGGTAACGAACATACGGCCTTCATCTTCCGTAGGAATAAAACCGGTGGGTTTGGTCTTGAATAAGAATACCAACCCAACCACCAGTATGATCATCATGGTAATAACATACGGTGTTTTACGGATCCAGGCTCCTACCGATCTTGTATAACCGAGTGAAAATTTATTGAACCAGTTGTTGAAACGGAAGAAGAATTTGTCGAGGAGGTTTTTGTTCTTCGCATTTTCATCTGTGGGCTTCAGCATGAGCATACACAATGCAGGCGTGAGCGAGAGCGCTACGAACGCAGACAACAATACAGATACTGCAATGGTGATGGCGAACTGCTGGTACAGCCTTCCAACGATACCGGGTATAAATCCAACAGGAATAAATACCGCTGCAAGGATCAATGCGATAGCGATCACCGGTGCAGAAATTTCTTTCATGGCCTTGATGGTGGCATCTTTGGCCGACAACTTCCTGTGATCAATATTATGCTGTATGGCTTCCACCACCACGATCGCATCATCCACCACGATACCAATGGCGAGTACGAATGCAAAAAGCGTAAGCGTATTGATGGTAAAGCCTAAGAGATTAAAGAAGATGAAAGTACCGATAAGCGAAACCGGGATCGCCAGCACGGGGATCAGCGTTGCCCTCCAGCTTTGCAGGAAGAGGAATACCACCAGTACCACGAGTATCAATGCTTCCACCAGTGTATGTAATACTTCATTGATAGATACCTGTACAACGGTAGCTGTTTCCAAAGGCACTTTGTAATCGATGTCTTTAGGGAAAGAAGGACGCAGCTTTGCAAGCGCTTCCTGTACGCCTTTGTAGGTATCGAGCGCATTGGCACCAGGCGCCTGGTACAACAGCAGGAAGGCGGCGGGCTTACCTGATACGAATGCATTGGCACCGTAATCAAATTTACCAAGCTCTACTTTGGCTACATCTTTTAAATACACAAGGCTTCCATCTGCTGGCCTTGTTCTTACAATAATATTTTCAAACTGCGGTACCGTATTGATACGGCTGTTGGTGAGGAGGCTGTATTCAAAGGTCTGGTCATTCGGCTGCGGGTTGCCACCAATGGTACCTGCCGCTACCTGCAGGTTCTGTTCCTGCAAGGCTGCATTTACTTCTGCCGGTGAGATACCGAGTGCGGCCATCTTTTCAGGATTAAGCCATACCCGCATACTGAAATCATCTGCACGGGAAAAGATATCACCCACACCTTTTACCCTGAGCAATGCATCTTTTACATAGAGGTTCACATAGTTGCCGATAAAAGTGGCATCATGCGTACCATTGGGCGAATAAAAAGCCAATGCCATCATGATACTTGGATTCCTCTTCCTAACGGTAAGGCCTAAGCGCTTCAATGCATCGGGTAAGGTTGGCTCTGCCACGCTCACCCTGTTCTGTACGTCGAGTGTTGCATTATTAATATCAGTACCTACTTCAAAGTTCACGGTAATGCTGCTCTGGCCGCTGCTCGTACTGTTACTGCTCATGTAGGTCATGCCGGGCGTACCGTTGATCTGTGTTTCAATGGCCGTGGTGGTCGTCTGCTCCACCGTCTGCGCATCCGCACCGGTAAAGTTGCCCGATACCGAAACAGTTGGCGGGGAAATATCCGGGTACTGCGCCACAGGCAATGTCATGAGCGATATAAGCCCTACCAGCACGATCACAATGGATACCACAATGGCTGTTACGGGCCTTTTTATAAAAACATCAGCTATCATTTGTAATTATTTATTGATGCTAAATCAATTCTCTCAAAAATTCAGTCCTTATTTTTTAGACGCTGCTGCCGGTGCTTTGCTGGCGGTATCGGTAGTGATCACCGATCCTTCTTTCAGGTTCTGGATACCCTGCACCACAATTTTTTCGCCGGTCTGCAAACCATCCTTCACGATCACATTGGTCCCAACGGCTTTGCCCAATGCCAGCTTGCGTTGTGTTACCTTATTGCTGTCGCCTACCACGTACACAAAAAACTCCCCGAGCTGTTCGGTAACGGCTTTGTAAGGAATTACAACGGCAGACTGTGCCTGGTTGTTCAATACTCTTACCGTAGCGCTCATACCTGCTTTCAGCATCTGCTTATCATTCGGGAAGCTCAGCCTTACTTTAATGGAACCTGTTTGCGGATCTACGGCCCTGTCGATGATATTTATCTTTCCGTGGAATGGATAAACATCATTCCCAAAAGCAATAGAAAAGGTGGAATCATTCAGGCCTTTAGCAGTTTGCAATTGGGAGAAGCGGTAGATCTCTTTCTGATCCACTGCAATATCAACGGACATCGGATTGTCTGTGGAAATAGTATTGAGCACCGATTGTCCCGCTACCACAGAAGTGCCGAGCCTTGCCTGTGATATACCGATGGTTCCGCTGAAAGGTGCATAGATAGTAGCAAATCTAACATTGGCGCCTACTGCATTGGCAGATGCCTGTGCGGCTGCCACCTGTTTTTTTGCGGCTGCCAGCGCTGCTTCTGCATAGTCTACCTGCTGCTTTGCAATGGCATCTTCCTTATCGAGCTGCCTGTATCTTTCTGCATCTTTTTGTGCCTTGTCCAGGTTGGTTTGCTGTAAAGCAACATTGGCCTGCGCTGCCTGGTAATTGGCAGCATACATTTGCTGGTCGATGCTGTACAGCTTTTGCCCTTTGGACACTTTTGCTCCATCAGAAAAATAAATACCGGTGATGTAACCGGTTACCTGCGGTCTTATTTCTGATTGATTGAGCGGCACCAGTATGGCAGGGTACTCATCATAATAAGTAGCATTGGTTTGTTCCACTACAGTTGTTGTTACAGGCACAGGCCCCATTGCGGGCATGGCTGCCTGCTGGTTCTTTTTACCACATGCAGCAAGCGCTATCACTAAAAAAACAACTGCGGAATATTTGATCCTGTTCATTTAAAAAACTTTTAAAGGTTGTTATTGTGCGGTGATGCTTCCTTCTGCCCGCTGAACATCTATCTTGCTGCTCAGCAGGTCATACAAAGCATTGAAATAATTGATCTGCGCCGTACGCAGGTCTGTCTGTGCCGTTATCAGCTCCAGGTATGTTTTGATACCGCTGCGGTATTGCAATTCAATGATGCGGTACACATCAGCAGCAAGCACCATGTTTTCTTTTAAGGCAAAATAATTGGCCATGCCAGCCTTGTATTGTGCCAGCGCCGTTTCATACTCGCTGTTGGCCTGGTTGATGAAATTGGTAATGCTGAGCTTGGTAAAATCAACCTGCTTTTTGGCGATGCTGATATTGTTCTTTCGTTTTCCGCCCTGGAATAAAGGAACACCAATCGTAATACCGGCAAAAGAGTTGGGAAAATTCTGGCTGTACAGTTTCGCAAAATCATCGTTCTGGAAATTCTGTATGTAAGAGCCATTGGCCGTTACCGTAGGTATAAAACTCCATTTGCTGTAAGCCACATTGGCTTCCTGTAAGCGTAGTTGAGCCTGCAATTGCTGCAACTCTACCCTGCCGGCATATTGCGGTGCTTTTAAAGTATCCAGGTAAATTTCTTTTTCCA
>CAYOLS010000126.1:0-9328 GCA_964404845.1 uncultured Ferruginibacter sp. | reverse complement strand
CATGAAGTTCAATAGACGAATAGGCGGGATCATTTGATAAAGGCTTCAAAACAATTGATTCATGTTGCCAGCTATCTTCAGTAACATGTTTAGAGCTATGGTATTCTTTTACTGTATAACCTGAACCAAAATCCAGGTCTTGTATTGCTGTGCTTTCTACCAATACGATCTTTCCATCTCTTGTACCGCCTTCATAATGTTTGAACAGGCAGTAAGAACCGTTGGGAATTTTAAGGTTCATAGATTCTCCTACCACCTTGCACACAAAATATTGATTGTTTTCTTTCAGGTCGTAAGGCAGTTCTATCCATTGTAAGTATTCATGCCGTTGTTCAGGGCTAAACTCACCTGCTGCAGCATAGATATCAATAAAAGGTACAGCACGGTTATTGTATTTTGCTTCAGCCGCAGATAACAGTTTAACAGCTTTCGGGCTTTTATATGCTGGTATATGTTGCTTAAAATATTCTCTTAGTGCAGGGTCACAGGCGTAAATAAAAGTACCACGAATACCCCGGTACATCATGTTTTTATAGATGTTCAGGATATATCTTTTCAGTTTTTCCGGATTCTTTATGCCATTTTTACCATTTGTATCAAAGTAAAACTTTGGATCAACTTCAATTGTATTTGTAGAAGGATTGTAGCTAATTTCCCGGCCAAAAATTATAGCGCTGTAATTAAGATCGTAGCCCATGGTAGTATGCACACAGCCAATTTCGTTCGCAGCTGTAAGGCTATGTATCCAGTCCTCATCAATATTATTCCATTGAAACTGCAGCCCCTCAATTTCTATATCCATGAGGTGCTTTTTATTCTTAGGTTTACTAACCCATGGCCATGCAAATCCTGCTACCATCCGACACAGGCCATGCTTTGCTTCTCTTTGGGCCAGTACATCCTTCATATCTTTCAAGCGATCAAATACAAGCAGTTCGTATTCCCTGGCAACAAATTTTTCCTGCTCTATTCGTTTCTCACCAAGGAGTTGTTCTACAAAATTGATATAGTCTTTGCCGCCCATCACCCGCATTTGTGAGTGAAGCTTTAAGTTTATAGTGGCAGGTTCCTTCATTAGTGCTGTAAAGCTCTCTTCATCAATATCAGATGGCCGGACAGATTGATCAGCATCGTAAAAAAATATTTGGTTGTGACTATTGGCCAATATCCAATCCAGTTCAGTGCCTTCTTCTCCGAGGCCCAGTTTCCTGTTGGTTTCCAGGAAAACTCCCCGCCAGCTGAGATTACGGTATTGGCGAAGCCTGTGTGCCTCATCTACGATCAGCAGGTCGTATTTATAACCTAAATTGAAAGTCTCTGTAGGTTTTATCACCATAGAACGGTCTAACCCGGGTATTTTACTAAATACATTCTGAAGTGTTTTTCTCAGGGATTTCATGGCAACTACCATTGCTATTTTTGCATCCGGATATTTTTGCTGGAATGCTTTTATATATCTTATTTCCTGTGATGTATCATTATCTACATCCGTATCGTCGTTAAACCTTACATCTGATTTCAGCAATTTTACAAGGTAGGTAGCCAGTATAGTTTTGCCTGTGCCTGCTCCGCCCTGCACAAATATTTTGCCTGATTGCCTGCTGGTTAGCTCTTTCATGATCTCCAGTACAGAAAGGTATTGATCTTCATTAAGTGATTTGTAAGGAGAGTATTTAAATACCTGCGAATTTTCAATATCGGCAAGAGACCGCCCAACGATCTTGCGCTTTATGAGTTGCGCCCATATCTCTTTAAACAGGTTTTTGTATTCCGCCTTTTCGTAATACTGGTGATTCAGCATTCCGTAGTTGCCATTTTGTAATTGAAAACTACCTTCAGCAGAAACATATTGAATTAAGCTGGATTCAATATCAAGCGTAGCCGACTTATTGAACCGCTCGCTGCCAATAATGGATACCTGGTTAAGCACAGCGGTCTTTTGGGGATTAGATAAATGATTTTTAATGCGGGATAATGCATTGGCAGATTCGCCGATATAGCCTATTTTCTTTGCCCCGTTTTTAATGAAGTATACCACCGGCCATTGTTCAGATACCCATTTGTTACGTTCAATTTCTTTTAAACTATTTGGGCTGAACGGGTAGGGGTCTGAAATGTCAATCAATACCTTGTTGGAAGCTGTGCTCATAACTCGTTATATTTCTTGGCAGTGCCTTTGGCTTTGTCTACAGGGTATTTTTCGCCGTTCTTTTTGATCTTGTCCAGTACAATCTCTTTTACATCCAACCCATACTTATTGGCTAATAATAAGGAAAAGGCCAGTATATCAGCAAGTTCCTCTTTTACCTTTTCCATGTTAGCATCGGCAGCATCTTTCCACAGGTATAGCTCCAGCAATTCGCCGGCCTCTACATTAATTGCAAGGGCTAAATCCTTAGGATTATGAAATTGGTCCCAATCTCGTTCGTTGCGAAACTTTACTAACTCGTCTATTAATGATTGTATATCGGTCATAAATTGTAAAGTCTAAATTAGTCAATTATTCCAGTATAAAATATGTGCCAATACGGAGTCGCTAACCATAGCTATAAGACGGTTATAAAAGTAAATGCGCAACTTGAAAAGTTATTGTAACTTGTAATCACTAGAAGAAAGTGTTGAAAAATAAAATAACTCTTTTTAACTTAGTTATCGTTAGACATAATAAAAGCAATATGAATGACTTTGATAAAGCCTTTGAAAAGTTAAAAAAAATCAAAGCTGAATTTGAGGACTTTTGTAATCACTATGGAGAGGTAAGTGAAGCAGACACTCGTGTAAATTTAATAGATAAAATACTTATCGATGTTTGTCGTTGGCCAGAATCAAATATTAAGCGTGAAACTCATTCAGATTCTGGATATTCTGATTACTTTCTAGAAGCGTTGGGTAAAAAAATCATAATAGTAGAGGCGAAACGAGAAGGAAATTCTTTTTTATTCCCGCTTACTAGTAAAAGTAAGTCTTTAAAATTAACAGGAGGAGTCCTATCAGACAAAAATATAAGGGAAGTAATTCTCCAAGTAAGAAATTATTGTGATGATCTTGGAGTAAGATATGCTATTGCAACAAATGGATACTCTTGGATTATATTTAGGGCGATTAAAGAAAATGGGTCATGGAAAGATGGATTTGCCAGAGTATTTTCATCAATAGATAATATTATCGAAACTTTTACTGAGTTTTGGAATTTGCTTTCGTTTGAAGCCATATGTAAAGGTAGCTTAGATAGCGAATTTGGAATTTCCATATCTCCACATCGAAGACTTGATAGAATTGTAAGTCACCTAAATGATAAGGATGCACCACTTCTTAGGAACTCGCTTCATACACAACTTCACCCTGTGATAACTTATTTTTTTGAAGATATTGCAGATCCGGATCACATTGAAATATTGGAGAATTGTTATGTTTATTCAAGAAGTTTAACTTTAACAGCGAATGATATTAATTATGTCATTAAAGATGTAATGCCTAAGTTCCTAAAAGATCAAAAAGGAATAGAACTGATACAAGGAAAAGACGATGCAGGAGTTTTCGGTGAAAGTATTGATTACGCTATGACAAAAAGAAATGGGCAACTTTTTTTGTTATTAGGCGGTATTGGGTCAGGTAAAACTACTTTTCAAAAAAGGTATCAATTAACAGTAGGTAAGGAAGCTCTGGAAAATTCTGTATGGTTTGGAATAGATTTTTTAAAACCTCCAGTTGACCCTTCTGATTTAGAGCCATTTGTATGGAGAAATATTTTGCAACAATTAAGAACAAGATATAATTCTCCTCATTTAGAAACAAGAAGAAATATTAAAAGGGCTTTTTTAGATGAAATAAAAGCACTAGAAGAAACTGATTTATACTCTTTGGTTCAAGGTACTCCTGAATATGAACAAATATTGACACAGCATCTAACGAAATGGCAACAGAATTTATCCGAATATGTTCCTAGACTTTTAGCACTTGCCAAACCTAGACAAAATTTATCAGTTGTATTATTTTTTGATAATGTCGATCAATTATCACCACATTACCAGTCTCAAATATTTTTACTAGCGCAGCATGTGACGACCCGTATTGGATCAATTACGATTGTTGCAATGAGGGAAGAATCATACTACGCAGCTAGCGTACAAAAAGTATTTACTGCTTATATTAATAGAAAGTTTCATATTGCATCCCCCCCCTTCAGAAAAATGATTGGATTAAGAATAAAGTTCGTCTTAAATCTATTCGATGAAGAAGCAGGTGATAATAAATATTTTGATTCAATTTTTAATCAAAACTTATTCTATAAAGAAGATAAATCAAAAATTTCAGATTTTTTACGAATCGTTGAAAATAGCATATTTGAAACAAATAAGAGCATTGCTAGATTCATTGATCATATATGTTTTGGAAATATGAGAATGGCATTAGAAATGTTTGGGACATTCCTTGTTTCTGGTGCAACTGATATAGATAAAATGCTCCACATTTATAGAAGAGATGGAAGTTATTTTGTTCCTTTTCATGAATTTTTAAAATCAATTATGCTAGGGGATAGGATGTATTATAAAGAATCCTTTAGCCCCATTTTAAATCTTTTTGAATGTGGTCCTGAAAAAAATTCCAGTCATTTTACAACGATCAGGATATTGTCATTATTAGATAAACTAAAATCAAATTATAATCCAGAAGGAAGAGGGTATACAGATATAAATAAATTGATTTCTGCGTTCGAAAACAGTTTTAATAATACTGAAGACGTAATTAAATCTTTGAATAGACTGCTTAGGAGTCAGTTGATTGAAGTTAACACAAGAGCTATTGATAACATTAATAATGCTACGCAGGTTAGAATCGCTTCGTCAGGATGGTATTATTTGAAATATATTTTATATTCCTTTTCTTATCTTGATTTAGTATTACAGGATTCTCCAATTAATAGTGAAGATGTTTATTTACAACTTGTCAATTCGATGTACTTGGTGAATAATTTAGGTGGTCCAGAAGAAGAAAAAGTTCAGAGACTTGAGGAAAGAATTAATAGGGTTAGTATCTTTCTTAATTACCTTAAAACAGAAGAAGATGCTGAAATTGAAATGTATTATCTTGAAAAGCAACAAAATTCAGATTTCCCTCCAATTGTCGATTTAATAATCGAAAAGTTTAAAAAACAATCCGAATATATAAGAATGAGATCTTTAGAAAATCGTCAAATTCAACTTGATGAGAAATCTTTTTTAGGTATTGATCAAGATTTTGAAGAAAACTCTGAGGATAATGATAAATAAGGAGCTTAAAAAATTTACAAATATGTTCCAAAGGATATTATTATAAACAATGAAACTAATATTTATGTAATATAACGGTAACGAAGAAATACCTACTAGTTGCTCTACACATTTCTCTAAATAGATAAATATTGCTTCTTTCTGCAGCTATCTCTTCTCAATCAATTTCTCCAATCTCCCCATCATTTCCTCCTTCTCCTTCAACATCCTCTCATACAACGCAATCTTTTCCTCATGCAGTTGAACCAACTTATCAATAGGGTGAACATTCATCGTTCCATAATTAAATGAATTGGGAAAAGCATAGTCTCCAAACGTATTCGCTATAATATTCACCGCATTCTCCTCATCAAAATTCTTAAACGCCTCCACAGGTATTTTCAGCGCAGCAGAAATTTGTTGCAGCAATGCATCATCAATTTCGTCCTTTGATTCGAGGATGGATATTTTTTTCTGGTTCCAGTCATCACCCAGCTGCATGGCCAGGCCTTCCTGCTTAATGCCGAGCATTTCTCTAAAGCGTTTTACGTTGCGGCCTTCGTGCACTTTGCGGGTTGGTTGGTTAAAATCGGTCATAGGGCAAATGTAGTTTTGTAGAGTACAAGATAAATAAAATTTGAGGAAAAATTTAGAGAGATGAGATATGAACTATGAGAGACGAGATATGAAGCATGAGTAAGGAGTGATGAGTTGAGGGTTAGGAGGGGTTGAGAATAAAGGGGAGGTTTGTAACCGGCTTGTTATTGTAAAACTGTTTGTTTACCGGGCTTGGACAGGTTCAGCCGGCAGAGCGTTTGATGAAAGGCTGATTTCGATAAGCTCAGCCTGGCAGTTCATTTCTTAAACAGGCTTCTACTGGTAGCTTGCTGAATGTGCTACAAAACAAAATGTTCTTTAAACCCGCTCAAAGCCGGCATAGCCAATAATGATAAATATCTCCTGCTGCATGTAGTGGGATGGCATAAAGCAGCGAAAGGAGTTTCATACGCAAGACAATGATTTATTATTGGGGCAAGCTATTGAACTTTCGCAACAGCCGCTCTGCCTGCTGTGTAATTTCACTTTCAGACAGCTGCAACGGGTAGCAGGAGGGTATATTGGCGCTTTTATGGCTGTTTACCTGTATAAGCGAGCCGTTTTGGAAATAGCAGGTTGTTGTTATCTCTATGGCACCACAGGAACCCATGCGGCTGGCCTGCAAAACTGATTGAACGGAATATACCAGCCTGTTGTCCTTAAAATAAAAATCGCTATGTGCAGATTGGCTGATCCTGTACACGTTGGGGCCAAGCTGGTAAAAGCGAAAGCTTTCACCTGTAAGGCTGTCGGTTATATTCCTTATAGTAAGAAGCGGATTATTATTTACACCCTGTACATAATGCCGGATGGCTGCTACTGCTGTATCTGCTTCTCCTGGCCAGGCCTGGCTGCGCTTTACAAACAGGAAAAAACATGCTTCTAAGCAGGCAGACTGGTAAGCCGCATTAGCCGGGGTTAGGTAAAGGGTATCGGGTTGTTTAGGACTATAATATGCCAGGAAGTAATGCTTTTCGCCATCCAGGTTCACCTGCAGGTGCTGCCCGGAAAAGGTATAAGAGCCTATGTAGCCGGAACTGTGCCTTACCATTCCTGGCGGCAGGAAGCTGAATTGCTCCCCATCTGTAATGTTGTTGGTAAAGCTGCGGGCGCCATCTTTCCCGTTTTCCGCTACTTTTTGCCAGGTACCACTGATAAAGTTGTGTTCCTGCGCAGTTGCAGAATGGAACAGGGCCAATAACAGTACGAATGCAGCCAGCCTGCTTAATATCATAATTGAAATATTTATGGTGAAAGCTGCGGTGGCAGCGGGGAATTGATGCGGTAGAATGGTACTTTACACAAGCGGCCGGTATTTTTTAAAACCGGACAGTCAGATTTATAGATTAACCGGTTGAGCAACTGTCAATAACTTGATATTATCTTAATGCATCTGCTACATTAACCATACGGCAAAATCCTTATTTTCGCCTCTTGTTCATTACAATCCAGCATTTTACCGAGTGTTATTATGAGATTAATTCTAACTGTTATTGCCTTTGTATTATTCAATACATCCACTTTTTCCCAAACCTTTAATGGCACAGGTGGCAATATTCCGCCGCTTGCTACTACCCAAACCTGCTTTAGTGCTACCGTTACCGGCATCGGTGTTATCAACGGTACCCTTGGCCTGGCCAGCGTTTGTATGAATATTACCCATGGAGATGTAGGCGACCTGGAAATTGTGTTGCGCAGTCCGGATGGAACCGTGGTACCGCTTACCATGCAGAACGGGGGCTCCGGCAACAACTTTAATACTACCTGTTTTACAGCAACAGCTACCCAACCCATAAAATTTGGTACCGCCCCTTTTAACGGGAGCTTTTTACCGGAAGGCCACCTGGGTGCTGTTAATAACGGTCAAAATGCCGATGGTACCTGGAGCCTTTGCATACTCGACAGGAGGAATAATGCCGGTACCGGTACCGTAAACAGCTGGTCGCTTACCTTTAGCAATACCACGGCAGCACCGCCGCCACCGGCCCTGCCTTCCTGCGCTGTTACTTTGCCTTCTTCCTCTTCCTGCGCTACGGCAACCCAGGTCTGCGATTTTAACGGGCTGTGTGGCAGTACGGCAGCGCCCTCTGTACAAACCTGGCCTGCACTTACTACGGCCAGCTGCTTTAGTTTACAGAACAACTCTTTTATTAGGTTTATAGCATCTGCAACAACCGCTTCTTTTTCTGTATGGATACCCACTACCATCAGGCCCAATTACCTGGATGGTGGTTTGCAGATGTTGTTCTTTAGTGGTACCTGTAATGGGCCTGTTACTACTTATGGTTGTTACGAACATATATATCCCAATAGTGGTACAGGCCAGCCCACTATATCTGTTATATCTGCCTCGGGCCTTACCCCCGGCAATACGTATTATTTAATGATAGACGGGTACAATGGCGACAACTGTACCTTTACGATTGCTGCCAATACGGGTGTAAATATTTTAAATATCACCCCTCCGGCACCGGCTATCTGCGAGGGAGCGTCTGTAAACCTTACTGCTACAGGCGGCAACGGGTCATATACCTGGAGCCCGGCCACCAATTTAAATACAACAACAGGCGCTACGGTTACGGCTACTCCGCCGGCTGGTACCCATACTTATACGGTTAGCAGCACTACCGCCACCGGTTGTCCATTAACCAAAGATGTTACGGTTACGGTAAATCCATTGCCGGCAGCACCAACCGCAACGGTTACAGCACAACCAACCTGTACAACCCCAACGGGAACCATCACTATTACAGCACCAACGGGGGCAGGCTTACAATACAGTGTTGGCGGGCCTTACCAGGCTTCGCCTGTATTTACAGGCCTTACTCCCGGCGTGTATAATGTTACGGTAAGAAATACTACTACCAACTGTACCTCAACTGCAACGGTGCTTACCGTAAATGCGGCACCGGTTCCGCCTGCTGCGCCAACAGCAAGTGTTACCGCCCAGCCAACATGTACAACACCTACAGGAACAATTACCATTACTGCACCAACAGGTGCAGGATTTCAATACAGCATCAACGGCGGGCCTTACCAGGCTTCGCCAATATTTGCAGGATTAACACCAGGTTTGTATAACATCACTGTACAAAATGCGGCAGGCTGTACTTCCGCTGCAACAGCATTAACAGTAAATGCGGCACCTGCTGCGCCGGCGGCTCCAACGGCTACGGTAACAGCGCAACCGACCTGTACTACACCAACAGGAACCATCACCATTACTGCGCCGGTAGGTGCAGGGTTTCAATACAGCGTTAACGGCGGGCCTTACCAGGCATCCCCTGTATTTGCCGGATTAACACCGGGATTATATAACATCACTGTACAAAATGCAGCAGGTTGTACTTCGCCTGTAACAGCATTAACAGTAAATGCAGCACCAGCTACACCTGTAGCCCCGACAGCTACGGTAACAGCACAACCAACCTGTACTACACCAACAGGAACCATCACCATTACTGCGCCGGTAGGTGCAGGGT
>CAYOLS010000125.1:0-9334 GCA_964404845.1 uncultured Ferruginibacter sp. | reverse complement strand
AAGCGCATTACCATAAGCAAGGTAGAGGTCTTTATTAGCGGGCTCTCTCTTCAACCCTTCCCGGAATACCAGGAGGGCTTCCTCGGCCTCCTTATTTTTAAACAAAGCATTCGCATAATCTATATGGATAGTGGAAATACCAGGATTAAGTTCAATGGCTTTTTTGTAAAAAGGAATGGCTTCCGGGTACATTTTCATCCTGTCGTACATTACAGCCGTGTTGTTGTAAGCCAGGTCATTTGTATCATTCAGCTCCAGCACTATTTGGTATTTTTCTATTGCCGCTGTATTCTTTTCTGCTTCGCCCAATTCATATGCCCAGCTGAAATAAGCATCGGAAACATTTATTCTAAGTTCTTCTCCCAGTCCCATTGCCTTGATAGCTGCATACAACGCATCCAGCTCATCAAAATTTTTGGAGGATACGATCTCAGACAACTTCAGTTTATAATTATCCCTTTCTATATCCGTCTGGAAATTTTTGTCAGCAGGAAATTTGGAAGCCTCCTTAGTATCATATAACCCTATCGCCACTTTCACCCTTTCCCTGCTGATGCGTAAACGTTCATTTACACCGGAAAATTCTTCGCCGGTAATGTCTACCATTTTTTCAAGGTAAGTCTCCAGCATCAGGAACGGGTTGGTATAAATATGCGGCTCTTCAATTTTAAGGCTGTTGTGCAGCTTCATAAAAAAAGTATCTGCATCGTAACCATTTACGCAGGACGCATTGTATTCTGTTTTATTGATCAGTGCATCCTGCACCAGTTTAGAAGGCGGTTGATCTTTGTAGCAGACCCAATAAAGGTTTTTATCAAATTTGGTGGAAGAGAAAATCGTATCAAATACAGGATCTTCACCGCTATACCCTACAA
The DNA here is from genome assembly GCA_964404845.1 of uncultured Ferruginibacter sp. Lineage (GTDB taxonomy): Bacteria > Bacteroidota > Bacteroidia > Chitinophagales > Chitinophagaceae > Ferruginibacter. Next base: position 8,459 of record CAYOLS010000125.1, on the reverse strand, counting down.
CGATCCAGGTACGGTTCTGCGATATTTTGGCAAAAGTATTTTCCAGCATATCCTTCACTTTGCCTAGTTCACCGCCTTTGTTGAGCTGCCAGTTACCATTGTATTGCCCGTGAACATGAATCACTGCAGGCCTGTCAATAGTATCAGTTACTTTTTCTTTCAGCGTGGTAACGTCGTGTACCGATGGAAAAATACTGTAAAGTGCCAGAGCCCTTTGCATCAGGTTGTCAAAATTTACAGTGACCACATAATCTACGTAGCCTTTCTCGATCATGCTTGCCAGGTAGATATGTGCTACATTCAGCTTTGCATGCGTTACATATTTCTGGAACAGTTCTTTTATCTCGTCAGCATCCAGGCATTCCATTAACTTGTAATAATTCACTTTTGTCTTTTCTTCTTCAGGCTTACCTGCATTGATACTATCCAGGTTTTTAAAATACCTTCCTACACTTGGTTTATCCTTAAAGGTTTCACTGATAGCTTCTATGATATTGGACGCAAGTGGTATACCAGCAGTAAAGGATGCGCCTGCTCCCAGGAAGACAATGGCGCCGGGCCTGTTTTTGTTTTTACTGTCTGCAAGTTTGTAAACGATATCTTCGAGTGACTGGCTATTGGTACTCATGACGGATCATTTTGAAGTAAAACAAATATAAAATATATTTTTTATGGGATAAACCCGCCGTAAAAAATATCTTATGGCTTACTTTTGTGCCTCCAAACAATAAAGATGTCAATAGAAAATACAATAAGAGGATATGTGATACAAAGCCTGGAAGCCTTGTACAGCCAGCCGTTTACGGAATCAGATTTCCAGGTAAACCAGACCAAGGAAGAATTTGAAGGCGATTACACGGTGGTTTTGTTTTCCCTGTTGAAAAAAACAGGGCAGAATCCTGCTGCCTTGGGAGAACAATTGGGCAATAAACTGGTAACAGATCATGCGGGCATTTTTACAGGATATAATATCATCAAAGGATTTTTGAACCTCAGCATAGCAGATGCATTCTGGTTATCTGTACTAAAGGATAATTACTCCAATGAAAAATTTGGCCTGCAGTCATCCAATGGTAAAAAAGTAATGGTGGAATATTCTTCTCCCAATACCAACAAGCCTTTGCACCTCGGGCATTTAAGAAATAATTTTTTGGGATGGAGTGTTGCTGAAATTTTAAAAGCGAATGGATACGAAGTATTCAAAAGCTGCATTGTGAATGACCGTGGTATTCATATCTGCAAGAGCATGATCGCATGGCAATTGTTTTCCAATGGTGCTACGCCGGAAAGCACCCATACAAAAGGTGATCATTTTGTAGGTGATTATTATGTAAAATTCAATGATGCCTACAAAGCAGAAATAAAAGAACTGGTTGCAGGCGGAATGGATGAAAAAACTGCGGAGAAGGAAGCACCGATCATGAAAGCTACACAGCAGATGTTGCTGGACTGGGAAGCAGGAAAGGCAGACGTGATGGAGCTTTGGAGCAAAATGAACAGCTGGGTTTACGCCGGCTTTGATGAAACTTATAAAAACATCGGTAGTGACTTTGACAAGACCTATTATGAAAGCAATACTTACCTGCTCGGCAAAAAAATTGTAGAAGAAGGTTTGCAGAAAGGCGTATTTGTACAGGATGCTGACAACAGCGTATGGATCGATCTTACCAATGACGGCTTAGACAGGAAGATCGTACAACGTAAAGATGGTACTTCTGTTTACATTACACAGGACATCGGCCTTGCACAACAGAAATATGAAGAATACGGCATTGACCAAAGCATTTATGTAATTGGTGATGAGCAGAACTATCATATGAAAGTGCTGAAGCTGATCGCAGAAAAATTAGGATTACCGAATGCTGAGAATATTTACCACCTGAGCTATGGAATGGTGGAGCTGCCGACCGGCAAAATGAAAAGCCGGGAAGGAACCGTGGTGGATGCAGATGACATTGTACAGGAAATGACCGACACCTCAAGAAAACATACCGAAGAGCTGGGTAAGGTAAAAGACTTTGAACCTGCAGAGTTGGAACAGCTTTACAAAACCATCGGTATGGGCGCCATGAAGTTTTACCTGCTACGGGTTGATCCTAAAAAGAAAATGATCTTCAACCCGGAAGAGTCGATCGACTTCCACGGATTTACGGGGCCATTTGTACAATATACTTACGCAAGGATAAAAAGTATTTTACGGAAAGAACCTATTACCAATGAAGCAATGAATTATTCTGCCCTGCTTCCGTTGGAAAAAGAGTTGCTGGTATCATTAGAACAGTTTGAAGGCATTTTGATACAGGCTGCCAAAGAACTGAATCCATCGGCATTGGCCATTTATGTATTCAATCTTGCCAAAAGCTTCAACTCGTTTTATACAGCACATTCTATTGCCAATGCAGAAAGTGCAGAAAAGAAACAATTGCGTTTGCAGCTGGCTGTTATGGTGAGCAATGTGTTGAAAACGGGAATGAGGTTGTTGGGAATAAATGTGCCGGAACGCATGTAGGATACGAATTACACGAATTGGGCATATACAGAATTGGTACAGTAGTAAGATAAGTAAGCAGTAAGTTTTATTAAATCGTTTTCTTTCAACTCAACTATAAAAAAAGGGTGAACTTAATTGTTCACCTTTTTGATTTCTATACCATAAAAAGAGCGAGCCTTAGCTCACTCTTTTCAATTCGTGTAATTGCCTGAAATTGGTGTTATCAAATTTCCGGGTCTGACCTGCGGTACCGGCCCTGCATAATTCGTGTAATTCGTCCCGATAGCTATCGGGATTCGTGTAATAAAATTTAGAATTTAGGTGTCACCCCCATATTATAAAATATAAACGAATAAATATCCGCTGTTGTCTCTAAGCTCTTTTTAAGATTGCTTGCGCCATGCCCGCTATTCACATCTACTCTAATCATCAATGGATTTTTAGCATCCTTGTTATACTCCTGCAATGTAGCAATGTATTTAAAAGAGTGTGCAGGCACTACCCTGTCATCATGATCCGCAGTAGTGACCAGTGTTGCAGGAAAATTTACATTGTGCCTGATATTATGCATCGGAGAATAACCATACAGGTTTTTAAAATCTTCTGCATTTTTTTCTGCGCTGCCGTATTCAGCTATCCAGTTAAAGCCAATGGTGAACTTGTGAAAGCGCAGCATATCCATTACACCCACAGCCGGAATTGCTACTTTGAAAAGATCAGGACGTTGATTGGCCACTGCACCTACCAGCAAACCACCATTTGATCCGCCGTAAATGGCCAGGTGATTGTTGTCGCAATATTTTTTTGCGATCAGGTATTCCGCCGCCGCAATAAAATCATCAAACACGTTTTGCTTTTTCAGCAGCATACCCGCTTCATGCCATTTTTCACCATACTCACTACCACCACGCAGGTTGGCTGAAACATATATTCCCCCTTTATTGAGCCATGAAATTCTCGTTGGACTAAAACCGGGGTTGGTGCTCACATTAAATCCACCATATGCATAGAGCATGGTCGGATTTTTTCCATCCATCTTCAATCCTTTTTTATATACAATAAACATCGGCACTTTGGTTCCATCCTTACTTGGATAAAACACCTGCTCGGTCACATAATCTTCAGGATTGAATTTTACTTCGGGCCTGCGGAATACTTCACTCTTGCCGCTTGCTATATCATATTTGTAAATGGTAGGAGGAAATGTAAAGGAAGTGAAAGTGTAGAAAACAAATTTATCATCTTTCTCCCCGCCAAAACCACCTGACGAACCCAAAGAAGGCAGCTTCACTTCTCTTTCCAGTTTGCCATCATAGGAATAAACGTATACCCTGCTCGTTACATCTTTAATATAAGTGATGAACATTTTATTACCAGCGGTAGAAATGCCTGCAATATTCTCTTCTTTTTCCGGAAGCACCGTTTTCCAGTTCTTGCTATCGGGATTGGCAGGATCGATCAGTACGATCCGCTGGTTGCGTGCACCATCATTGGTAGATACAAGGAACTTGCCATTGTATACATCCACGATACCATAATTATAATCGCCTACTGTTTTGATCAATGGCTTGAAAGTTTTATCAGTGCTGTTATTGTCATAAAACCACACCGCATTGCCTTTGTATTTGCTCCTGTCGGAAATGTTCAGGAAAACAAAACGCTCTTCTTCATCTGTATATACGCCGTGGAAAGCCAGCGGGCTTGACGGATCTTCATAGATCAGCTTATCTTCCGATTGTGCTGTACCTACTTTATGATAGTACACCTGGTGGTTCTCATTCTTGGTTGACAACTCTTTGCCTGCACCGGTTGAAGGATAACGGCTGTAAAAGAAACCATCGCCCAGCCAGCTGGCACCACTTACTTTTACCCATGCCAGTGAATCCGGCAGGTATTGCAGGGTTTGCATGTCCATTACAAAAAATGTTCTCCAGTCACTGCCTCCGGCAGATTTGCCGACCACTGCATAACGGCCATTTTTAGATAGCGAGAAAGCTGCGAGTGATGTAGTGCCATCGGCTGAAAATTTATTAGGGTCCAGCACCAGTTCCGGCTGACCGTTCAATCCTTTCTGGCGGTACAAAACAGACTGGTTCTGTAATCCATCATTTTTATAAAAGTAGAAATAGTCGTGGCTGCGGAAAGGTGAGGAATATTTTGGATAGTTATTCAGCGATTCCAGTTCATTGAACCATTGCTTGCGGTAAGGAATTTTATCAAGATAACCGAAAGTAACTTTGTTTTGCGCTGTTACCCAGTCTTTTGTTTCCTGGCTGTTGTCATTTTCCAGCCAGCGGTATGGATCGGCTACAGTTGTGCCAAAATAATTATCGGTTTGGGAATCTTTTTTGGTTTCGGGATATTTGTATTGTGCATTCATTTGCCCTGCAAAAGTTAAAGAAAGAAACCCGGTGAGAAGTAATGCTTTCATGTTATATAATTGTTTGCATGAAGATAATACATTACACGAATTAGGCGTATTGCACGAATTTTGGCTGTGGCTCAGTTTGAATTTTAATATAAACGAGCTGTCAGCCTGTTTGCAAACCCCGCAAAGCGTGGGAACTTGTCGAAGGCGGGGTTATTATGATCTGATACCGGCTTCGGCAAGCTCAGCCTGACAACAGTATTTTCAAATTGAGGCACTACCGAATTTTGGAAAGCTGATGACGCAGATCGATCATGATTTACAAGATAAGACATCATGAGCAATCATGATTATCATAAAGATCTGCGTTCTGGGTTAGCTTTTTTGCAGGAAACTATTTTAAAATCATCATTCGTACTACGAAGGCATTAAAAAGGAAAAGTGTACATTTGACACAATGCTTCCATATGTAAATTAAATTATATTAATTAAATATCTTAATTGCTAGATGAAACAAAAAGTTACAAGAATTGGCGTATTGAGCAGTGGAGGAGACAGCCCGGGGATGAATGCCGCCATCAGGGCCGTGGTAAGGAGCGGTATCTATCATGGGCTGGAAGTGTATGGCATTATGCGTGGCTACAGCGGCATGGTGGAAGATGATATTGTAAAAATGGAAAGCCGCAGCGTAGCCAACATCATTCAAAGAGGTGGTACTGTTTTAAAAACAGCCCGCTCCAAAGATTTTTTTGAATATGAAGGCCGCAAAAAAGCTTATAACAACCTTAAAAAAAGAGGCATCGATGGCCTGGTCATTTTAGGTGGCGATGGCAGCTTCCGTGGTGCGCAGATATTCAGCAACGAATTTGACATTCCCTGCATCGGCCTGCCGGGTACGATCGACAAAGACATTGCAGGAACAGATTTCACCATCGGTTTTGATACGGCAGTGAACACCGCCGTAGAAGCCATTGATAAAATAAGGGATACCGCAGATGCGCATGACCGTCTTTTCATTATTGAAGTGATGGGCCGTGATGCAGGTTATATTGCCCTGCACAGCGGTATCGCTACCGGCGCTGAAAATATCCTGATACCGGAGAAAAAAACGGACATCAACAATATTTTAAAATCGCTGGAAGAAAAAGAGAAAAGGAAAAAACTGGTGAACCTGATCGTGGTGGCCGAAGGTGAAGAGTTTGGCGGTGCGCAGGAAGTAGCTAATATCATTAAAGAAAAATTACCCAAACAGGAAGTAAGGGTTTGCATACTCGGTCATATACAGAGAGGCGGATCGCCTACCTGTTTCGACAGACTGATCGCCAGCCGCATGGGTTATCATGCCGTAGAATGCCTGATGGAAGGGCGTTTCAACGTTTTTGTCGGGATCGTAAACAACAAAATGCATTATATCCCTTTAAACGAAGCGGTGAAAAAGAAACAACGCATCAGCGAAGAATGGATGAAGATCGTAAAAATTCTTTCGAGTTAAAAATGAAATGACTGGCCGGTGGCTTAAGCCACCGGCCAGTCATTTCATTTTTCTTTCAATTATTAAATTATAAAAGATCCTTTAATACAATGAGCAAACATATCAGCAAGTACCTGCATCAACAAATGGATAAAGACGCAGGTATTGCTCACTCTCAAAAAAGAACCAAAATAGTTGCAACCGTAGGCCCGGCCTGCGATACCTACGATAAACTGCTGGCATTGGTAAAAGCCGGCGTAAACGTTTTCAGGCTGAACTTTTCTCATGGTACGCATGAAGACAAAAAGGCGGTAATTGAAAATATCCGCAGCATTATTAAGAACGAGCCTTATAATATTGCCATCCTCGGCGACCTTCAGGGCCCAAAGCTTCGTGTAGGCGACCTGGAAGATGGAAAAGTATTGCTTGTAGAAGGCGCTGAAATAATTTTCACGACAGAAAAAATGGTGGGTAATAAGGACAAAGTATATGTTTCATACCCCAACCTCAGCACCGATGTGCAACCCGGCGAACGTATCTTTTTAGATGATGGTAAAATGGAGCTGAAAGTAGTAGAGATACTGAACAGCCGTGAAGTAAAAATGAGCGTTAGCCTCGGTGGTTTGCTGCTGCCCAAAAAAGGCGTAAACCTTCCCGACTCTGCGCTTACCATGCCTTCCCTTACAGAAAAAGACATTGCCGACCTGGAATTTATCATTGAGCAAAAACTGGATTGGGTGGCATTGTCATTTGTTCGTAAAACAGCAGACATCACGCAATTAAAACAGCGTATCAAAGACAAGTCGAGCAAAATAAAAGTAATTGCCAAAATAGAAATGCCCGAAGCCTTGAAGAACCTGCGGGACATCATCGTAGAAAGCGATGCCGTAATGATTGCCCGTGGCGACCTTGGCGTGGAAATTCCTATTGAGCAGGTGCCTGTTGTGCAGAAAGATATTATCCGCAAATGCATGCACCGTGCAAAACCGGTGATCGTTGCTACGCAGATGATGGAAAGCATGCTGGACAGGACCAAACCAAACCGAAGTGAAGTGAGCGACGTTGCCAATGCTGTGCTCGAAGGAGCCGATGCCGTAATGTTGAGCGGCGAAACAGCGACAGGACAGTATCCAACATTGGTGGTGGAAACCATGAGCAAGATCATTCAGCAGGTAGAATCTACCGTGTATGATTATGACAGGGACGATATTCTTGCACCGCAACCCCACTCTCCTTCTTTTTTAAGCGATGCCATTTGCTACAGCGCTGCCAAGCTGGCCAAAGATGCGCATGCGCATGCTTTGGTGGGTATGACGCAGAGCGGTTACACTGCTTTTATGCTCAGCAGTTATCGCCCTAAAACATCTTTATATATTTTCAGTAAAGAGAGAAGCCTTATCAGCCAGCTGAGCCTGAGCTGGGGCGTGCGTGCCTTCTTTTATGATGAAGAAGAAAGCCTGGATGATATCGTTTTTGATCAGCTAAATATTTTAAAAGAAAGAGGATTCATCAAACTCGGTGATGTAGTAGTGAACACCGGTAGTACACCGGTAGAGCTGCATTTACCGACGAATACAATAAAGATCACAAGAGTTGAGTAATTTAATGGAAAGTTGAAAATTGAAAGTTGAAAATTAATAGAGTATTAAAAGGGCGGCCATTTTTTAAATGAGCGCCCTTTATTCTATACAAAACGTTGAATAGTTAGAATCATTGAACTTTCAATTTTCACCTTTCAATTTTCAATTACCTTAACTCCAGCTGCAGATAATGATCGCAGCAAGAATGCTTCCCACTATCGTATATCCGCCATTAATGATATGCAAACCCGTTGGTCTTTTTTCATAGAGATAAGAAATGCTGATGGCGCAGGCACCGAAGAACAGGCCTGTGAACAACCCCAGCTTGACGCCGCTCATCCAGCCGCCAATCAATCCCAGTTTTGTTTTCAATACGGCAAGTCCGAAAGAGATCAGGAACATGAGGATAAATGAACCGAACATGATAGCGCCCATACCCTTTTTGGCGTCTTCTGTATTGGGATCTATTTTCACATGACGCAGCCAGGAATTGGCAAACAAAGCTTTTGAATACCATAGAGCGCCCAGCATAAAAAATGCCAACGCCCC
>CAYOLS010000124.1:0-9352 GCA_964404845.1 uncultured Ferruginibacter sp. | reverse complement strand
AGACAAACAAAATGCCTGAAATGTTGTTTTATCTTATAAATTAATATGAGTACTATTTTAATTACAGGAGGAACAGGCCTGGTGGGCCATGCGCTCAGCCGTTATCTAATTTCCAAAGGTCATAACATTATCATATTAACGAGAAATGCTGTGGAAAAGAAAAAAACGGAAGGGATAACGTATGCAGCATGGGATATTAAAAAGCAGGAAATAGATATAACAGCCATTCAAAAAGCAGATCATATCATTCACCTGGCAGGTGCATCTGTTTTTGATAAACGCTGGACAAAGGCCTGGAAGAAAGAGCTGGAAGAAAGCAGGACACAAAGCAGTGCATTATTGGTGCGTGCATTAAGTGAGCATGCCCATTCTGTAAAGACCGTAGTAAGCGCTTCAGCCGTGGGCTGGTATGGTGCAGACAAAGAACCTGGCCATGCGTTTACAGAGCAGGAACCTGCAGCCAATGATTTCCTTGGGAACATATGTACGCTTTGGGAACAAAGTATAGAACCGGTCCGCAAACAAGGCATCCGGCTGGTGACGATAAGAATAGGAATTGTATTGAGCAATGATGGTGGTTTCCTGCAACCTGTTCAAAAAGGTTTACGTTTCGGGATGGCAGTCATTACCGGCAATGGCAAACAAGTGGTGAGCTGGATACATATTGAAGACCTGTGCAGGATATTTTTATTTGCGATTGAGCATGAAAAGATGAGCGGACCGTATAATGCTGTGGCGCCTCATCCTGCCAGCATGAAGGAACTTGTTTTAAAAGAAGCAAAACTTGTGAAAGGAAATTTCTTCCTGCCCTTCCAGGTACCTGCTTTCCTGCTTAAGATTGTTTTGGGCGAAAGAAGCATTGAAGCACTGAAAAGCGCTACGGTGAGCTGTGCGCATATTAAAAAAGAGGGATTCAACTTTTTATACCCGTCTATTGATGCAGCGCTTCAATCGCTTAAAAAAGAAGGATCCTTACAGGTCTGACTTAATGATCTTTTTCCTGCTCCACCAGATGAACAATACCAGGTAAGCAAGAGCGAGCGCCAGTATTACCCAGTAATAATCTGTTGCAATGGCTTTGCCCGACATTGATTTTACAGGATTAGAAGGAAAAAGTATCAGCCCGTCTGCAGCATTCATGGGCAGGTAACTACCCATGCTGCCTGGATCAACACCATCCACATTCCTGAGCTTTACACTCCATACATCGAGCAAAAGACCAATAAGATTTTCTGCACCGAGATAAATAAAGAAAATGCCGATAGCAAAACCTGTACGCCGTATCAACACAGAGATGAGGACGGCGATCATATTATAGGTAAAAGCCTTCAGTAAAAAATACAACAGGTATTCTATATTGTTCAGCGCAAAATCGCTGCCGGAGAAAAGACCGAATACGAGTGCAGTAATGATCACTGCAAATGTGGTGACCAAAGCGAATACAAATGCGAGTGCGATCTTTACATCAATGAATTGCTGGCGGCTCCACCCATCAATGATATTCTGCCGGTTCGTTCTGTAAGTAAATTCATTCGTTACCAATATGATCATGAGCATGGCCGGTATGATAAGCAGGCAGCCCGTTACATAGCTGGTCGTATGCCATACATATTCAAAATTGTAAGGATGGTAAGATCCTATCAGCATGCCGGCTTCTGTTTCCTTGGCAGACTTTACAGACCTGAACATGATATAATTACTCAGGAAAATACCTACAAGAAATAAAATGCCGAGCACTTTAAAGGCATTGTAGTTTTTTATTTTGAGCCACTCTACTTTTAGTAATGATTGCATATAAAAAGTTGCTATAAGTAATTTTAAGAATTGGTGAGTTCGAAGAATTTGCTTTCCAGGCTTTTTCTTTTTACCTGCAGGTGATTCAATACAACACCGTTATTGAAGCAATGCTGGTTCACTGCTTCGAGATTGCTTTTTCCCATGGGGAAATAAAGAAGCAGGAAATTTGTTTCTTCTTTTATCCGTGTTACTCCCGGCATTGACTGCAGGGCGCTTTTCAGTTTTGAATTGTCTGCCGATCCAACTTCCACCATGTCTTCATGTACAAATATTTCATCCACATGTCCTGACGCTACCAGGTCGCCCTGTTTGAGAATGGCCACATGAGTGCAAACTTTTTCTACTTCATCGAGCAGGTGACTTGCCATGATGATGGTCTTGCCCTGCAGCGCCAGTTGTTTGATCAGGTCTCTTATTTCTGCAATACCCACAGGATCCAGGCCATTGGTAGGTTCATCAAATACGAGTACATCAGGATCGCCGAGTAATGCGGCCCCAATGGCCAGGCGTTGTTTCATACCTAAAGAATAAGAGCTGAAAGGGGAGTTCTTACGCTGGTGGAGATTTACCATTTGCAGTACTTTCTCAATATCATCCCCGCCTTTACCTTTAATGGCAGCGGTGATCTTTAAATTTTCTACAGCAGAAAGGTAGTGATAGAAGTTAGGCGTTTCCAGCAAAGTACCGATCATTTTGCGGTGATCGTCGGTAGGCGTTTCATCAAATAATTTATAACCGCCACCGGTAGGCTTTAATATGCTCATCACAATGCCGAGCATGGTTGTTTTACCACTGCCGTTCGGCCCCAGTATTCCAAATACAGAACCCTTGGGCACAGAAAAGCTGATGCCTTTCAGCGCTTTGATATGACCATAGTTCTTGGAAAGATTTTCAACGGAAAGAATTGCCATCTTTGAATGATTATTTGTGAAAGATAGCAGATTTTATTTTCCCTGATAAAAATAATTACAGGCGGTCGATGCTTAATGTTTGTGGTGCCAGATAGAGCTGAATTCGCCGACCACTGCCTTGTTATCATAGAAAGATAATTTGTGCAGGCGGAGATCATCAATGTCTTTTTGCAACACTTTCCTGTGCGCCGGGTTCATGGTGCCGCCGATGGCGCCGGCCGCTGCCGCCGGGTCATACTGGTACGCAGGATCGACCAGGGTTCCCCGTGGATACATGATACCTGGTGCGCCTTTACCCCTGAGATCAAGGTCGTTCGGATGCGTGAGGCCAATCGTATGGCCAAATTCGTGTGCTGCAGTGGTGGAATTATTGGAAAGATTGAGCAGCTTAAAATAACCTGTATTGCAGCCGAGACCATCTACAAAAGAAATGTCCATGGCACTGTATTCTTCCACCCTGAAATAATTCAGCAAGGCATTATCATTTTCAAAAATTTCTTCGGGTTGAAGGTTGGGAAGAAAAGAGCCGGTGATCTTAAAGACGACTGTATAAGCTACTCCTTTGATAGTAACCGTAGCCGCTGGTGCTGTCCAGTAGGTTTCAATTTCTGTTGCTACCTGTTGTGCAAGTGCATCAGAGGCTGCATCGCCATAAAGGATGGTGTGTGCTTTTAAGGTTAGTATGCGGTTGATTGTATCAAGTTCTGCGATGCCCATAATTATGATATAAGAAATACAAAATAATAAATAAGGAATGAGAAAGTGGTTTATTAATTGAAAGCCCTGTTTCCTATTTCCGTGGCTTGTTGGGCAGCTGGTTAATTCACCCTATTTCGCTATTTATCATCGCAAACAAAGTTTTTAGTTTTGAGGGATAAAATACCGCTTATGAAATATTGTTTTATTTTCCTCCTGCTATCATACAATTTAACCAATGCGCAAAATATAGGCATTGGTACTACTACGCCGGGTTATAAACTGGATGTGAACGGAACACTCAGAAGCACCGGAAATGCTTATTTCGACAACCGTGTCAACATCGGCAGTGTCCCGGGCAATAATTATTATACATTCCAGGTAAATGATGGACAAATGGCCATCTATAATACGGCGGACAATAAACATTGGTATTTTTCTTATAACAGTGGTTATAATCAATTTAGCCTGGTAGAAGCCACCAATGGAACAGGCACCCTTCGTGTAGTAGTTAATAATGGGGGCAATATGGGGGTCGGCACTTTTGAGCCTTCATCGAAATTGCATGTGAACGGAGATGTGAAAGTGAGTGACGGTGAATTTATTTTAACAGAAGGAGTTGGCAATACAAGCGTCAATAAAGGTTTTGTACAGTTGAACGGCGACGACCTGAGGATAGGAACTTATAGCAGTAATGATAATGGAAAATTTATAGTGCGGGTAGATGGTGGCGATCATTTTTCTGTAAACGGAGAGGGAGATGCAAGCCTGAGTGGAGATCTTACTGTAAAGGGAAACAAAGGCGTTTTGTATAATGCTGCCAGCGCCGCCAATCTCAGGTATTATACAAGAGAGGCTGCATTTAGTGTGACCGGTTTACAGCCGCAAACATTATCGGGCGAGACTACTATTGCATTTGACGGTGGCTTTACCAATCCGCCCGTGGTAATCGTGGGTGATATTGTAAGCAATGGCGGAACTGCAGGTCAGCTATATGCGCTGGAACTTAAAGTATATGCTGTTACCGCAAACTCCTGTAAGGTAAGATTAATGAATACAGGCAATATACCTGTTACGCAAAGCATTACATGGAATATTGTATGCGTGGGGAATTAGCAGGAAAATTAGAAAGACTTAATAAGAAATAAGGAATGAAAAAGTTGGTATTTCGATTGACCAGCTACTTCCTCATTCCTTATTTTAACTTTCTTATTTACATCAGTTCCTCAACGGCTTGCCCGTTTTCAAAACCGCCTGTATCCTTTCCAATGTTTTCTTTTCTGCACATAAGCTCAGGAAGGCTTCTCTTTCCAGGTCGAGCAGGTATTGTTCGCTTACTAAAGATTGCTCGCTGAGATCGCCGCCGCACATCACATAGGCCAGTTTTTTTGCAACGGTCACATCATGATCGGTAGCATATTTTCCTCTCCACATACCATTGATACCGGCATGCATGGCACCTAATGCGGAACGACCAAGTACTTTGATATCATTGCGCTGCACCGGCATTACATACCCATCATCGTATAAGCTGATCACCGCCTGCTTTGCTTCTGCAATGCGACGGCCGAGGTTCACGCTCACTACATCGGTGCCTTTGCGATAGATACCTAAGTCAAATGCTTCATAAGCAGATGTGGCAACTTTAGCGGTTGCAATAGTGAGGAAACGATTTTGCAATGTGATGGTTTCAGGCTCACCCGCATGCATTTCATCTGCAGCACGCAATACAAATTCTTTGGTGCCGCCACCGCCGGGAATTACACCGATGCCTACTTCTACCAAACCAGTATAAGTTTCTGCGGCAGGGATCACTTTATCTGCATGCAGGCTCAGCTCGCAGGCACCGCCCAATGCAAGGCCATGCGGAGCCACCACAACCGGTATGGATGAATACCTTGCACGCATCATCGTATTCTGGAACAGGCGGATCGCCATGTCTATTTCATCATAATCCTGCTCAATGGCGAGCATAAATATCATGGCCACATTAGCACCGGCGCTGAAGTTGGCGCCTTCATTGGCGATCACCAGGCCTTTGTATTTATCTTCTGCCAAAGAAATTGATCTCTGGATGCCTTCCAGCACTTCGCCGCCAATGCTTCCCATCTTGGTGTACCATTCCAGCCCCAGTACATCGTCACCTAAATGATAGGTGCGGCAGGCGCTGTTTTTCCAAACGGTTTCATTGGCAAAATTTTTCATCACAATAAAGGCCTCGCCGCCCGGCATTGCCTTATATGCTTTGGTACTAACGTCGTAGTATAAACGCTTTCCATTTTCTACTTTGTAAAATGTTTTGGCGCCGGAAGCGATCATATCATCGATCCACGGAGCCACTGCATAACCCGCCGCCTTCATCGCTTCGGTTGTTTTGGCTACGCCCAATGCATCCCAGCTTTCAAAAGCGCCGATCTCCCAGCCAAAGCCGGCCATCATGGCATCATCTACACGGTATACTTCATCGCTGATCTCGGGAATGCGGTGAGAAATGTAGGAGAACAAAGCATAATGGAACTGCCTGTAAAAATCTCCTGCCTTATCTGTACCTGAAGCCAGTGCTTTGATCCTTGTCGGCAGATCTTCGATGGGCTTCGCAGTTTCAAGTGTAGCAAATTTTGGTTTCTTGCGAGCCTCGTATTCCATCGTCTGCAGGTTCAGCACCTGTATATCAGATTTGCCTTCTGCGTTTTTTACTTTCTTGAAAAAGCCCTGGCCGGTTTTATCGCCCAGCCATTTTTTCTCTTCCATGCCATTGAGCCAGCCCTGTATGTTGAAATAAGCCCTGGCTTCATCTTCGGGGCAATTATCCGCAACACCCTTCGCCACTTTTATCAGTGTATCCAATCCCACCACATCCGCCGTGCGGAAAGTGGCTGATTTAGGGCGGCCGATCACGGGACCGGTCAACGCTTCTATCTCATCAATGCTTAACTGCAGGTCGCCCATTATTTTCATAATGGCCATCATGCTGAAAACGCCAATGCGGTTGGCAATGAATGCCGGGGTATCTTTTGCGAGCACCGTTGTTTTACCCAGGTACAAATCGCCGTAGTTCATTAAAAAGTCAACTACTTCAGGGTCTGTATATGGAGTAGGAATAATTTCCAGCAGGCGCAGGTAACGTGGAGGATTAAAAAAGTGCGTACCGCAGAAATGCTTTTTAAAATCATCACTCCTGCCTTCCGCCATCATGTGAATGGGAATGCCGGAAGTGTTGGAAGTAATGAGCGTTCCTGGCTTGCGGTATTTCTCCACTTCAGTAAAAACGGATTGTTTGATATCCAGCCTTTCTACCACCACTTCGATGATCCAGTCGGCGGTAGCAATGTCTTTCATATTATCTGTAAAGTTGCCGGTAGTGATCTTTTTCACCACGTCTTTATGATAAACCGGTGAAGGATTTGATTTGATGGCCGCTGCCAGCGCATCGTTTACGATCTTATTTTTTTCAGCAGGCTTTGCATCCGCAGGCAGATCTTTTGGAGCAATATCCAGCAACAGTACCTGCAATCCTACGCCTGCAAAATGACATGCAATACGGCTTCCCATTACACCACTTCCTAAAACGGCAACTTTTTTTATAGTTCTTTTTGACATCTTGAAAAATTAGTTAGTTAAACAACTATTTTTAAAAACCGAAGTTAGGGTTTTTAAATTATCCCAAAATAAAAAAACTTCAATGGGTGTCCATTGAAGTTTTCCTGCATGCTTTTAACTCCCTTACTCAATAAAATATTCATTGCCGGAAGAACTGATATAGCCTGTTTTGCCTGCAAATGTTTTTACCATCAGGTACTTTGTTCCGTTCACAGACCTGATATCCGTGTATTTGGGTGCAATGGTCGTATTGTCGATAAAATAGTAACCCCTCATATTATCATTGCCGGTAATGATAAACCCACCATTGTCGTACACAATATCAGAGTAGCCATCCGGGATCACCAGCTTATTCTCCATATCTTTTACATAGGTCTTACCATCTTTTTTTACAATAATGTATTCCTTACCATCATTGGCCTGCACGGCAAATACATTTGTATTTTCCGGCAATATTCTTATTTGTCCCTGCGTGCTGGCAATACCATACATCCCATTCTTTTTTACGCTGAGGTAAGGTGTAGGCGATTTCCTGTCGAGCCTGATCTCATCATATTCAAATGGAATAATGGTCTCAAATTTTGTGTTGAAGACACCGTACTTCCCGGCCTTATCAGCAATATAATAGGTCTCATCGCTTCCGGGAATTTTATAGTCATCCACGATCTTATCAAACAAACCATTATTGTTGGGAACGCTGTAATTTTTTTGCGTTACCACCGTTTCAACCGGGCCCCTGTTTTCTGGAACGGAGTTCTCAGGAATGGCAGGGCATTTCACGGTTACATTGCCTTTGGTATCAATACAGTTTTCGTAGCCATCCGCTTTCACCGATACACCGGCAAATAAAACGGAATCTCCTCCTTCTTTACCAACACGTGGTACAAATCCTTTTCGGAAAGATTTTGCTACAGTGTACCTGGCAGGTATCACCATTTTGCCGGCCTTATTGATATAGCCCCATTTAGAGCCGACTTTTACAGCTGCATATCCTTCGGAAAACCATTGCACTTCATCATATTTGGGAGCGACTACAATTTTTCTGTCAGGGTCAGAAAAGCCCCATTTATCCCCTTGCCTGTAAGGGATCATCGACATGTCAATTTGTTGTGCACTTAATCCTGCGGCGATCAGTAAAAAGCAGGTAAGCATTATTAGCCTGTTCATCATAAAATTGGTTTATTGGTTCAAAGCATGTTATACAAATGCTTTACCAATTTTAAACAGGTGAATTACTATACGACAAAAACTATACCTAACAGGTTAATTTTCAACATCATGGAGTACAATCAGCACATCCTTATCTTTTTCCAGCTGGTAGTTAAATACCCTGTTCACTAGGCTGATCTTTGAATCATCCGTCCAGGTCAAAAGCGGGAAAACGGGGAAAAATTTCTTCAGAAATGGTAGTTGGAAATAATAGCCCGAGAGTGCAGATGTGGGATATTTTTTGAGCATGGAAGCGATGCTGTCGATCCTGCCGACCATGGCATTTTCGTCTTCTGTATATGGATTGAAAAAAGGTACGTAATAGCTGGTAAAAAATCCGCTGTCGCAGAATGATTGTAATGAGGATGGATCAGAAGATTCCACCAAAATTCTGCCAGCCAGTTGATACTTTTTTTGAAGGTCCTGCAATTGCCGCAATGCAGCTGCCTTATTTTTTTCAGCAAGGTTTTTAAAATCGAGCCAGATAGAAGTATGCAACTTTCTTTGCGCAACTACCGCAAAAATTTCATCGGCATTGGTAGAAGACATGGCCGAGCTGTCGTGGTAAACAAAAAAACTATTTTTTGCAGTATCAAAATAAACATCCATTTCAAAACCGTTGGCAGCACTGTCGATCATTCTTGCTTTGTCAACATTGTTTACAGCTTTGAACCATATTTTTCCATTTACCTGTAAGGGATGCTCGCATTTTGCAAGACCGGTTTGCGGCTGCCGCTTATTGGTAAAGCTTTTGGGTAATATCACTCGGCTCATTCCCCTGTGCAGCAATATGTCCGTTGCCAATATTGCCAGCAGAATGAAAACCGACAACGTATATTTGTTTGTAAGAAAACCCTTCTTCATTAAAGGATAAATTTTGAACAGGTCCAGGAAAGCCATTGCAAGCGAACGAACAGCTTTGATATTTTTATTAAAGCTAACCATTTTACTGTGCCTGGTAAAATCAATCTTCTTTGTTTACAATTATAAAACAAACAATGGCTGGGAGATACAGCGCTTTTCTGAAGTATTGCGAATCACCGGGTGGTCGTTT
The DNA here is from genome assembly GCA_964404845.1 of uncultured Ferruginibacter sp. GTDB lineage: Bacteria > Bacteroidota > Bacteroidia > Chitinophagales > Chitinophagaceae > Ferruginibacter. The sequence goes on along the minus strand of CAYOLS010000124.1, from coordinate 85 downwards.
TATTATGATATGGTAACGGTGGCATTGGTAAGCCTGCCATTCTTTCTATCTTCTTTGCTACCTGCCAGGAGAAAGTTCCTTTCTA
>CAYOLS010000123.1:0-9356 GCA_964404845.1 uncultured Ferruginibacter sp. | reverse complement strand
GCCAACAAAAGTTGTGGTATTGATTGCTGTTGCTGCTATTGTAAAGCTCACATTTGTTCCGGCAACTACTGTTGCATTGGCTGGCTGTGTGGTAATATTTAATTGCGTAGCTCTTACAACATTTGTATAAGATCCTGTATAAGATGCGGCAACAACCTGGCCATTTGAACTTACTGCAGGCGGGTTACCGTTACCATAATAACCATTACCGTCTGTACCAACAGCAGTAGTGTTATTATAATATTCGTTCGCATCCGGGCAACCATCATTATCACTATCCAGGTCCAGGCGGTTGGGGATACCATCGCCATCTGTATCAAGGTTTCCATCGCAACTGGTACCTAATTGTGGAACAAAAGTGTAGGTTCCCGCACTGGCCACATCCCAGTATTCCAAAACTATTTTTGATAGCTGGTACCCGGTTAAATTAAAGCGAACCGTTCCGGTTTTATTGCCAATATCAGACAACTCAGAAGAAAAAGTGTTGGTTGCATCATCGAAAATTACAATAGAGGGCCCATCTGTAACATCAAAAGTGAAATGAGCTGTTGTTATATCTATTACAGTATTATTCTGATTGTAAAGGGTAACCCTTATGTAATCGCCGGCATCAACATCATGCAAACTGAACCTGAAATCTGAAATAGGGTTACTGAATGAGTACTCAGACTGTATCCTGTTGGCATAGGTAGTTGTGGTGCCATCCGCATGGCCGATCCTAACTCCCACTTCACCTGCGATGTGCGCATCACTAATGGTATTTGAATTTATCAGGCCGGCATTCAGCGTATGTGCCAAAGTAATCCTGGATGTGCCAACCGATATATTATTATTGGCAAAAACAGTTTGTGAATTGGAGCTGCCATTAAAAGGGGCAAGATTATAGGATGCGGTAACGCAGGACGATTCAACTGTATCTAAAATACCGTCATTGTCATCATCTGCATCACAGGCATCAGGATAACCATCGTTATCTGTATCTACAGTAGAGGAAATGGTTACTGTAGCCGCCGCTGAAGCAGGACTGTAACAATTACCGGCCGCAGAAAAATAAAAAGCGTAGTAGGTACCGGCTCCTGCTGCTGCAACCTGTGCGGGCGTAAGTGGAGATCCGGAAGGAGAACTGCCAGTAAACCATACAAGACTTGAACCTGCCGGTATGGTACCTGTATGGGCAGTATTGAGATTAACAGTAGTTGCCGGACAAACATTGGTGATGTTTTGTACCGTAGGCGCAACAGTTCCTGCCGCACATGCGGTTACCCCAAAACGATTGGTAGTGTTATTAGGACTATTGGCAGCCCCGATAGTTAAAGTAAACTCCCCGTTTGGCGTACCATCGCTCGGTCCACTTGTAGTGCTTTCACCAACTGTACTCCAACCTGATAATACAACAGATGGCGGAGTACTTCCTACTGTTCCTTGTGTATTACTTAACTGAAACCTTACATTATCCCCTTCTACTAAAGCTCCACCCGAAGGAAACGAAAATATCCCTGTATTGCTAACAGCTACGCTGGCAATTACAAGGCCGTTCTTTACAGCATTTACCCATAAGGTATTAGCTGTATTCCAAACACCACCACCGGTTCCGCCACCATCAACACCTCCTGTTAAACCGTTGTTATCCCGGTAAACTGTACCTGATACGGAAGGAGATGCCAAAGGTAGAATTGCATAAATTCCACCTGTAGCGGACAGAATATTTGTGGTACCTGAACGGGTAAAACTAATAGAAGGAGCAGTAGTAAGACCGGTCCTGTAAACGGAAGCAAACCGGATACCGTCCTGCTCATTTGCATAACCTGATCCTATAAGTGTTGTTCCGTTTGTATTATCAATGGAAGTATTGACCATAGAAGTCCAGCCGGTACTGGTAGTAACATTGGAACCCTGCTGGCTTAGAAAACCATTGGAAAAGTATAAAATAGCAGATGCAGTCCTTCCTGCCGGTAGTGCAGGTACTGATCCTGAAAATGATAAGGTAGTAGAAGAGAAAGAATTGATACCGGCATAATCGACCTGTACAGGAACCGGATTGGCATTCGCATACACGGCTACCTGCACTAACATTTCATCACCTGCATTTTCAGGTGTTTGCAAATCCGGAAAACTGATGGTAGTCGGCCCTGTTGGTAAACCGCCGGCATCAGATAAATATTGCAGACTGTACTGTGTACAAAAATAAACACTGTTGTTATCAGCTGCCGGAAACCGGTAATTAGCACCAAATCCACTTCCAAGGTTATTGGTGGCAATTCCTCCAATATTTATTAATGGCCTGGTATTGGAACCTCCAGGCGTACCATCAACATTAGATGGCCAGTTGCTGTTGGGGGTAGCTCCATGGTTTCTTTCAATAGCAATGGTAACTACCATTACCCTGTTTTCTCCGGCAGGGATATTATAAACAATACTGGGCACACCTGCTGTTCCGGCACCGGATGCCTGGAAGGTTTGACTGCCAATCAGCGTAGGTGTTTGAGATTTTGTGATCCCGGGAATAGATAAGGAGAATATCAAAAAGGCGATCATCCTGATCATGGTGACCGATCTTATTGCATTCATTTGTTTTTTGAGTAAAAGCTTTCTCATATACTTGTGATTAAATGGTAAACAGCTTTTTTGCAAAAGCAGAAAAAGTTTTATTTATTAATTCAAATCCATATTTAACATACTATTCCACAACTCTTCACAGAACTGCAAAACAGCTTGAATAAGTACTGGATTAATAAGATGGTTTACAAGGTATCCTGGTAACTGGTAAGGTAAAACCTGGCTACATCAAACGTTGAAATTCTCCGGAGAATCAGGGCCGGGAATCCAGTTCAGGTTGTCATGGATAAATGTCGAATTTCAGAGGATATTAAAATCGCAATTGTGTTTTGTTTTAGGGGAACAAAACGAAAGAGTGTGTAGCCTTGAAAACAGCCAAACCCTTAGCTATAACCTTAGATAAAAGGCAGCTGTGAATTTGGGTTTCTTTTCTTGTTTGTTAATCATCAGTTTCTCCAATTTAAAATTTCGATAACATGTATTTCCGGAAGCGGTAGCAAAAATATATTCGATTGCTACGGCTGTTTGTAGAATTAATTCATGTTACCAAAACAATTATTTAAGCTTTCCCGTATGCCTGCAAGTGAAACACTTACAGGCATAGACGGAAATCATGCTTTCATAATTATGTATGGACATGCTGGATACACGACTACTTGTTCATACATGTTCTTCATATGTATTGGAACTTATGATCTTAATGGCTTTAATCAGGAATTTGGATACAGCTATCTTAAAATACATTAAGATTAAGCCTGAGGTTTTAAAAGAATATCTTCACAACACCTGATTCGAATCATTCCGAATCAGGGTGCAAAAAACATCATGAAAGAGAATCTGTCCAAAAAAAGGGCTACGTATCAGCTACGTGAATTTTATTTTATATTGAATTTCAAACAGTTAGAACATATCATATATCTTCATTCACCCGCATAAGATGTTTGATAAAGCTGTGAAAGTCTTGTGTTGACTCTATAGCGAGCTTTTTGCGGAGGTGAAATTTGCGGGTTTGAATGGTTCGTACCGACTTAAAAGTGTAGTCAGCAATTTCCTTGCTGGTAAAGTCAAGGTAGATATAAGCACAAAGCGTAAGTTCGGATATCCTGAGTCCAGGGTCAATTTCCAGCAGCTTGTCATGAAGAACCGGGTAATTTTCCCGGAACCTGGTGTAAAAATTAGGATCATTATCTTTTGCCAGTAGTAAAAGTTCTTCAAAAGATTCATTAACCTTTAGCTGAAGGGCCTGCGAATGTGCGTCCTTTTTTTGTAATTCTACAGCTGATTGGTGAACTGATTCGTGCAGGGAATGTATCTCCGCTGTTTTTTCTTTGAGCTTCCGCTCTTGTTCCTTTAATAACTCCTGCGCTTTGAATAATTCGTACTCATTGTGTCGTTTATGGTTCCTGAACTTAATAAAGACAAACAAAACTAATACGAGGTCCACCAATATAATACATATCAGTATTATAACCGGCATGTTAATCGATTCTACAAAAAACATGAATACTTCCTTTTGGTATGACAGGGTTCGGGGCAGCACAAAACTGTCCGCCTGCCAATGTTGACATAGAAATTGTGAATTGATAAAATAGCCAGGAAGCGATTTTTAACGCACTGAATAAGTAATAAGTAATACGCTGGTTTAGGAGAGCGTTTTAGGTTTTACAAAACAGAGGAGAGGTAAAATCTGTTATGCTTATTCAGCATGCTGCAAAATAAGGACAGATGATGAAAATAAAAAATTTGCATTGCCTTGGTTTAAAATTGTCATAATCAGATATGCTGTTGATTTATAAAAAATAGAAGGAATATATTCACTTAACCCTACCTATTTCTTTCATTTACGACCTAAGAAGTACTATCGTTTATCTTTTAAGATCACAGCTGGATTTATTCTAAAACAAAAATGAATGCTTCATCAAGTCAGTAAATAACAATTTTAATCTATCCTGAATAGTTGAAATTCTTAATAAATTGATAACTGTCTTAATCAATTTTTGAATAAGTAATATATGGGTATTTGTATCACCCTATTTTATGCTGGTTTGCTACAGATTTTGCAGTTTAAACCACCCAACTGATATTCCTAAACAAAGTGATAAAATTTTACTAAAACAGTTACAACAGGTTATTATCATTTTTCTCTTTATGAATTAAGTTTATATTTGAAACAAATGCGGCAATCTATCACCATATTCCTGCTTTTTATTTATACCGTTCCGGCCTTTTTTTCTGCCGGAGCCAGCGGAGCTTCAGGTGATATAAAAAACAACACCCCAGTTTCCCACAATGAAAAGAATACAGGAAACCGTTGGAAAAAAAATACGCACATGCCGTCTTCTCCTGCCAAGCAACCTGTAAAAGTGAAAGCGTTATTACATGCCGGGAACTTTGTTTCATCTATCCCTGCCTCATCTGTGTATTTCCCAGGTTTAGCTACTGGCATGATAATACACTTTATTACAGATTGCAAAAGAACCTGTTTTATAACCTGTGCCAATATTTGGCAACCTCCCCGCTTTTGCTGATAAATTAGCTTCGAACACCTCAATAAATTTTCCTGTACCCAGGTTATTGGGGTATGTAATATTTTTCGCATTCAAACATTATCAATGAAAAGGTTTGCTTTAAGCATCGTGCTTTCAATAGCTTGCTGCATCGCTATGGCACAAGAAATTTTACCTGCAGAAAGGGCGACTGCGGCCCGGGACAAAAAGATGATCCTTATTAATTTTTCGGGGTCCGACTGGTGTATCCCCTGCATTAAAATGCAGAGAGACTTTTTTGAAAATACATTTTTTCAAGGTATGGCAGATAGCCAGCTGGTTATTATACATGCAGATTTCCCAAGAAAAAAGAAAAACATGCCTCCACCGGAATTGGTGAAGAGAAACGAACAGCTCGCTGAACTTTTTAACCAAAGCGGCAGCTTTCCGCTTACCCTGCTGCTTAACGCTGATCTAAAAGTGATTAAAAAATGGGAAGGACTTCCGGAAACCAGCGCAGAAGAATTTTCAAAGAATATCAATGCCATCGTAAATGAACACAAAAATTAAATGTTAAAGGAATTTTCGCATAGCTGTAAATTAATGGGAAATATATTTTCCTTTACCGCAGTATGCGATGACCCTGCCTATGCAGATAAGTGCTTACAGGAGGTAGTGGCAGAAGTGCGCCGCATTGAAACGCTTCTCACAACTTTTAACGACAACAGTCAAACAAACCGGATAAATGCTGCGGCAGGCATTGAACCCGTACAGGTAGATGAAGAGGTTTTCAACCTGGTAGAACGCAGCATACGCATTAGCAGCATTACAGACGGTGCATTTGACATCAGTTATGGTTCCATTGACAAAAGCCTCTGGAATTTTGATTGTAACATGACTGCTCTTCCTGATATTGAAAAAGCGAGGTCGATGGTACGACTGATCGATTACCGCAATATCATTCTTAATAAAAACGATCGCAGCATAATGCTGAAGGCAGCCGGTATGAGAATAGGTTTTGGCGGAATTGGGAAAGGTTATGCTGCAGACAAGGCAGCAACACTGATGCAAAAACTTGGTATCGCATCTGGCCTTGTGAATGCTTCCGGCGATATAAAAGCCTGGGGTAGGCAGGCCGACGGCGGAGAGTGGAAGGTAGGTATTTCCCATCCCGATGATCCATCGGGAGCCTTCTCCTATCTCTCCTTGAACAATAATGCCATTGCTACTTCCGGTAATTACGAAAAATTTGTAGTGATCAACGGCAGAAAATATTCCCATACCATCAATCCAAAAACCGGAATGCCGGTTACCGGAATTAAAAGTGTCACAGTCATCGCCCCCTGTGCAGAACTGGCAGATGCGATGGCTACGCCTGTCACTATCATGGGCCTTAAAGCGGGCATTGGTTTAATAGAACAGCTACCCGGTTTCGCCTGTATCATCATCGATGACGATAACAATATTTATTCAACAAAAAACATTCGCTTACAATGAAAAGAAAAATAATGCTTCTGGCAAGGGTAGTTATGTTACTATCGGCGCCTGCCAGTCTCCATTCCTGCAGCACGGTAAAGGAATACCAAAAGAATAAACTCAACGACAGTGAAATGGAACTGGGTAACCGCAAAATTGAAAAAACAGAATTGAGTTTTCAATCCTATAGAGAAGGCGCTTCCGGAGCCAATAGCGGCAAAACAGGGGGCGGTTGTGGTTGCAATTGAATTAACATTAAAACATCCAGATGAAAAAAATACTTATGACCGCCATGGCGGCAATGCTGCTTATTCAAACCAAAGCTCAGGAAAAAATGCCTGACACGGGTTTTGTTCCCAGGAAATTAAAGCTGGAAGAAATCAACCTGGTGTCCAGTTACTACCAGCAGGACGGAGACCATGCTGCCGTAACCGGTGGAGTTGGCTCACAAAAACTTACTGATATTGCCAATACAATTGACATTAAATTCACCCGCTATGACAAAAAATTAAGAAAACATAGTTTTGGCTTCGAAGTTGGCATCGATCATTACACATCTGCTTCTTCCGATAAGGTTGACCTTAAAGCCAACAGCTCAGCCTCGCATGGCGATACCCGCATTTATCCTTCGCTGACCTGGAGCATGGAAAATAAAAAAACAGGCACTACCCTATCCGCAGGTGTTTCGTCTTCTACTGAATTCGACTATCAGTCTTTCGGTGGCAATATTGGCTTTGCACAAAAAACCAAGAACAGGATGGGCGAATTTGCGGCAAAGATGCAGGTGTATATTGATCAGCTAAAATTGGTTACTCCTGTAGAACTGCGCAATACACCCGACCCGGAAGACTATCATTATGGTAGTGCCGGCCGGAATACCTATGCAGGATCGCTCAGCTACTCACAGATCATTAATGATAAAATGCAGTTGATGCTTTTGGCCGATGTGGTACAGCAAACAGGATACCTTAGCCTGCCTTTTCACCGGGTTTATTTTAATGATGGATCTGTTCACCAGGAAAACCTCCCGGATAAAAGATTCAAGCTTCCACTAGGTATCCGGTTCAATTATTTTGCAGGTGATAAATTTATCTTTAAAACATTTTACCGGTTTTACAAAGACGACTGGGGGCTAACAGCGCACACGGCCAGCCTGGAGATCCCGGTAAAAATATCTCCCTTCTTTTCACTGAGTCCTTTTTACCGGTACTATAAACAAACAGCTATTGATTATTTTAAAGGATACCAGCAACATACGGCTGCTGATGAATTTTATACCAGCAATTATGACTTGGGAAATTTTGATAGTCATTTCATCGGCTTGAACCTGAGATTAATGCCGGAGAAAGGAGTTTTTGGAATCAAACGGCTGAACATGATGGAGCTGAGGTTTGGGCATTATCTTCGTTCCAATAGCCTTACCTCTAATATCGTGTCACTTAACCTTCGTTTTAAATGACCAGGCTGCTTTGGTTGACCTTGCAATAGTTGCAGTGCAATTACAGGTTAAGGCTCACTTATAACTTTCGGAATACTCAGCGTTAGCAGTACTGGATATGAGACAATCGAACATCAACCCAAAAAGACAACAGCAGATAACGACACGCAGTGGCAGAAAACAGGAGCAGACAATTGTTTTTTATCCTTACCTTGATAGCAAAACGATTGGAGTGAGATTTGTAAACATCTATAAAATAATTGCATGGCAGGCATAAATGAAAAGCACTACCTGCAAAAGGTCGGCTGGCTGAGGGCAGCAGTACTTGGTGCAAACGATGGCATTCTTTCAACAGCCAGTATTGCTGTGGGAGTGGCGGCAGCTAACACAGAAAGACAAGCCATTGTTCTGGCAGCATTGGCAGGGCTTGTATCGGGGGCCATGTCGATGGCTGCAGGTGAATATGTGTCGGTAAGCTCCCAGGCCGACACTGAAAAATCCGACCTCGAAAGAGAACGCAAGGAGTTACAGGAAATGCCAGAAGAAGAGCTGGCAGAGCTTGCAGGCATTTATGAAACACGTGGACTAAATGCTGCTTTGGCTATGGAAGTTGCCGTTGCACTTACTGCGCATAATGCATTAGAAGCACATGCAAGGGATGAGCTGAATATTACAGAACTTACCACTGCAAAACCACTACAGGCTGCACTTGCCTCATTCGCCTCTTTTGCTGCAGGAGCAATATTACCGCTGCTGGTGGCCATTTTTGCCCCGCTTAATAAAATGATATGGCTTCAATATGGCTGTAGTATGTTCTTCCTTGTATTGCTCGGCTCAATGGCGGCAAAAGCAGGAGGTTCTCCCATGTTTAAAGCCAGCCTTCGGATTTGTTTTTGGGGAACAGCCGCCATGTTGCTGACAGCCCTCATCGGACACCTTTTTGGAGTAAACCTTTAGCATTATGTTTGTTTCAATTACAGTGCTGCGCACCCTCCATAAGTATCAATGTATTTTTATTCCCTGCTTTGACCGATTCTTTGGTGGCTGTAGCCAGTCCAGCAAAAATTTCCTTCAGTATGCCATGTACTGTAATGCTCAAACAAATAGGAATTTCTCCTCCCCGATAGTCCTTGTTTCTTTTCAGATAGAAAAGCTGACCAAAACTTTTGTCTAAGATGTTGTTTGCATTTAATAGCAATTCAAAAAACAGATGTTCAGCAATTGAACAATATGCAATCTTAGAGAGTTGAACGAATTCAGGTGAGTAATTTGAATATGGTCCAAAAGTAAAAAGCCTGCAAAATCATAGATTTTGCAGGCTTTTTACTTTTGTTGATCTTCAATCTTGCGGACTGGACGGGACTCGAACCCGCGACCTCCGCCGTGACAGGGCGGCATTC
>CAYOLS010000122.1:0-9362 GCA_964404845.1 uncultured Ferruginibacter sp. | reverse complement strand
GCGCATTTGCAAACCCAACAGTAAATAACAGTGTTATAAAAAAAGAGGCTTTCATGATAAATATTTAAGTCATGAAATTACCTAATGCAGCACTCTTCTTTTACACCCTTATGGGTGAATTTTAGCCGTTGTGAAAACTTATATAAGTATTACTTATTCCGCCAGGTAAGGGTATTGTGTTTCATAAAAACTCATGATATCAGAATTTTTACCCTTGAGCGTTTTGTAAATATTATAATACTTTTTTGCATTCTCCTTATCATTGACAGCACTGTAGTGGGCAAATAATTCCGCATAGTTGTCTGCAAAATCAGGCATGCTCACTGTCACTTTCTGGAAATAGCCTACTGCTTTTTCTTTGTCGTTGTTCATATTGCTCACCAGCCCACGGTAATAATCCAGGAAAGGATCATGCTTTACGGCAGAGTCAATAACATCAATGCAGGAAAGGGCTTTGGCAAAGTCTTTTTTTGCCAGGTATACATCCAGCAGCATCAGGTCGTAGCCTTGCAGGGCTTCATATTTTTTGGTGACCCGTTCCAGTTCCGCCAGGTATTCTTTCTGGCTGATCTTGGAAAGTATTTCCAGGTAAACACCTTCATACAGTTTGTTGTTGCGCAGGTTATAAGGCAGGCGCAGGTAAACTGTTTTGGCATTTTCATATTCCCCGTTGCGCATGTATTTTTTTATCCGGTCCATATTGGCAACCAGTTCCGATTCTATACTGCTGCCTTCATGCGCCAGCAGCTTTTCTGCAAGGTCGCCCATTGATTTGCTCAGGTTCTCACCGGTATTGAACAGGAACATATCTGCTATCCAGGTTTTTTTATCCTGTTTGGTCAGTTCCATATCGAGGTAGTTGAAGCCACCCACGCCTTGTATCCTGAATATAACATGTTGTACGCCGTTGTTTTCATATTGCTTTGTCATGCGAAAAGTACCCGCACCACCCATGATATCGTAAATAGTTTTCTCGTAATTGTTGGTGGACAGGTTTTTCTGCATGCCTGTTTCAATGCCTTTTAATTTTTTGCTTTTTTCGTTGAGATAGATCCTGTCCATCAGTGTAGAGAGATGGATATTTTTTTCAATAAAATCAATTTTAAAATCGTCTACCTGCTTTTCAATGCCACGGGCAAAGGCAAGTGCTTCTTCTTTACTCACTTTTTCTGCTTCCTTTGTTTTGCAACCCGGGAAAATGAAGCATGCTAAAAATAATCCGAATAATAGAGGTTTCATATAAAAGGTATAAGGGTTTGCTGTTGTATAAATGTAACGTTTTATTTTATTGGTCGGGGAGCTACGCCTTCCCTGGTGATTATCACCGGTTCAATAAAGCCGTCTTTATTAAAATGCAGCTGTTCTATGCAGGTTTCCCGGAAGTTGCCATCCTTTTCTGTAAGCGGCCTCCGGTGGTAAATAATATACCATTCGTCTGTGCCCGGTACATTTATCACCGAATGATGTCCTGCTCCATTTGCGATGGCAGCATCCTGTTGTAATATTTTTCCAATGCGTTTAAATGGCCCGAAAGGAGAGTCGCTGATGGCATAGGCGACGCTGTAATCCGGTCCTGTCCAGCCACCTTCGCTCCACATAAAATAATATTTTCCTTTGCGCCAGAGCATGAAAGCGCCTTCTACAAAGTTCTCAGGTGTTATTTCTTTAAAAGTTGTTCCATCCTTCAGTGGTACAAATCCTGTAAAGTCTTTGTTGAGCTGTGCAATATTGCAATGTTTCCAGCCGCCATATATCAGGTAGTATTTTCCATCCCGGTCTTTGAAGACAAACTGGTCGATCGGCTGTGCGCCGTTGATAAAGGAATCGATGAGCGGTTTACCGAGATGATCTTTATAGGGCCCTTCCGGTTTATCAGAAACAGCAACACCGATGCCACCATATTCTTTATTGTTTTGAATATCGTTGGCCCCGAAGAAGAAATAATATTTGCCTCCTTTTTCAATTACGGAAGGTGCCCACATGGCCCGCTTTGCCCATTTGATGGAAGCAGTATCCAGGATGCGGGCATGTTTTGTCCAGGTAATAAGATCGGGAGAAGAGAAGGCATCGAAGAAAACCTGTTTGCTGTAGGACGCAGAGTAGGTAGGATAGATCCAGTACCGCTTCCTGAACACTGCTCCTTCAGGATCGGCATACCAGCTTTTGAATAGCGGGTTACCGGAGCGGGTGCTGTCAGCAGTTGTTTGGGCACTGGTAACAAATGGCATCAACAGGAAAGCAAAGGAATACAATGAGCGCTTTTTCATTCAACTAAACTACCGATAAGTTTTGGTTTTAAAATGGGCATTTCGTGTTGTACACATTTGGCAGGCTCCCACACTTTTGCGGGTTAGAAACAGTGTGACAAGAACGTTTGTTGTACTAAGTTCAAATTTTTAGATGTTGCCAGGTTGAGTTGCAGAAGCTGGTTTGGGATTTCGTGTGTAACACATTCGACAGGCTCAGTGTGACAAAAGGGGTATACTACTAAGATGTTATCAGGTTGAGCTGCAGAAGCTGGTTTTAGGATTCCGTGTTGTAACACATTCGACAGGCTCAGTGTGACAAGAACGTTTGTTGTACTAAGTTTAAATTTTTAGATGTTGCCAGGTTGAGCCGTTGATGACTGGTTGGCATTCCGTGTTGTAACACATTCGACAAGCTCAGTGTGACAAAAGGGGTATACTACTAAGATGTTATCAGGCTGAGCTGCAGAAGCTGGTTTTGGCATTCCGTGCTGTAACATATTCGACAGGCTCAGTTTGACAAGGAGGGTTTCATCGTACTAAGAAATTGTCAGGCTGAGTTTGTCGAAGCCAGTTCAGGGTATCGTATTCTACTATATTCAGTATACTTTTATAAAAGAAATTAAATAACTCCGCTAAAACAGACTCCGCAGGAGTCACCTGTTTATAAAACGCAAACACAACGTGCCGAACTCCGTAGGAGTTTCCTAAATTAGCATATGACCAATCAAAATCTTCCTGCGCCTATAACTATCGTACAACAAACCCTTCAGGTCGTTGCGGGCATGGATAAAGATCATTTTGATCTTTCGCTGGATTGCTGGAAGCTCCGCAGCTTTACAAAAAATGAATATTACAATGAATACAAACAGGTCTGCAAGCATCTCGGCCTGATCCTGCAAGGTGTTTTTCGCAGCTATTATATTGATGATAAAAGCATGGAAGAAAAAAATGTTTTCTTCTTTTCACAAAAACAAGTGGTGGTTTCTTTCCAGAGCTTTATTGACCAGGCTCCCTGTAATTATTTTACCCAATCCATGACAGACGCAGAAGTGATGTACATACATTATGATGATCTGCAAAGGCTGTACAAACGATCTCATCAATGGGAAAGGCTGGGCCGCCTCATTGCCGAGCTGGCTTTTAATGTTTCCATGCGCCGCACAGAAAGCTTTTTATTTCAAAGCCCTGAAGAAAGATACCTGAACCTGGTAAATGACCACCCGGACATATTCAACAGTATTCCCCTTTACCATATTTCCTCGTATTTAGGTATCCAGGGACCTTCCCTCAGCCGTATCCGGAAAAGATTGCTGGCCAAATAACGATTTTAACCCAGGTTAAAATTATTGCCGTTCGCAAAGTGGAGCTTTGTGTTATTAAATTAATCATTCAAAATTAAATAACACGATCATGAAAGCGAATCAATCAAAAACAATCGTATTTGTTACAGGAGCATTTGTAAGCCATTTAGGCTGGAGACCATGGCAATCTTATTTTGAAAGCAAAGGGTATACTACCCATGCTCCGGCATGGCCTAATAAGAACGGTACCCCGCAAGAGTTGAGGAATAAACGTCCGAATGATACAGCCCTGGCCAAAACAACTATTAATGATGTAGTGAACAGCTATGCTGATTTTATCAAAACCCTGCCTGAAAAACCAATTATCATCGGCCATTCATTTGGTGGTCTGATCACACAGTTATTACTGGACCGTGGCCTGGCTGCTGCTGCCGTTGCGGTACATTCCGTTCCTCCATTTGGCGTAATACCTTTTGAATTTTCTTTCTTAAGATCGGCATGGCGTTCGCTGGGCTTGTTCACTTCATTGGACAAAACCTATATGATGTCTTTTGAAACATGGCAATATGCATTTACCAATGGCATGAGCCTGGCGGATCAGCAAAAAGCGTACGAAGAAAATACCATCCCCGAATCAAAAAGAGTTGCCCGTGGCGGCCTGACACTGGCAGCGAAAGTGAGCTTTAAAAAAGAACATGCGCCTTTATTGTTCATCGCAGGCGGAAAAGATCATATCATTCCCGCTTCACTCAACAAAAGAAATTTCAACAGTTATAAAAACAAAAATTCAGTAGTGGACTTTAAACAGTTCGATGACAACAACCACTTCGTAGTAAGCCTGCCCAACTGGCAAACTACAGCGGAATATATTTACAACTGGATCATGCAGCACTAAGTTAGAATCTTATTAAAACAAGATGTAAGACTGAGCTTGCCGAAGTTGGAATTCATTATTGTTAAGCTTCTTTTATGATCAATTTCCTTCCGGAGGGCCGGGGGAAATTTTCACTAGTAACAGGCGAAGCCTCTTTGGATAATATCATTCTCTATAACTTCCATCACCCTCGAATTCCAGTTTTCGCATTTGGGGTATTTTGTATCCGGCACCATGTAACCAAGCAGGTCGATAAAAAGACGGTTGCCGATAGTGAATGCGGGAATATTGTAATTGTCAACCAGTGATGGCGTAAATACTATCCTGTTGCCGGTACGAAAAAAGACAGCATTCGGAAATTTGGCGATCTCAACTGTTTTGTTTCCTGAAGTAAAACGCAACACTATAAAGGTTTTGTTTTCCAGCATTTGTTTTGTTTCCTGCTCTGCAGAATTCTTTAATTCCATACCATCTTTATCAACAATGGTTGCTTTAAATTTTTTAGCCACGGCATTGCTGTCTTTCAGGAGTTTTGCAAAATCGTTGATCGCCTGTATATCTTTAACTGAGTCTGCCTGTATAAACTGTACATCACCTTCCACCGGCGCTATCACAACGCTTACCATTCCATACATAGGTTCTGGTTTGCTTTCCAGCGGAGTGACCTGGTGTGAGCCGAATTCTTCTTTTACCAGCTTTGCTTCCTTTGTTTTTGTTTTGAAAACGATCTTGTTGGCATGATCAAGAATATAGACCTGTTGCCCTGGTGCATATTTGCCGGCAATGCCAACTTCGGGCATTATAGCATTATTCATTACAGCAAAGCTCATGTTTTGTTTGGGCGCAGCTTGCGCAAAAAGTATAAGACTGGTAAATGATAAGGTAAGAAAAAGTAAAAATGTTTTCATGTGTTTTGAGTTGATGGTATGTCTCAATTTAATGTATTCTGTGTTATGATTTATTTATTTTGAGCCAGTTTTTCAGATCCTGCATCGTATTGGCCTCGCCCGCTTTTTTATCTTTCCGCCATCGTAATATCCTGGGAAATCGTAAGGCAATGCCGGACTTATGTCTTGTGCTTTCAGAGATTCCTTCAAAAGCAATTTCAAAAACATGGTATGGTGTTACGCTTCGAACGGGCCCGAATTTTTCTATCGTATTTCTTTTGATCCAGTTATCCACTGCAAAAATTTCTTTGTCTGTTAACCCTGAATAGGCTTTGGCAAAGGGCAGGAGCTTTCCTTCATCATCCCACACGGCAAAAGTATAATCGGTAAAAAGATTGGCCCTTCTGCCATGGCCACTCTGTGCATAGATCAACACGCCGTCGATGGTCATCGGCACGGTCTTCCATTTCCACCAGTTGCCACGGCGACGGCCGGTTTCATAAGGACTGTCTTTTCGTTTCAGCATTACGCCTTCGCATTGTTCCTGGCGGGCCTTGCTGCGGAAATCGGCCACCTCATGCCAGTTCTCAAAGGGCAATGCTTTGGATAGGATGAGCGTATTGTTTACGTCATGCGATTCCAGCAAAGCAATGAGCAATTCCCTTCGTTCGCTCAAAGGCCGGTGGCGGATATCTTCGCCCTGCCATTCCAGTAAGTCGTAACATACCATCACCAATGGTACTTCGCTTAAATTTTTCTTTGAGATATTTTTCCTGCCGATGCGGGTTTGCATGGAATTAAAGTCGAGGAAAACGCCTTCCTTATATGGAATGATCTCTCCGTCTATTACTGTTCCATCCGGCAAAACATTTTCAAGTCCTGTAAATTCCGGGAACTTATCTGTTAGCAGGTCTTCGCCACGGCTCCATACAAACAGCGAACTGTCCCTAACGATCAGTTGCCCACGGATACCATCCAGCTTGGGTTCTATGATCCATTCATTTATATTACCCAGTGTTTCTATTTCAGCTTCCAAAGGATAGGCCAGGTAAAAAGGGTAGGGTTGATAAAATTTTGTTGTAATATCCTGCGCAAATAAAGTTTCGATGCTTTCTTTTTGCGGATCCCATTTGCCCATGAGCTGGTGGGCAACAGCAGTTTCTTCTTTGTTAAGGTACTGCGCCAATGCTTTTACCACAAGCTGTTTTGAAACACCCATCCTGAAATTGCCGGTGATGAGTTTATTGAAAATGAACAGCTCGGTCGGGTTCATGCTTTGCCAGTAAGACAGGATCACTTTCTTCTTTTCATCTTCGGGTAAGCTGTACAATTTTCCGAGTTCAACAATAATATTGCTTAGCTCATAATCCTTCGTTGTTTTTGCAGGAGGTAATAGCAATGCAATGGTTTCGGCAAGATCGCCTGCCACGTAATAAGAATCATCAAAGAGCCAGCCCGGAACTGAGGCCAACTCTGCAGCCCATGTTTTTAATTCGGTTGTTTTAACAGGGCGCTTAGGTTTATTGCCTGTGAGCAATGCGATCGCATACAAAATATCTTTCGGCGATGCCTGCCGGAAATAATGCAGCATAGCCGCCACTTTTGCATTGGTCTTAGTGGTTTGGTCAATATCGTAAAAGAGTTGCGTGAATAATTTCATAGGTCACCCTCAATTTCGCCGTCATGAAACAATGTTTTTACTTCATAAGCCTGCAGGGCATGCTGTTCTTTGATCCAGCGCACAAACGGCGTTTCATAGCCATGTGTTACATAAATATGTTCAGCGCCGGTGGCTTTGATGGCATCATTCAGCTGGCTCCAGTCGCAATGATCGGATAGCACAAAACCCCTGTCCACGCCATAACGCCTGCGGGCGCCCCTCAATGCCATCCAACCGCTGCACATGGCAACTTTATAAGGCGCCAGTTTTTTTAACCACGGCGTTCCCAATGCAGAAGGCGGCGCCACAATAAGCGAAGGCGTAATTTGTTTGCGGTCTGTTTCCGGGGTGATGCGTGTGCCGGGAAAATTGTAACCTGCGGTTCGCAAAGCATCATTCACATTGGCTACGGCACCATGCAAATAAATATTGCCGATGCTTGTATCCAGCGCATTCAGGATGGCCTGTGATTTTCCCAGGGCATAACCCAGCAGCACGGTATTCAAACCCGATGCTGTATTAGCTGCCCACCAGTGATTGATCTCAGCATAAATTTTTTCAACCGGGTCAAAATTATAAATTGGTAAACCGAAAGTTGATTCTGTTACAAAATGATGGCATTGCACAGGTTCATATGGCGTGCTTACCCCATCATCCGTTGTTTTATAATCACCGGAGATCACCCATGTTTCTCCTTTATACGATAATCTTATTTGTGCGGAACCGATAATGTGGCCCGCAGGGAAAAAAGTAATGGCCACACTATTGATGGTCATGGTCTCACCATAATCACAACCTTGCACATTGATATCAGCGCCCAGGCGCAGCTTCAACACAGGAATGCTTAAATGATGGGCTAAATAGTATTGATTGCCCGGTCTTGCGTGGTCGCTGTGGGCATGAGTGATAAGCGCCCGCTCTACGGGCTTCCAGGGGTCAATGTAAAAATCGCCCTGTTCGCAGTAAATACCTTTATCTGTAAAGCTGATCATTGGCCGGTTTGTAATACAACAATTTGAATGCTGATTTGTTTGCTAAAACAAACTTCAAGCCATAAGATGATCTGTTTAGTCTTCATCCTGGAGGATGGTGCTAATGATGGAGCTAACAAATGAAGTCCTTACTTACTCTTTGCTTTTTCGATGGCCGATCTGAAGGCAGCTACAATCGCATCCGGTTCCTGGTAAAGTAATGTTTCATTAACAGATATCAGGAGTTCACCATTTTCATTCGGCCTCGGTGTCCTGATATTATTTTTTGTTAACTCTTCCCTGTAGGCCTCTAGGTTCAACCCGGCGGGAACCTTCATGTGGTGCATATTTGAACCGCCGTCCAGTTTATTCACTTTTACACCCGGCAATTTGTTTAGGCCTTCGAATATTTTATCTGCTCTTTTGATGGCATCTTTTAATCTTTCCTCAAAACCATCCATGCGGTGAGATGCCATAGCTGCATTCGTCCAGTTCTGGTACATAGCGCCGCCATGTATTTTAATAAGGTGCGGCATTTTGTCGATCACTGCTTTGTCGCCACACAATACGGCGCCTGCATTGGCACCAAGGTATTTGTACAAAGAAATGTACACCGTATCAAAATAAGAAGCATATTCTTTTATAGATACGCCGGACCATGCAGATGCCATGAACAGGCGGGCACCATCCAAATGCATTTTGATATTATTGGCAGTACAATAGTTACGTATCTTTTTTATTTCTTCGATCGGTACAATGCGTTCATCCGTCCTGCGTACAGGATTTTCAATGGAAACGCAACCTACACCGCTCTGGAATACTTCTGTATTGGGTAAATTCTCGATCGCAGCTTTCAACTCATCGGCCGTGAAATAAGTTTTATTCATCGCCAGTGGCATGAGTCTCTTGTTGAAGACGGATTGGGCAGCATCTGCTTCATCCCTGTATACATGGCTGTTGTCCTGTACAAATATTTTGGTATTCTCTCCGCTCAATGTAGCAATTGCCAGTTGATTGGCCATGGTGCCGGTGGGCATAAAAATGGCTTTTTCTTTTCCTGTAAGTGCCGCCATTTTCTTTTCAAGTTCTTCCACTGCACCACCACTTCCATAGCGGTCTGCTTTTAATGGTTGTTTTTTATTGGCGACCTGCAATTCTTCCAAAAAGCCCTGTTCATTGAACCATTCGCCTTCGAAAAAAAATTTTACAATTTTTTCATTGGGAGGAAATTGTGCTTCCTGTTTTTCTGCTGCCAAAGCAGGAATAGCTGGGAATACAGCGGGCAATAACCCCAGGCTGGATTTTTTAAGAAAGGATCTTCTGTTTTCAGGCATGACTTTATTTTTAGGCTATTAATTTACGGTAATTTTTACTTGTTCTTTTTTGCTTGTCCAACATAGAACCAAAAAAAGACCCCGAC
>CAYOLS010000121.1:0-9372 GCA_964404845.1 uncultured Ferruginibacter sp. | reverse complement strand
TGGAAAGCAAGAAGGGCAAGGGCGGTGGCTATTTCCTGGCTGCACCTCCTAAAAAAATATCGCTGGCTGCGGTGTACAGGATCATTGAAGGCCCGATCGCTATGCTGCCTTGCGTGAGCCTGAATTTTTATGAAAAGTGTAAGGATTGCAATGAAAAGCATTGCGGGCTTAACCGTGTAATGATCATGACAAGGGATGCGAATTTAAAAGTGCTGGAGAAAAAAACTATTTACGATTTGATAGATAGATAGATAATGCGGGTTTCTGCGGGTCAATGTATGGTACAGTCTTTTGTTTTTCATGGCATCATCGTTGTGTCACTCACTTGTACAGCATATCTTTTTAGCAGCTTGGTAACACATTTTGCAAGCTCAGTGTGATAAGAAACCCCAATTAAAATTGGGAACCGGGTATGACCTGCGGTGCCGACCCTACTCTTCCGGTTTAAGTTGTTGTGCAGAAGATCTCCCGCCTTTCGGGTCTTCCCAGCGATCCCTGCCCAAATTGGAAGATGCACGCTTTACAGATATTTTACCAAAACGATTTTTTACATCATCGATGGCTTTGTAGAGATCATTCTTTTTTTCGGTGTCTGTAAAAAGATTGGTCTGCACCGCATCATTCGTGAGTTCACTCAGGCGTACACCGAGCAAACGGATCGGCGTTCCTTTCTTATACAATTTCTGGAACAAGGCTTTTACTACAGGAATGATCTCATCATCTGCACTGGTATAAGGAATGGTAGTTTGCCTGCTCGTTGTTTCAAAATCTGGATAACGGATTTTTACAGCCACACAACCCGCAACCTTCTCATCCTGTCTTAGCTCATAACATATCTTTTCCGTAAGCCTCACCAATTCTGCTTTTACAAATACCTGGTCGGTGGCATTATCCATGTAAGTAGTTTCGCTTGAAATGGATTTTGCTTCATGGTAAGGACTTACCTCCCTTGTATGAATACCCTGGCTTTTTACCCATAGTTCGGGACCATGCTTGCCTAAGCGTTCTTCTAAAAAATCTGCTCCTGCATTGTAAATATCATTGATGGTATGAATGCCCATCGATTTTAATATCTCTTCTGTCTGTCCACCCACACCTGGAATTTCTGCTACAGAAAGCGGTGCTAAAAATTCTTTCTCTTTACCATGCGGTATCTGTAAAAATCCATTGGGCTTGGCTTTGTTGGTGGCCATTTTGGCCATCATTTTGTTGGATGCCAAACCGAAGGAAATGGGCAGCCCTGTTTCATTAATGATCTGCTGGCGTAAATCGATTGTCCACTGCAGCGGGTTAAAAAATTTATCCATGCCCGTGAGGTCAAGATAGAATTCATCTACCGATGCTTTTTCAAACAAAGGCGCTTTAGCGGCAATGATATTGGTGACCCAGCGGGAGTAACGGCTGTATTCACTGTAGTTCCCTTTTAAAAATATTCCCTGCGGGCAAAGCTGCAATGCTTTTTTGGAAGGCATAGCGGAATGGATACCGAATTTTCTTGCTTCATAATTGCAGGCTGCTACCACGCCTCTTTCCCTTCCGCCTACTATCACGGGCTTACCCCTGAGCTCAGGATTGTTCAACACTTCTACAGAAGCGAAGAAAGAATCGAGATCGAAGTGGGCGATGATACGCATGGGGGTGGAAAGGTTCAAAAATTTAAAAGTTCAAAGTTTATTACACGAATTGGGGCGAATTACACGAATTGAAAACAAGCTATTAACTGCGAGCCTTGAGCTGTAAGTAGGGGCGCCGCTCATCACTCAACACTCATCGTTCATCACTCCCATCTCATATCTTCTATCTCATAGTTCATATCTCCTATCGTCATCCGTATATCTCCAGCAGCCCTTCCGGTACTTCCACATACACTTTTTTATTTTCGGGGTCCATTTTAAGGAGGTTGCCTTCGTGTACGGGAATGAGGGCTTCATTACCGTTGTATAAAATGGTACAAAGTATCTGGTGTGGTTGTTCGAGCACTTCTATTATTTCGCCGAGGTTGTGAGTTCCGTCGATGAGATCGTAGCCGAGCATAGAAATAGGAGAAGCTTTGGCGGCAAATTTTTCAAAATCGGCAGCTGTCATCCAGACTTCTTTTGGTGTGTATTTGCGGGCGAGCTCTTTGTTGTTGATGCCTTCGAGCTTCACATATACTTCCGCATCATTTTTTACAGAAGTGCTTTCTATGAAATAAGGCATAAAGCTATCCTTGCTTTCCTGTATGAATAATGTTTCCAGGTCGTTGAGTGCTGTTTTTTTGCCGAGACTGTGTACCAACACGAGGGTTCCGTCCAATCCATGGCTGGCCGCAAATTTCCCTATTTTAAAATACTGGCTCATTCCGCTTGTTTGTTGCACAAAGGTATGCCGTAGAAGTGTGCGACGCAACGATGCTGCTGTATATTAACATGCCGGGTAAATAAAAAAGTCCATAGAGTTGTTGTAACAGATTCTTATTATATATTTGCCCGCAGAAATTTAACCTCCACACCTAAACACCGCTAACCTCTGAAACGGGCTATCTACAGCAGATAAGCCCGGAAACTTCAGCATTTTAATTCCCGTTTTCCTGAAAGAAAGCATGCGATCGTGTAACCGGAAGTGAACATATCATTTCCATAGAAATGTATTATATGAAATTATTGTTTTGGGCAACGCTGCTTATGTTGCCCTGGAAAGGTTTTACCCAGGTTGGTATAGGTACCAGTAACCCTAATAGTGCGGCAATGCTGGATGTTTCATCCAGTGATAAAGGCTTGCTGATTCCCCGTATAGCGCTTGTTGATCCATTGCTGGCAACGCCTGTCAGCAGCCATGTTGCGGGAATGCTGGTGTATAATACCAACAGCAATACAAAGGTGAAGCCGGGGTTTTATATGAACAACGGAAGTGAGTGGATCAGCTTGTCGGCGGCTGTGAGCCGTATAGATTCGCTGAATAATTTATTGAACGATGTGAATGCACAAGCTCCCATCAGGCGGGCGGTTTTTATTGCGGGGCAGAGTAATACGCATTATGGTTCCGGCAATCCGCAAAACTTCCCGGATATATCGGGTAAGAAAATTTCACAGCTTGGCAGGAGTGCCAATAATTTACAGGTGATACCGCTTACATTTTATGGAACGGCGCAGTATACGCCACAAGCGGATAAGATAAGCTTTGGATCGGTTTTCGTAAACAGGTATTATGATTCCCTGCAGGCTCAGTTCCCGGGCAGGACAATAGAATTATTGCTGGTGCCTTGCGGGGCGGCATCTTCGGGTTGGAATCAAAGCCAGTATCCCGGCAATTCATGGAGAACAGACGATGCTTATTTTAAAGATATGACCGATCGCATTAAATGGGTAATGAACAATGGCTACCAGGTAGACGCCATTTTATGGCACCAGGGCGAAACGGATGCGATGGGCAATACCACTAATTATAGTGATCTGTTAAGAAACTTTATCCAAAGCATCCGGGATTTTGCAGGCAATGACAAACTTCCTTTTATTGCAGGAGAGCTTTTACAATCATGGGTTTCAGCCAATGGCAGCAATGCTTCCGGTATGCAGAACCTGATCAATGACCTGAAGAATAATATTCCCTATACCTATACTGTAAGCGCTACCGGCCTGAGTTCTTACGACCCGATACATTTTGATGCCAATGCACATATTGAATTGGGCAAGCGATATATGGATGCATTACCGTTGGCCAAAGCTAACAGCAACCCTGTGAGCTATTCAAACCCGGTACCGGGAGAATACCTTGTATTGAACCATAATGGCAGCGCCACTTTCAGTACTATTTTCCAGGCAATACGCAATGGCAGTTCGTCAACTGAAAATCTTTATTCAAGATTGGGGGATTGCTGGAAGTATAAAAATGCAGATGGTTACTATCATTTTAAATTAGAAATTGTAAGTGGTGGTTCTATCACGGGGAAAATATTTGAATGGAAACAAAAATTCAATCCTTTCGGCTTGCGGGAAAATGATTTTGAAGACAAAGCTGCCTGTATTGTGCTGAACAATACGATCGGCCTAAACCTGAATGATCCTACAGGGCAAGGTTTTAAATCACTGGTATATGATAACCCGGCAAGCACTACTTCTCCTACTACGCTGTTTCATGCGGATAACCGTACCAATAATTATTATTGGTTTGCAATCGGGCTTACGCAGTCTTTTGGCGGACAGGTACCCATCATTGAATCAAATAACGTAGTATCGCATGTAAGGTTGTATATGATCAAGGAATAAGGAGATATGAACTATGAGATAGAAAATATGAGATTGGAACGATGAGTGAGGAGTACGAAGCTAACGGCTAAAAGCCAGTGCTAACAGCTGTTTCAATTCGTGTTATAAAAAACTACGTGCCTGACCTGCAGTACCGACCCTAAAAATTCGTGTAATCAGTATAATTCGTTGTATAAAAAAAGTCCCGCCACATAATGACAGGACTTAAGAAGTTGTAGGCAGAGGTAGTTTATTCTTCTGTCTTTGGTTCTTCAGAAACTTCAGGAGCTTCTGCTACTGGCGCTTCTTCAACTTTTTCTGCAACTTTCTTCACCACAGGAACATTGCGTTTTTCCATACGTGCTTTTTTGTGTGCGCCTTGACGACGTGCAACGTGTGAATCATGTTCTGTACTCCATTTGGTAAATTTCTCCATTGCAGTTGCTTCATCAAATAAGCCTAAGCTTACACCACGAAGCAAATGTTTCAGGTACAACACTCCTTTGAAAGAAAGGATACGGCGTACAGTGTCGGTAGGTTGAGCACCTTTCTGTAACCAATCCAATGCTTTCTGACGATCGATCTGGATTGTAGCCGGAACGGTCAGGGGATTGTAAGAACCTAATTTCTGGATGAATTTTCCATCACGGGGACTGCGGGCATCCGCAATAACGATGAAGTAGAATGGTCTCTTCTTTGAGCCATGTCTTTGCAATCTCATTTTAACAGCCATAAAAAATAGAAATTTTCTTGGTTGTGAACAAATAGGGTTTAATTTCCTTAAAAAAGGAGGACAAATATAAGCAGCAATAGCACATTATCCAAACAAAAGCTCTAAATGGTTGATAAATAGCAAAAAAATGCTTACCAGCGGCGCTTACCGAGCTGGAACATGCGGCTCAGGTTAAACCCAAATCGTATATCTCCTTTAAAAAATTTGCCATAAGTTTCTGAAATATAGGCTCTTTCATTCATGCCGGTGGCATTGGAAAAATGGAGCTGGAACACATGTCCGCCGGTTTCTATATCAATGCCGAGTGACAAAGGGTTTGTATTGGCATCGGACAAACCGCTTAATACAGGATGATAATCCATGGTAAGCGCCATTCTTTTGCTCACTTTATGACGCAATCCTATACCTGCGGCAAAAAGATTACGGTCGCCACCACCAAGTGGCGTATTGGTGCGAACAAATATGGGACTTAACTGGAGAGAGAATCTGCTGTTGATCTTTTTACCTGCGAGCAGCTGAACATAATACGAGAACCGGTCAATGGTGCTTGGTTTTACTGCTGCAAAACTTTCTTCGGTCCACACCATCCAGCCGGCAGCTACTACCAGTGAAAATGGTTTTGCTTTTTCTCCGGTGCTTTGTTGCATGAGCCGCCATTTTCCATAGAGATCAATTTCTTTTCGCAAAGTGCTTCGGCCAACACCGATGGTAAAATCATCGCATACGCCATAATCAAAACCTATACGCATGGAAGCTTCATCGAGGCCAAACATTTCCTTGATACCGTTGTTGATAAATAGCAAAAAAAATGCTTACCAGCGGCGCTTACCGAGCTGGAACATGCGGCTCAGGTTAAACCCAAATCGTATATCTCCTTTAAAAAATTTGCCATAAGTTTCTGAAATATAGGCTCTTTCATTCATGCCGGTGGCATTGGAAAAATGGAGCTGGAACACATGTCCGCCGGTTTCTATATCAATGCCGAGTGACAAAGGGTTTGTATTGGCATCGGACAAACCGCTTAATACAGGATGATAATCCATGGTAAGCGCCATTCTTTTGCTCACTTTATGACGCAATCCTATACCTGCGGCAAAAAGATTACGGTCGCCACCACCAAGTGGCGTATTGGTGCGAACAAATATGGGACTTAACTGGAGAGAGAATCTGCTGTTGATCTTTTTACCTGCGAGCAGCTGAACATAATACGAGAACCGGTCAATGGTGCTTGGTTTTACTGCTGCAAAACTTTCTTCGGTCCACACCATCCAGCCGGCAGCTACTACCAGTGAAAATGGTTTTGCTTTTTCTCCGGTGCTTTGTTGCATGAGCCGCCATTTTCCATAGAGATCAATTTCTTTTCGCAAAGTGCTTCGGCCAACACCGATGGTAAAATCATCGCATACGCCATAATCAAAACCTATACGCATGGAAGCTTCATCGAGGCCAAACATTTCCTTGATACCGTTGTTGATAAAACCGAACCGATGCAATATCCTGAAGTCAAGATTTCCTTTGCGCAGCATGTCTACAGAATGCGCATTGATAACACGGGTTGATTTAAAAATGCCGTACACTTTTTCTGTGGGAGCCGTGCTGTCTTTCAGCATGCCCAGCATGGTAGTATCCTGTGCACTGGCAGCAAAAGCTGCCAGGCAAAGGAATAATGTTGTAATAAATTTCATACAAGTATTAGTTAGTAAGCAATCCTCCTGCATTGATCCAGTCGGTGATCACTGCTTTTTCCGCAGGTGATAGTGTTGGTCCGCCTTGCGGCATGTCACCGATCACCACGGCCCTGTTATTGATAAGCGCCTTGTTCGTTACAACGTTGCAGTTCACTGTCCAATCCCTTCCACCTGCAGGCGCAGGACCACTGTGGCAGACAATACATTTTGCGTTAAGTAAATTTCTCACCGCAGTAAATTTTGGACCCGGTGCGCCTGCACCAACTGTTACTGCCTGTGAATTTTCGCAACCTGTTCCGTCTTTTACAAAAACAGTGTAGTTACCTTCTGCGAGTGAGGTAAAGTTGCCGGATGCCTGGTAAGTGCCGGCTGCGCCCAATTTATAAGTGAAGCCTGTGCTCCCTGTTGCAGTTACGTTAATGGCACCGGTAGTAGTACCGCAACCATTGGTAGGCGTTGTAGTAGCAGTGATGGTAAATGTACCCCCGGTGGAACCTACGGTTACGGCCTGTGATTTTTCGCAACCATCTACGTCTTTTACAAACACGGTATAAGCGCCTGCTGCAAGCCCATTGAAAGTAGCGCCGGCCTGATAAGTACCGCCTGCATTTAATTTATAGGTAAAGCCCGTGCTTCCTGTTGCAGTAACAGCAATGCTTCCATTGGGAGCACCGCAACCTGCTGAAGACGTTGGAGTAGCAGTTATAGTAATTGTTTTTCCTGCGCAGGGATCGGTTGGAGTAGGATCATCATCACCACCTTTACTGCACGAAATGAAATTTGCAGTTATAAAAATTCCGCCTGCAAGAAGAACAGAAAATAATTTTTGATTGTTCATACGCATAGTTTTATAACCATACGCATGCGTTGTTTTTTTGGTTGCCTTTATTTTTTAAAAGGACGGTATTTTAAGCTCAGTAATAATTCTGTTGAAAATAATTTTATCTGTCCTTCTCCTACTCCTGCCAACGGAATGGCAAGGCCTGGGTTTATACCTACCGAAAATTGTTTTGACAATTTTCTTTCCACGCCGCCTGTGATCCTTAATACAGAGAACAAGTGCTGGTTGCCAGTATAGCTTGCTTTGGCATGATAAGGATTATTGTATCGTATATAATCATAGGCATAATCTTCTTTGTCCATGATGTAGGACGATAGGCCTGTGCCCGCAAATGCATTCCATTTTGCTGATGGATTAAAATCCCAGCGCAGGGCTACAGGAATTTCAAACACACGGCAATCAGCATCTACCTTGGTGATATCCACTGTGCTCCAGTAAGAACCCGGCTTGGCTTTGTAATCATACCTGCCTGCTACATATTTTTTACTGCCTGCAAAAAATCCTGTTTGTACACTCAGGTTTTTGGTAAGCTGGTAACCAACGGTGAAACCTGCACGTGGGCTGATTTTATTGAGGCCCGGAAAATCAACAGCATTGCCTTCCATGCCTGCGAAAAGAGAGAAATAAAATTTAGAAGGTTGTTGTTGCTTTTCTTTTTTATCCTTTTGTTTTTGTGTGACAGGTTCCTGTTGTTTTGTTTCGGTAGTTTTTGTGGTTACAGGAGCCGGAGTTTTGGCAACATCCTTTTGCAATGATCCGACCGGCTGTTTATTTTCTTTTGTTGCTTCCTCAACCGGTTCATCCCTATTTGTCTTTTCTTCATCACCTGAAACCACACCTCCGTTAACCGACATTTTCATGCGGCCATTTTGCTGGTCGCTTATTCTCCTGGTATCTTTTATATCATCACTGCTATTGCCTGTTGTGGAGGCGGCAGCTGGCCAGACATTGATCCTTGCCCTGCCATTGGCTGCAAGCTGTTGTTTTGAAAATACATCATCAGTAACGGCAACATTGGTATTATTTGTTGCGTTGTTGTCTACAGGATTTGTTAGATTTTCATTTGTTGGTTTGCCTGCAATTTGGTTACCGGCAGGAATATTTTGCACTGTAATAGCAGGAGTTTTTTCAGAGCTGTTGTTGTCATTATTGAATACAAAATAAAGCGTCGTGCCTGTTACCAGAAGTAACGGCAACAACCACATCCACCATGCCACGGGCCTTTTGCGGTCGTTTTCTCCTTCCAGCATTTTTTCCATCTGCTCCCAGGCCCCCTCGTCGAAAGGAGGTTCCCAGCCTTCAGCAGCGGCTCTCATGTCTTGTTCAATATGATCAAATCGCTTTTTGTCCATAAAAATTGTTGTCTTTTTCTTTCAGCATTTTCTGGATATTCATTCTTGCCTTTGAAAGATTTGATTTTGATGCGCCCACAGATATTTTCAGTTGCTGCGCTATTTCTTCATGCTTGAACCCGTCCATTACATACAGGTTGAACACTGTACGGTAAACAGGCGAAAGCTGCTGTATGATGGCCAATATTTCTTTATAGCCCATCTTGTCAACAGCCGAAGCCGATTCTTCTGTCACATCAAAATGATGGTCAGAGATTTCAGCCACTAAGAATCGTTGATTGTTTTTGCGGAGATGATCGATAGCCGTGTTGATCATGATGCGTTTCATCCAACCCTTGAGGGAGGCTTCCACATCTGTATGCCGGGGGTTAAATTGATCAAGGGACCTGTACACTTTCAGAAAACCGTCATTCACTACCTGGGTCACATCGTCATGATTACTGCAATAGCGCATGCAGATAGCCGCAGCATAGCCGTAGAAGTATTGATAGAACTCTTTCTGGCTACCCCGGTCAGCGTTGATACAACCCTGGAT
>CAYOLS010000120.1:0-9390 GCA_964404845.1 uncultured Ferruginibacter sp. | reverse complement strand
GCTCGAACCGGCCACCTGAAGCTTGGAAGGCTACCGCTCTACCAAATGAGCTACTTCCGCTGGTACAATATGATAATTTGATAATTAGCCAATTGGCCAATGAAAAAACTATACTGTAAAAGAACTTTCAATTATCGAATTATCTCATTGTCAAATTGAGTTGTGGGCAGTGGTGGATTCGAACCACCGAAGTCGAAGACAGCGGATTTACAGTCCGCCCCATTTGGCCACTCTGGTAACTGCCCGTGATTTTAAAGAACTATTGGAGCCGAAGACGGGAGTCGAACCTGCGACCTACTGATTACAAATCAGTTGCTCTACCAACTGAGCTACTTCGGCTTATTAAAATCACTTTTAGAACTATCCAAAATTGAGGACATACTGCTATACCCTGTTTTTTGGGAAGGCAAAGGTAAGAGAAATTGATCAATACAAAAATTTTGTACAATTTTTTTTGACAGTTTTTTTCCAGTACAAATCCACATAAAAAATCCTGCCTTTTTGGAGGCAGGATCTGTATGATAAAAATGGTTTATATCAGGCTACTTGTCTTTCCTTTTTTTTCTTGATCTGGTTGATCACCGCATTCATGGCATCATCAAAACTTTCTTCGAATGATTTGGAAGAATGTTTTACAAAAAATTCGTGGCGGGGGATCATTACTTTTATTTCGGCTACTTTATCTTTTATGTTGTGAACAATATTGTCGAGTTTGAGGTACACATCAACCTTTGTAATCCGGTCGTGGAACTGGTTGAGCTTGCTTATTTTTTTTTCTACGTGGGATAATAATTTAGAATCCGCATCAAAATGCACAGTCTGGATGTTTACAGTCATAACACTCAATTTTTAATGTGAAAGAATAATTTAAGAGTAGATATCAAAGCATAGGCACTTTAGAGGTTTTGTATTAATAAAATAATTTTCATCGGGATAATGAAGTTACTTTATGAAACGTATTTTTCAAAATAAAATTATGGGAAAAAACAGGCAATTTTTAAGCTTTGGGGTGGGCCTTTTTATAAGCATCCTTCAGCTTCTCAATGGTGTTGTGGGTGTACACCTGGGTGGCCGCTAAACTGCTGTGGCCCAGCAGCTCTTTTACGGCATTAAGATCGGCGCCGTTGTTGGTTAAATGGGTGGCAAAACTGTGTCTTAGAATGTGCGGGCTTTTTTTATCGATGGTAGTTACCAGGGAAAGATATTTCTTCACTACATCGTATACATAACGGGGATTCAGCTTATTACCTTTCTTATTCACCAGCAGGAACTCGTGGTTAATTTCCGGGAAAGTTTGCTTTTTCTGGCTGATGTAATTGCTGATGGCAACACCCAGTTCATTGCTAACCGGCAACACCCTTTCTTTATTGCCCTTGCCCAGCACTTTTACCTGGCTGTTATGCCTATCAAAATGGCTGTTCTGCAGTTGTATCAGCTCCGACAACCTTATGCCGGCATGGTAAAATACCTGCAAGATCAGTCTTTCGGTATTGCCCTGCCAGTCGTCGGGAAATTCTACATGATTGAAAAGCAACTCAATGTCTTTTTTATCTACAAACTGCGGTAGTCTTTTGGGTGTTTTGGGATTGCTGATCACCGACATGGGGCTGGTGGCCAGGTGCTCCTTTTTGATATGGTATTTAAAAAAGGATTTAAGTGTAGATATTTTCCGGTTAATGGTCCTGGAAGCATTGTTATCATCCTGCTTCAGCTTTGCCAGCCAGGTACGGATAAAGGAAGATTTGATCTCCTCCAGCGGCGGGGAATCGTATTGGGTAGCCAGAAAATACCTGAAGTCCCTCAGGTCTGTTTCGTAAGAAATGATAGTATGCCTGCTATACCTTTTTTGAAATTTAAGGTATTGGAGAAATTCAGCAATATGAGTTTCAAGGCTTTGGGGCATAAAAAAACTGATAACCAAAGTTAATGATAACCGGTTATCAGTTCAATATGTTGCTGGTTAAAATATCGTATTAATCGAATTTACCTGCGGCCAGCTGTTGTTTGTAAACAGCTTTCAACACTTGCGTGCGGCGTCTTACAGACGGCTTGGTGAAAGCCTGTCTTTCTCTTAATTGCAACAAAGTACGGCTTTTCTCAAATTTCTTTTTGTACTTTTTAAGCGCCTTGTCAATGTTTTCGCAATCTTTAGAATCGATAATAAGCATTTTTATATACCTCCTTTATGTGAATAAATTCTGCTACTTAAGTAACAGGGCGGCAAAGATAATGGAATTATGTATAAAAAATAAAATCCAACGGATAATTTTATCGAAATTTGCGGCATGTTTACAGGAATAATAGAAGCGACAGGCCATGTTAAAAGCCTGGAAACCAACGGATCGAATGTAAGTTTTTGGATAGAATCCCCTATTTCGCCGGAATTGAAAGTAGACCAGAGCCTGAGCCACAATGGCGTTTGCCTGACCGTGGAAGCCATTGAAGGCCAGCTGTATAAAGTGACCGCCATTGAGGAAACGCTGAAAAAGACCAATCTCGGTCAATTACAAACCGGTAATTCCGTAAACCTGGAAAGGTGCATGCAACTGAACGGCCGTTTAGACGGGCATATCGTGCAGGGCCATGTGGATGGTACCGCTACCTGTATTGCCGTAACGCCAAAAGATGGCAGTACGGAATTCAGCTTCCGGTTTGACGAAAAACATGCTTCCCTTGTAATTGAAAAGGGTTCGATCACTCTTAACGGCATCAGCCTCACTATTTTTAATGTAACTAATAACGAGTTCACCGTTGCCATCATTCCTTACACGATGGAACATACCAATATGAAAGAATTAAAACAGGGCGATGTGGTGAATATTGAGTTTGATATGATCGGGAAGTATGTGAATAGAATTTTGAAAGTGAGCGATAAGCTATGAGTGATGAGATATGAACTATGAGATAGAAGAGCATTTAAAGTTGAATAGTCTCTTTAATCTCTGTGCAGCACTCCGGTTTCTCTGCGGTTAAATATTTCTTTGTGCCCTTTGCGGTTAAATTACCTAACCCTGTTCTTCAACGACAAAAATTTCTTCTCAAAAAAGTGCCAGCTTATTACTGCAAGCGGCGACACAACCAACATCGTTTTTGCAAAAAGCTGTAATGGTGTTATTTCATTTCCAGATAAAGCAATAAACATTTGCTGCACGGGGAAAGAGAAGATATAAATGCCATAAGTAAAATCGCCCCACTTGCCTGCCCTATTGCTAAACCCTTTTACATGTGCTAATGCGATCACCAGCAAGGGTGCAAAAAACACACAGCAATAATGCATTGCAGGCACAGCCACACATACCGCCATTGCAGCCATTAACAATAAAAGCCATAATGATGATGCGATCTTTTTAAAATCAATTGCAAACAGGTAATAAGCCGATGCATTTAAAAACACCAGTCCATAGAAAATATGCACCCCTTTGAAATAAGCAATTGCTTCAATGCCTGTAAAATTGCTGACAAAATAAACAGCATTCAATAAAATAAGCGGCACTACAAAATACCATTTCCTGGAAGGCTTTAAAAAGAACAGCGCTGTTACAATAATGTACAAACGTTCTTCTATCACCAGTGTCCATAAAGAACCATTCACACTCGATTCAACAATATTGGTAGTAAATACGCCGGGCAAAGTAAATTGTACGCCTGTAGCGGGGAAAAAGTTCCGCAGGTAAGCCCAGGTGGCTGTATGAGCGAAATAATCTTTTGTTGCCAGGTTAGTGAACAAAGGCCCCAGCACAAAAATGCTGAGCAGGCAAACGAGTATAAGCAATGGCTGAATACGCAAAAAACGCTTCCACCAATAGTTTACAACCGTAGGTGATGTGCAGGCACTTTTTGCAATAAGATAACCGCTGATAGAAAAGAAAATGCAGAGACCGATGAATGAAAAATCGTAACGGCTGCCAGACAGCTGCATCAACGGCTCATGATCATTTTGCCCGACAAGATTATAGGAATGGGTGAACGTGATGCAAACTGCTGCGACCATGCGCAGGAGATCGAAATTGTTTGAAAAACGTTGGTTCGCTCCATCCATACACGCAAAATAATCTTTTGCAATGATGCCCGTGAATATCCTGCTATATTTTTTCTCCTTTTAAAGCAGTAGAGATCGCCTGGTCCATGATCCTTTCAGCATAGGGCCTGGATATTTCATTGAGCGCTTCAATTTTATTATGCACCAGGTCTTTGTCGTCCATAGTGATGGATAACTGTAAGGCTTGCATGGCTGCTGCTGTTTGGGTGAGTTCTTCTTTTGTGAGCAGGTTGGCATTTTTTTGCAGGAATCTTTCGGTAGCTTTTAACAGTTGCTCTCCTTCCGACCTTGCCTCTGCCAATGCCCTTGCTGCAATATCATCTTTGGCGTGTGTAATAGAATCCATCAGCATTTTTTCTACGTCGCTGTCTGTTAAACCATATTGCGGTTTTACTTCAATGGTTTGCTCCACGCCGCTTCTTAATTCTTTTGCAGATACTGTTAATATACCATCTGCATTGATCAGGAAACCAACTTCTACTTTTGGCAAGCCTGCGGGCATGCCGGGAATACCTGTGAGGTTAAATTCTGCCAGTTTCCTGTTATCTGCTACCAAATCTCTTTCACCCTGGTAAACGCTGATGCGCATGCCGGGTTGCCCATCTACCTGCGTAGTGTATTGCCTCGAGGCTTTAGAAGGGATCTTTGCATTTCTTGGTATCAACACATCCATTAATCCACCGGAAGTTTCAATGCCAAGGCTAAGTGGTGTTATATCAAGCAACAGGGTATTTTTATTATTACCTGCGAGTATGTCGGCCTGTATGGCTGCGCCGAGCGCCACCACTTCATCAGGATTCACCGAATCATTTACGGCTTGCCCGAAAAAATTGCTGATGCTTTCTTTAACCAGCGGCACTCTTGTACTACCTCCTACCATTACTACAGTGTCTATTTCTTTAACCGTAAGGTGAGCATCTTTTAGTGCATTTTTACAGCTATTAATAGTTCTATCAATTAATGGTGAGATCAAATTATTGAATTGTTCTTTGCTCAAAGAAAGTTTTGTTTCCCCAAGGTCTGATTCATACAAATCATTCCCTGATAAATATTTTTTTGCTTCCTCAGCTTTTATGCGGAACAATTGCGAAAGCGATTGGTCCGTTCTTAATTTTTCTTTTGAAATATTTTTTTCCTGCATCCAGTAATCCACGATCGCCCGGTCCATATCATCACCACCGAGATAGGTATCGCCATGCGTTGACAATACTTCGAAAATGCCGCCAGCCAATCGTAAAATGGAAACGTCAAAAGTACCACCCCCGAGATCGTACACGGCAATGATCTTATGCTCATCATTGCCAACACCCAATCCGTAAGCAAGGCTTGCAGCAGTAGGTTCATTAATGATCCTGAGCACATCCAGGCCTGCAAGCCTGCCCGCATCACGGGTGGCCTGGCGTTGTGCATCATTAAAATAAGCAGGTACTGTGATCACCGCTTTGTTCACCGGTGTTTTTAAAATATGTTCTGCTCTTTTTTTGAGCTCTTTTAAAATGTAAGAAGACAGGTCAACAGGAGAATAAAATTTATCACCTACCTGCACTTTTACCAGGCTTTCTGTATTATCGTCAATTATTTTATAAGTGTAAGCGTCTGCATGGCTGCGCAGGTCGTTGTAGCTTTTGCCCATTAATCTTTTGGCAGAAAAAATAGTTTGCTGCGGAGCAGTTACCAGGTATTGTTTGGCTTCATCGCCTACGGTCACATTTCCATAATCATCAAAATAAACAACAGAAGGTACCAAAGAGCGGCTGTCGTGCTCTTTCAATGCAACAGGTTTACCTGTTTCGGGATGAATGATGGCCACGAGACTATTGGTAGTGCCAAGGTCGATACCCACTATGATCTCATCTTTCTGTAAACTACCTGTTGTCAAATTGATCGCTATTTTAGCCATGATTCTTTTTAATAATTTAACTGCAAAAGTAGAAATAAAAAAGGCTGCCTGTTGAACGGCAGCCTTTTCTTTGTTTCGATAAGTGAAATATTTATCGCATCAGGTACATTTTGCCGTACCCTTTGTTGAAGAATTTATCTGTATTATCACCATCGGCCCTGTATTTTTCAAGTGACTTACCATTGAGATTGGTAAGCACACGGTAGAGATACACGCCATTCGCCAGTTTTTGACCATACATATCGGTACCATCCCATTTAAACTCTGTAATGTTGCGGCCAACATGTACAGGCCCAAGCTCATCCATGGTGATCTCCCGCACCACTTTACCGGTGATGGTGAGTATCTGGATCCGCATATTCTGCGGTGGCTGGCTACCCGTTACGGTAAACACAAACGCCGTAGAAGTGGTGAATGGATTCGGGTAGTTGAGCAGGTTAGAGATCATCGGTTTGTTGATCACATTAAAGCTTACATGATAATCCAGGTCGCCTGCTTTATTGCCATTTACATCCCTGCCGGAAACGATGAGTTCGTATTCACCATCTTCAGGGAAGTAAGGCCTGAATTCGATGCTGGCTGTATTTTCTCCTGAAGCAATATTTGCCGGGATGAATATCATGCTGTCGCCGAAATGATAATCTCTTAAGGTCTGGTCAGGGAAACGTACCTGTACTTTTAACAGCGATGTATCCGCCAGCGCAAGGAACCTGCTTTCATCTTTCAGCTTCACCAGAATATTTGGCTTGGATGAAACGATGTCGTTGTTCAGAATATGAACGCCATCGAATGTTACATCCAGCAAAGGATTGAAATTGTCTTCCTTTACAAAGAAATTCTTGTTGAGAATATTGTTGTAATGGTATTGTTCCCGCTGGTGATTATCAGGGTTAACATCAATGGTCAATGTATTTGCACCAGGGTAATTTGCCGTGTTGAAAGTATAAGATATTGTCAGCGTATCGCCCGGCGCCAACGCTTTACGTGGCGGTATATAGGCAATATGATCATTGTTGTTCCTGTCTTTAATGATGACCTTGACCTTCAGCAAACTATCAAATGCTGTTTGGCTGATGTTCTTAAACGCCACTGTTATGTTGATGTCTTCGCCCTGTTCAACCGTATCTTTTGAACTGTAGAGGATATTGGGCGCAATTGCACCTTCTGCCACAGGCTCATAGTTCAGCCTCCAATACCTTAACTGGTAAGGCGTTCCTTTGGCACTGTCATAGTTCTCCATCCGCAGCTTCACATACGGGTACTGGTCGGCATCTATGGCAGATATATCAAGGTCCTTGGTGGTGGAATCTATGGAGAAGAGCGTTTGTTCTGCACCGGCATTGTTGATACCGATCACCTTAAAACGTACAGAGTCTTTGGTATTTTGTTCCAGTGAATATCCTCTCCAATGGAATTCTTTCCATTCTTTTGAAGGACCGAATACCGGTGAAGTAACCACGCCATTTACAGAAGTGATGGCCAATGGGAAAGAAAGCGTGATAAGCTCTGTAGAGATCAAACCAACTTTCTGGTAAACACTGCTTGAATTGTCTTTGCTGAATTTAAAGAAGAAAGGCCTGTTGCTTTTGAATGAATCGAGTTCTGTAAAACCATAACCTCTTAAAGTATTGTAAAGAGACTGGCCATTGCCATTCTGTGCAGCATCATTCTGCCAATCCTGTACGTAAGAATAAACGCCGCCATTGTTCAACAGGTTGTACAACATTACTGTATTGGAAGATGCAATATTGTTCCTGATAAAATCATTTACCACATTACGCTGCGCCCTTGTAGCAAACGGGAACTCAAACTGGTTAGGACGCAGGCCCGGCGCATTGCTTCCGTAGCTGCCCTGGCTGCCAACCGGGTTATTTTTAACCACGGTTGCGGTAATACCATCCAGCAATACAAATTGCAAAGTACCGAAGGCATTACCCCAGTTGGAAATAGGATATACACCCATATCTATATGAACCGAAGGGAAATCGTGCGGCGGGTAGTTACCGGTAGACACATTCAGCTCTGTATTCGTAACAGCAAACTTCAGCTGCCTGTCTGTTTCATTGATCGCAATATCACTGTTGTAATTGCTTTTCTGGAACTGGTAGTAATGCGACTGGTTAACACCTGCAGAGCTGTTTTGCAGGTACACAAAAGAGAAGCCGTTCCAGATATAATTATCGTTAGGTAATGGCACCATCGCTACTCTCCAGTAGTACACCGTACCATCTGTAAAAGTAAGATTGGTAGGTGTGAACTGTACCACACCACCCGGTCCTGCTGCATTGTATGATTTTTTGAAAGCAGAATTAAACAACTCTGTTGTATCAATTTCCATTACATACTGCCTGTTGCCACTCAGTGCATTGGCAGAGTTGGCTGTAAAAGTGATGTTCTGCTGGTTAACGATCGAGAAATTAGTAGGACTCGATGGACGCAGCTCATCTTCAAAAATATAGAACTCCTTGGTTACTTTATTATTGGTCTCATACAGCTCATCTACTTCGCTCTTATAATCCAGCTCAACTATTATCTGGTTCAACCCTTTGTCTGTATTAGGATTGATAGGTACTTCCAGCGAAATGGAATCTGTGTTCCTGATACCGACAATTTTCTGATCGAATAATGTTTTGATAGAATCATTCGGCAATTTTCTTTTTACATATACCCAGATTGAATCACCGGTAGCTTTACCAATGTTCTGCATGTTTACTTTTACATTGAAGGTTTCATCTGCAACAGAAATGATGTTGGGATTAACCCTTACCAATGGCTCTTCAATTACATAATCAGGCTTGGTGAATGTATTCATTTTTATAGCAGGATCGCCATGCAGGGCAATTTCTTCCAGGTGTATCCTGTTGTAGAAATCAAGCGTAGTGCTTTGCCCGCCCATTAAGCGCAATACTTCTTTCAGCTGGTTACCCACCGTACCTCCGTACATGGTCCTGCTGAAAAGTGTATAAAAATTCTCGTTGTAAAAATTCAGGAAAGGCGGAATACCAAAGTGTGTATCTGCCAGGAAGCCGATGCTACCCCTTTGATTTGACAATACATACTTTTCTGAAATAGAAAGATTACCTGTTCCCCTCAGCGGATCGAAGATGTAGAAGTTACCTGCGCTACAACCGCTCACATTAAAGAAAGGGTATTTACCGGCGTTGCTGAAAACTGCCGGGTCGCTCAGGTTAAATTCAAATGTATTGGCAGAAGAGTGACCGAAATAACCGATCAATCCCAAACCGTTGTTCATCAGTTGCACGATCCTTTCGCTGTTGGCCTGTTGCACAGGAGCAGAAGATGTTTTGGAGAATGTTTCTACTGTAGCACCATACAATGTGTCTTCAGCAATTCTTTTGTACCCGTTCATATAGAAACTGAAAGATGCATTTTCGGAACTGTCCTTACCACCGATCACATGCATGAAATCTTTCATCCAGGCTTTATCAGC
>CAYOLS010000119.1:0-9502 GCA_964404845.1 uncultured Ferruginibacter sp. | reverse complement strand
TCTTTTACTTTTTTTAAGTTGTAAGAAGAGTTCTTGAATTTTAAAGAGCTGAAAAAACTCTGGAAAGGATTGAGCGCTGTATGAGCTTTAAAATCGTCGCCGAGTGAAAATGCATCGCTCCATCGTAAAGGATATTGATTGATCCTTCCGAAGATCAGTGCGCCGAACACCAGCACAGCGGGAATAAAGAACCATTTCAGCTTTTTGCGGGGAACAGTGCTTTCTGCCTTGTCAATTGTATCGATCCTTCTTTTGGCAAACCACCAGTAAGCAATGAGCAATACAATCATTAAAATGGTAATGGTCACCAGCGGGTAGCTCTGCCGCATCATGCCAAAAGAGATGGCAGCATCTTCCAGGTAATTTAATACCGAAGCATTGAGGCGCTCCTGC
Source organism: uncultured Ferruginibacter sp. (assembly GCA_964404845.1). Taxonomy (GTDB): domain Bacteria; phylum Bacteroidota; class Bacteroidia; order Chitinophagales; family Chitinophagaceae; genus Ferruginibacter. Next base: position 9,109 of record CAYOLS010000119.1, on the reverse strand, counting down.
AAATAATCATAATGATAGAAATCGGCAGTATAAACAATGAGGAAGATCAAAAACACCAGTGTTAAAACAACCGGCCATATTTTTTTGGCCACCCTGTTGCGGAAAGGGTTGAAAAATGGCACAAGGCTGAGCAGGAGCATCGCCAGGCCGATCACCGATACGATCCTCGCATCATACCTCAATCCTAGCAAAATGGCGGAGCCGGGCAAAGGACGACCTGGTTTGCTGTAGGTATAAAAAAACAGGAACCTGTACAGGAACATCAGCAACAGCAGGAAAAGAATAGTGCCAAGTATCCAGCGCAGTAACTTGGGAAACCGGTGAAGCAGGGCCATTTTTATTAATTTAAAACAGGCGCTAAGTTAGTTTAATTATTTTTGACCTAATTTAAGCGTATGCAGACCCTCATTGAGTTCGACAGGCATTTTTTTACGGTCATCAATTCCCGGTGGACGAACGGGTTGTTCGATGCCATTATGCCTTATGTAAGAAACCAGTACTTATGGGGACCTTTGTATTTATTCCTGCTGGTGTTCGTACTGTTTAATTTTAAGAAAAATACCGGCTGGTGGTTGTTCTTTTTCGTTGGCACCGCAGTGCTCACCAATTTTATCAGCAGTGATATTATAAAAGAGAATATATACCGCATCCGACCCTGCAACGACCCTACAATGGAAGAAAACCTGCGCTTTTTAGTGAATTACCGCCCTAAAAGCTCCAGTTTCACGTCTTCACATGCGACCAACCACTTTGGGCTGGCTGCTTTTTTCTATTATACCCTTAAAAATTATATCGGGAAATGGGCATGGTTATTCTTTGCCTGGGCATTCATTATCATTTATGCGCAGGTGTATGTAGGTGTTCATTATCCACTTGATGTGGTTTGTGGAGCGCTCATTGGTTTTCTTTTCGGATATTTGACCGCAAATTCATTCAATAAAAACTATTCTTTAGTTTAATATATCAACATGGCCGAAGTATTTATACTCATTCTCCTTATCCTTTTGAACGCAGTTTTCGTAATGGCCGAAATGGCCCTGGTAAGTGTGCGAAAGGGAAAACTCGAATCTTTAAAGAATAAAGGAAGCCGCCAGGCTGCATTAGCGCTGAAGCTGGCAGAAAACCCGGATAAGTTCCTCTCTACCGTACAGATATTCATTACCCTTATTTCCATTTTAACGGGTTTGTACTCCGGTGAAAAATTCAGTAAGGACCTGCAACCTTTCTTTGAACAGTTTGAAGCATTAAAGCCTTATGCATCTTCTATTTCCACAACGCTGATCGTTGTACTGGTAACTTTCCTTTCTATAATTTTCGGGGAACTAATCCCTAAAAGGATCGCACTGACCAAAGCTGCGAGCATTTCCCTGCTCGTTGCAGCTCCCATGAATTTTTTATCCAAACTGGCCTACCCTGTTGTTGGTTTGCTTTCTTTTGTGAGCAATACCTTCTTCAAGGTCTTTAAAATGAACAATGTAGGCGACAGTGCTGTTACGGAAGAAGAGATCAAAGCCATGGTGCTGGAAGGAAGTGAGACGGGTGAGATCGAAGAAGATGAAAGGGATATCATTGAAAGGGTGTTTCACCTGGGCGACAGGAGCATTACTTCTCTTATGACACACCGCACGGATATTGTTTGGTTCGATATCAATAAAACGGTAGATGATGTGCGCAACGAAGAAGAGCTGGCCTTCAGCACTTATCCTGTTTGCGAAGAAAACGTAGATAATATCAAAGGTTTGATCTCTATAAAAGAATTGTTCAAAGCCGCTCCCGGCACGCCTTTGAGCCAGCTGGCAAAACCTGCCTTATTTGTACCGGAAAATAACAAGGCTTACCAGTTGCTCGAAAAATTCAAGTCAACAAAGATCCATACCTGCTTTATTGTAAATGAATATGGTACGCTGGAAGGAATGATCACTCTGAATGATATTTTAGAAGCAATTGTTGGTGATGTACCGGACAGCAGCCAGGAAGAATACGAAATTATTGAAAGAGAAGATGGCAGCTTCCTCGTGGATGCACAGATACAGTTCTACAACTTCCTCAGCTATTTCAACCGTGCCGACTGGCAGGATGTGGAAGAGCAGGATTTTGATACCGTTGCAGGATTTGTATTGCACGAATTAGAGCATATCCCTAACACCGGCGAAACCTTTGAATGGCGTGACTTTAAATTTGAAGTGATCGATATGGATGGCCAGCGCATTGATAAAGTGATGGTGACGATCTCGGAGGATTTGAAGGAGGAGTTGGATGAGGAATAATAACTTCCTATTGGAAAAATACGGTCAGTTACCAATGGTGAAAGAATACAAGTTGAACAAATGCAGGATAGCTTCATTGTGGATGATACCTATTCTATTACTTCTGATAATAGGATTTTTTATTTTCATTACTGATAAAACCTTTTCCATTGTATTTCTGATTGTAGTGGCAGTTCTATTTACAGGCCCTTTTTTCCATTTATATTTTAATCACCTGAAACTCGCTGCTAATACTAAAATAATTTTTGAAGGCGAAAATGTAGTAATCATTCAGAATGAGGATACATATTCTTTCTCTATGAATGAAATTGTTCAGGTCATTGAGTATTCAAGTCAGAATAAGATGAGTGAACCAATGTGGGGCAATATCTTAAAGTGGGAAATAATAACAAATGGGAAAAGCCTGGAGATATCCAATCTCACCATTTCAAAATCTGATTTTGAAAAACATTTTAAGAGTACGATTACGCATCGCTATCAATATTTTCCTTTTATCAGAAACTAACCGTTGCCCTGCTATCCGGGTTATTCAGTTTAGTGCTTTTGCGGGTGCCGTTCACTGTAACATGGAATAGTCCCATTTGCTGTTCGTGGTAGCTGTATAAGAGTGTATTGAAAATGCCCACAGTTTTGGGTTCGGTAACATTATCCGCTTCGTAGTAGCTGAATATGCCCTCTTCTATTCTTTCGTAGCCAAGATATTTCATAGCCACCGGTTTACCGTCCAGGTAAATGGTAAAATGCTTGAGCACATAATCCATTACCAGCTTGTCCATGGCCGCCCGGTCGGTAGGGTTTATCAGGTCCACATGCGTCTTATAGTCCAGGCGGAGCGCCCTTTCAAAATCGTCTGTAAACAACTTACAGCTTACTTCCAGCGACTTTTCCTTCGCATTGTAGTCAATTTCTGCTACGCTTACATAGATAGGATGATTGGCTGCCCCTGTAAAAAAAAGACAAATTGCAGCACCTAAAAACCATTTATATAAAATACCGGCCATTGAGCAAAGGTAGTTGTGATAACAATTATATTTGAAGATATTTGTTTACAAACATAGCATAAACGGCTTAAGAGATACCAGCGCATGAATGATTTTGCATTTTTTTTTAATTTAGGATGGGAGCATATCATCAGTTCAGACGCATTGGATCACCAGTTGTTTATACTGGCCCTGGCAGCTATCTACCTGGTGAACGACTGGAAGAAAGTACTGATACTGGTAACGGCTTTTACCATCGGCCATTCCCTTACGCTTGCATTAAGCACTTTTGACATAATATCGGTGAGCAGCAATTGGGTAGAGTTTCTTATCCCGCTTACCATTGTGATCACTGCTTTTTTAAACCTTATCAAAACAGAAAGACATTACGGCCAGTACAAATTGCAATACGCACTGGCTTTGTTCTTTGGATTGATACACGGCCTCGGCTTTGCCAATACCATCAAGCTGATGCTGGTAAAAACACAAAGCATTACCATACCCCTGCTCAGCTTCAACATAGGGCTGGAAGCAGGTCAACTGGTAGTAGTAGGATTGATATTATTGCTAAGCTATTTTGTAGTGAACAGGCTTAAGTTGAAACGCAAGTGGTGGGTATGGGGCTTATCAGCCATTGCATTTTGTATGGCAGGCTATATTTGTATTCAACGCTGGCCGTTGTAATTTTTAAGAATTAGTAATTTTAGGCATAGATAAAAAACAACCATTAATGAAACAGTTTCTTTCCATTATCTTATTATCCGGCATTACAGCTTCTGTAAGCGCACAGGACATTAAGAACAACCCGGGCAGCAACCATGGCAACCGCTTTGAACAGCTGGGAACCATTTTACCAACGCCCAACGAGTACAGAACAGCCAGCGGCGCCCCCGGCCCGAAATACTGGCAGCAACGTTGCGATTACGATATTACCTGCGAGCTGGACGAACCCAACCGCAAGCTGACGGGTAAGGAAACGTTGACCTATTTCAACAACTCTCCGGATGTACTCACTTACCTGTGGCTGCAACTGGACGAAAACCAGCACAGCAAAAAGAATAACTCCGGCTTTAACAACAGCAACTTTATGCCGAAGTCAGTTTCTGATGCTGACATAAAAAGGCTGGATGACAAAGAAGATAAATACGGTCACAATATCACCAAAGTAACAACTGCATTAGGCGCTCCTTTAAAATATACCATCAACAAAACCATGATGCGTGTTGAGTTGCCAACGCCTTTAAAGCCAGGCCAGCAGTTTGTGTTTAAAATTGACTGGAATTATTTTATCTCCGATCGTATGACCTACGGCGGTCGTGGCGGCTACGAATATTTTCCTGAAGATGGAAATGATATCTTCACCATGACACAGTGGTTCCCACGTCTTTGTGTGTACAGTGATTTCCAGGGCTGGCAGAATCACCAGTTCGTTGGTTCAGGCGAGTTTGCACTCACCTTCGGCAACTATAAAGTTGCGATGACAGTTCCTGCTGACCACGTAGTAATGAGTACCGGCCAGGGACAAAACTATGCACAGGTCCTTTCTGCTGCAGAAATGGCCCGCTGGACAAAAGCACAAACTTCAAAAGATGTGGTAGAGATCGTTACATTGGATGAAGCCAAAGCGAAAGAATCTAAAAAATCAACACAAAAGAAAACATGGATATTCAAAGCGGATATGGTGCGTGACTTCGCATGGGGCAGCAGCCGTAAATTCGTTTGGGATGCTATGCCGATCACTGTAGAAGGCAAAAAAGTAATGTGCATGAGCGGTTATGGCAAAGAAGCGTATAACCTTTACCGTAAGTACAGCACCAAAGCGGTGGCACATACCATCAAAACCTATTCTAAATTTACCATTCCTTATCCTTACCCGGTGGCACAAAGCCTGGAAGCGGCAAACGGTATGGAATACCCGATGATCTGCTTCAACTTCGGCCGTTGCGAAAAAGATGGCACTTACAGCGAAGGAACCAAAAATGGTATGCTGGGTGTGGTGATCCACGAAGTAGGTCACAACTTCTTCCCAATGATCATCAACAGCGATGAAAGACAATGGACATGGATGGACGAAGGCCTGAACTCTTTTGTAGAATACCTGTCAGAAGAATTGTGGGACAATAAATTCCCTGTATCCAAAGGCGCTGCCAATAAAATTGTTGACTACATGAAGCTGCCTAAAGATCAGCTGGAGCCTATCATGACCAACAGTGAGAACATCATTATGTTTGGACCAAATGCTTACAGCAAACCTGCAACCGCCTTGAACATCCTGAGGGAAACCATCATGGGCAGGGAACAGTTCGATTACGCATTCAGGGAATATGCACGCCGCTGGGCTTTCAAACACCCAACACCTGCAGACCTTTTCCGCACTATGGAAGATGCGAGCGCTGTTGACCTGGATTGGTTCTGGCGTGGCTGGTTCTATGGAACAGAGCCTTGCGATATTTCTTTGGATACCGTTAAATGGAGCAATCTGAACCCTGAAGGCGGCAACCGTACTACCAATGGTTCTACCAATACACAACCTGTTGCAAAACCAATTTTGAACAGTTTTGATGATATCTCCAAGATCAGGAACAGGGAAGACAAGAACATTGTATTTGCAGTGGATGCCGATACCAGCCTGAGAGATTTTTACTGGAGGTACGATCGTGGTTTGGCCAAAGTAGATGAAACACCGCACAGCATCACTACACCTGCTTACACAGATAGCCTGAGCAGCCAGGAAAAAATGGCGATGGCAGGTTCTAAAAATTTCTATGAACTTACCTTCAGCAACAAAGGAGGCCTGGTAATGCCGATCATTATTGAATGGACCTATAAAGATGGCACTAAAGAAATAGACAGGATAGATGCACAGGTTTGGAGAAAGAATGAGAATAAGGTCACCAAATCTTTCATGAAGAATAAAGAAGTGGCTTCTATCAAACTGGATCCAATGGAGGAAACAGCTGATATCAATAAAAACAACAACACCTGGAATGTAACGACTGAACCGTCTAAATTCCAGATGTACAAAGCAAGAACAGCTGCTGCAAGAGGCGCTTCCGGTGGAAGCAACCCGATGCAGAAAGAGATCAAATAAAAAATATCCCGATAAATGTAAAAGCCGGAGCAGTTTTGTTCCGGCTTTTACATTTGGGCTGACTGGTATCTCAGTTTGAATTATTACTATAAAAGAGATGTCAGGCTGAGCTTGTCGAAGCCGGATTTATTTATGACCTGATACCGGCTTCGACAATCCCGATAACTATCGGGACTGACAGTATTTTCAAATTGAGACACTACCTATTTGTTTTTAATTTTTTCTGCTTATTTTTGTCCTTCTGGATGATATCTAACTACAGATACGCCAGATCTCCCTGCTTCAGATAAAACCCTCCAATTCCCTGGACACCGCCCGGTAACTTCCGCATTTCGATTGGTCTTCACTAACAAAACACAAGCAAATAAAATCCTTGCGCCCGTATATGTCACAAAATGACATAAGAACCCTGTTTTCATAATATCCTCTTGAACGGCTGTTTTATTTACTCTTTTAAACCATTCATTATGAAAAGAAAACTATTTGTTTTTTTCCTTGCCTTATTTGTATCGGGTAGCTATACAAGCACAAAAGCCCAATGCAATTTTATCAGCCCTACGGTAGATGTAACCAATATACAATCACAGGGCAACGATTGCATCATAACCTTTAACCTTGCTTTTGATATTGTTACCAATTCCGGTAACAAGGTCATCTTTGTCCACCTGTGGCCCTCGGCTTCCTATCCCAATCTTAACTATGGCTGCAACCAATGCCAGCCATCGGCGAGCGATCTTTCAGGCACCGTGCTCAACATGGTCATCGATAATTTTAGTGCTATACCGGCTTTTCTGCCAACTTATGGTCCTGCCCCAGGCGTACCGGTAATAACCTCTGCCAATAACCCGGGTTTGCTTATCCAAAAAACGGCATCAGCCACTCCTGGTGCAGAGCGGTTTATTATTTCCAATGTTAAGGCAGTGATGCCGCAGGCCTGCAATACGGCCATTACCTTTACAGGCGATGCATGGTCCAGCAATTCCAACAGCTCCAATGCCTCCGTACACTGTGCAATGGAAGGAATACAGATCGGAACAAATGAGCCTTCGGTTTCAGGCAATATTTATTGCGGAATACCAGGTAATACTTATGATTTCACTATTTCAACAGTTTCCAATACCAAAAGCGTTTATTACGATGTATACCTCGATAATGGAAATGGTACTTTTGAGCCCGGCAGTGATATACTCATAAACAGTCTTCCTTCTTCCAGCGCCATCACCATAACACCTGCTACACCATATTTTTCAGGAATACTGCAATATCCTGTGCAATACCAGACACCTGTTTATAACGATCGCAGGCTATACGTTGTAGTGAGTGCCGTAGGGCAATCTTATCTTACATTAAATGCTACGCCTGCTCCGGCTTGTGGAACTCTACCCGTTTTAATGGCTGCTATTTATGCAAAACGAAATAACAATAAAGTGATCATCAGCTGGCAAACATCAACCGAGATCAATGCAAAAGAATTTATCCTGCAAAAGAAAACCGGCAATGATTTTATCGATGTAGCTGTTATCCCTGCAAAAAATGCAGCTACAGGTGCGCAATACAGTTATACAGATAACAATAGTTCAAAAAGTACAACACAATACAGGTTGAAACTGGTAGATAATGATGCCCGTTTCAATTACAGCGAAATAAGAACAGTAAAAGGCCTGGCTGCTGTAAGCGATTTTATCATCTTCCCTAATCCCAGCAAGGGTGATGCAAAAATTACTGTAACTGATATTTCAGAACCAACAACCGTACAGTTGATCGATAATAATGGCCGTATAATTAAAAATGTCCCCATGAAGAACAGCAACACTGTTAGTTTTAATGGTCTGCAAACCGGGCTATACCTGGTTCGCATCATTAATAACAATTCAGGTGAATCCTTCACGCAAAAGTTAAATGTTGCGAATTAATGGCCGTTGCTTACATTGATAAAAAAAGCTGCCTGGATGGGCAGCTTTTTTTATGCCGTTTATACATTGGCCTTATAGTTTATTCTAAAAGAAATTAACTTTAGCAAAACGATTAAAATATGTTACTCACCACCACTCCAACCATTGAAGGAAGACCTATTCAGCAATACATTGGTATTGTAACTTCAGAGACCATTATCGGCGCTAATATTTTCAAAGATCTTTTTGCAGGCATAAGGGATATTGTAGGCGGCCGGAGCGGCACTTACGAAAGAGTAATTGAAGAAGCAAGACAAAGTGCTTTAGCAGAGTTGCAGCAAAAAGCACAGGCAATGGGTGCCAATGCTGTTGTAGGCATTGACCTCGATTTTGAAACCGTTGGCAGCGGAGGCAGCATGCTAATGGTAGTTGCTACAGGTACTGCGGTAAAAATTTAAACAGGCAAACACTGCACAATGAAAAAAACATTGCTCTTTTTATTGACAATACTATTTACTGCTGCCTCTTTTGCGCAGCAGGCTACGGTTGACACCATCAGCATTTACAGTGCTTCCAATCAAAAGAAAATAAAAGCGGTGGTGATCAAACCTGCAGGTTATGCAAAAAAAGAAGAACGTTTTCCCGTTGTGTATTTATTGCATGGTTACAGTGGAGATTATAGCAACTGGATATTAAAAGTACCGATGCTTAAAGAACATGCCAGCTTTTTCAATACCATTATTGTCTGCCCCAATGGAGAGAATAGCTGGTACATCAACAGTCCTGTAAATGCAGGCAGTAATTTTGAAACTTTTGTGAGCAATGAGCTGCTGAAGCATATCGACAGCAGCTACAGGACCATTGCAGATAAAAAACACC
>CAYOLS010000118.1:0-9507 GCA_964404845.1 uncultured Ferruginibacter sp. | reverse complement strand
GGTTTTTCATAGGATATTGGATTTTAAAGCGGGGCTTGATTTCTATCACGGCCCTTTTTTTATATAAACAAGGAAGCCCGATGGGCTTAGAGATTTTATGCATAGGAGTTCTTAATATTTGGCAGAGCATTTTAGTTTTTTAGCGCCGAGCAGCTTTACCAGCTCTTCTCCGGAAGCTTCCTTAACTTTTGCCACAGAACGGAACTCTTTCAGTAACAAATTAGCAGTTTGCTTGCCGGTGCCTTTATTTACCAGCAATATAATTATATACCCATTTTAGGGTATTGTGGTCTATATGAAAAGCCGATACTTTTGTATCGGTTTTTCATAGGATATTGGATTTTAAAGCGGGGCTTGATTTCTATCATGGCCCTTTTTTTACAAACAGGGAAACCCCACGGGTTATGTGAGAGGAGTTCTTAGTATCTCGTATAGCATTTTAGCTTTTTTAGGGCCCAGCAATTTTGCCAGTTCCTCCTCGGAAGCTTCTTTCACTTTCGCCACAGACCTGAATTCTTTGAGTAATAAATTAGCCGTTTGTTTGCCGATGCCTTTAATGCCTTCCAGTTCATTTTTAAATGTGCCCTTGCTGCGCTGGTTGCGGTGAAAAGTGATACCGAAGCGATGCACTTCATCCCTGATCCTTCTTATCAGCTTCAGGCTTTCGCTTTCCCAGGGTAATTCCAGGGAAGCAGTATCGCCGGCAAAAAATATTTCTTCTTTGTTTTTCGCCAAACCTACCAATGTCATCTGGCCGGTCAAACCTAATTTTTCAATGCTTTCAAGTGCAGCGCCCAATTGTCCCTTGCCACCGTCGATGATCACCAGGTTGGGCAAAGCCTTGTCTTCAGCAACCAGCCTTGAGTAACGCCTGTACACCACTTCGCTCATAGAAGCAAAATCGTTGATGCCAGTAACGGTTTTAATATTAAAATGCCTGTAATCTTTTTTGCTCGGCTCCCCGTTCTTAAAACAAACCATGGCGGCCACGGGGTAACTACCGTGAAAATTGGAGTTATCAAAACATTCGATATGCAGGGGCAGTTCTTTCAGGTGAAGATCGGCCTGCAACTGGTCCAGCACCCTTAGCTTTTCTTCGCTGGTCTTATCTTCCAGCTTCAATATTTTTTTTGCGTGCAGCTCTTCTGTAAAGTAGTTCACATTTTTAATGGAAAGGTCCAGCAGCTTTTTCTTATCGCCACCCTTGGGTATAGTGATCGTTATATCTTTTTCAGGATACTCAATTTCAAAAGGAACAATTATTTCCCGGGCTTCGGTCTCAAAAGTTTCCCGCAGCTGTGCAATGGCAAATGCAAGTACTTCTGCGGCTGTTTCTTCCAGCTTTTTTTCCAGCGTGATGGTCTTGGTCTGGATAATGCTTCCATTGGCCACCGCCAGGTAATTTACATAAGCTGTAGCACCTTCTTCAATGATGCTGAAAACATCGATGGTGCCGGTTTTGATATTGACTACTTCCGACTTAGACTGGTATTTTTGCAGGTGTTCTACCTTAGACTGGTACCAGGCTGCTTTTTCATACTCCAGCTTTTCAACATGTTCTTTTATCATCTCCTTAAAATATTGCATTACAGGAGAGATGTTGCCTTTTAAAATATGTTTCAGCTGCTGGATACCTTCTGAATAATCTGCTGCTGTTTGTAAACCTTCGCAGGGGCCTTTGCAATTGCCTAAGTGGTATTCAAGACAAACCTTGAACTTGTTCTTTTTGATGTTATTCTCCGTGAGATTGAGCTTACAGTTACGCAGCGGAACGTTTTGCTTGATCACTTCCAGCAGGTCCCTCACTTTTCCCAAAGAAGTATAGGGGCCAAAATATTGCGAGCCATCCATTATTTTTTTCCTCGTAAAAAATACCCGTGGAAAGGGTTCATTTTTTACAATAATATAAGGATAACTTTTGTCGTCTTTTAAATTGATATTAAAGAGTGGCTGGTATTCTTTTATCAGTGAGTTCTCTAATAAAAAAGCATCCTGCTCGCTGTTCACAATGGTGAACTCGATCTTTCTTATACGATTGACAAGCTCAACAGTTTTGTAGCTTAACAAATTTTTGGTGAAATAGCTGCTTACTCTTTTGCGCAGGTGTTTTGCCTTGCCTACATAGATAAGCTTATTATCGCTATCATAATATTTATAGATACCCGGCGCTGTGGGTATGGTGGATGATATTTGGGAGAACTCTGTTGCTGTCATAACTCTTCTTCTTCATCAAAATTCCATTTTACAAGCACTTCCTTTTCTACTACCGGGTTACCGGCAGCATCTGTTGTAAAATAAATGATCTTGCTGCTCTTATCGCTTTGCCAGTTCAGCTGAAGTTCCTTTTTATCAGCAGCATATTTTTCCATGTAGATGCGTTTTATTTTACCGGTTTGCGGTGTTACGTATACATCCCATCTTTTGAGCAGCGTAGTTGCAGGAAGCTCTTTGACAGGCTCGTAAGTAAATGTATAGCTGTTCAATGTCTGGTCGTGGAATTTGTTTTCTTTAAAAAGGCTGACCATATTAACGCTGTCAATTTCCGGGGTAACAAATTCAGCAAAGACTGAATCCAGTTGCTCTATTTTCAGCCATAAAGAATCTGTTTTATTCTTGGCTGTTGTTATCATCACTGGAGCAATGCCATCGCTTTTTATTCCTGCTATCTGTCCTTTAATGTAGCTGGTCACAGGAAAAAAGCCGGGTGTTTCTGTTATCTCTACGGTGGGGGCATTTGATGTTGCCGGCTTTTCATTGCGGTTGCAGGAAATGATCAACACAGGTATTGTCAAAAACAATAATAGTTTCTTCATACACCAAAATTAACGGTAAATTCTAACGCTTCAAATTTGTAAAGAAAAAGGTAGTGTATCAGTTTGAAAATTTTCATAAAACGAAATGTCAGCCTGAGCTTGTCGAAGGCATAGCTTACAGCAATTTCAAATTGCCTTCGACAAGCTCAGACTGACAATAATTTTCAAACTGATACACTATCAAGAAAAAGGGAGCTGTCTCTGTTTTTTTAACAGGTATAGTATGAAGCTGTTGCTGACTCCGCAGGAGTCTCCTGTTTCTAACCCAAGACATATAAACGCTACCTGAACTCCGTAGGAGTTTCCTGTTTGCTGAATTTACAGGTAGCTCCTACGGAGCTTAGATCACTCTATATCCCAAAGCTACAGATAGGTTGTGCCGCTGGCACAAAAAAATACCCTGCTTTTTGACAGGGCATTTAATTATGTAAGTTTTTACTTTTTACAAAGGTCTTGTAAAGCCGATCTTAAATCCTACACTGTAAGGCTTTTCTGTATAGGTATAAGCCTTGTTATACGAGGAGAATAACTGGTAGCGGAATTGCGGGCCGATATTGATAAATGTTCCGCTTGGCGTTTTAAAGCTTACAAATGATTCTATCGCACCATTCAGGTTCCACCTGCGGAACATATCCTGGTCCTGTACAAAATAATTGTTGTCCGAAGACAGCAGGTAAGAATGGCTCCTTGTCACCAGTGTCGGTTGAACGGTAGCGCCTACGTACCAGTTCAGCACACGGTTGCTCAGCAGTTTGTAATCCATACCCAGCGGTATAGAAAGCTGTATGGTATTGTTGTGCAGCTTGCTGGTATTCTTGCCGGGAATATGTGCATACTCAGAACTGTAAGCTTCCATGCTGATGCCGGAACCCTGGCCGTTTACGACCATGGTTGTTTGCGTAGGATGATCCAGCTTCTGTGCATAAGTAAGGTAATCAGTATAGTTAAACTGCAGCCCTGTTCTGAAACGCAGCCTTTTGCCCATGTCTTTTAAGATCCCAAAGCCCGCTTCCATATTGATGGTTGCCTGCTGGTTAAGCTCTACTTTTTCTGATGAGCTGCGGGCCGGGTTATTTGTCACCAACGAATTGTCAATTCCATTGTAATCGGTGTTTTTAAACATTACCCTGTAACCGATAGAAGGCGTTACATAAAACTGTGTAGACAATCCTTTGAATAAATTTTTACCTGCATGGCTTTTATTGTAGAAGGCAAAATCTTCTACCCATTCCCGCTCTCTTGTATCATTCGCCAGGTTTTTGTTAGCTGCCAGCAGGGCGCTGAATTCTTTTTTCTCTTCTGCCCGTTTTTCTGCATCTATTGCTGCATCCGCATCTGCCGTTTTGGTATTGGCCAGATCATCAGCAGTTGTTTTGCTGTCGGCTACTGTTTCATCGCTCACAGCAGCAGGTGCCGTTACTGAAAACCTTGTATTGGTACCAGCTGTAAATGAAGTATTGTTTTCAAAAGAACCATGCGTTGTATTGTCCTGCAGCTTTGCTGCGGCAGCTGCATCATCATTACCAGGGGCATTGTTATCCGGCAGTTCTGCTGTTACAACTTTTGCATTGTCTCCTTCTGAAAGCAGGGGAAATTCTGTTGGCTGTACCTGGTGGGCGAAATCTATGTCCAGTGCCAGCTCGATGATGTCATTTTGAGGGATGCTGTTATTGGAAGCAACGGCCAGGTATTTGCCTGCAGGTTTTGTTTTGTTCTCTTCTGCAGGCTGGTTATAATTTTCGCTGAATGCGGTATTTCTTTTGCTCTTGCTGCTGATCGCATTGTTGTTGGTAACTCCTATGTACAGGATGGTGGTAAGCAGCAGCAGGCATACAGCAAAGGATGGCCATTTACGATCAGGATGCAGATCGTTGTAAATGCTGTGCCATACTTTCCTGGAAGGATACATTTTGAAATCATCTGTAGTATCCTTCAGTAGCTGTTCAAATTCGTCTCTGTAAAATTCTTGTTCCATCTTTCACAATAAAGCTTGTTAGTTTTTGGTATTTCAAGTGTACATTTTCATGTTCAGCTTGAAGAGGCAGCGTTTCCGTAATTAACCTTACGTGGTTTTTGAATAATGTTCCGTTTTACTAAGATCTCTTCCAGCATGGCTTTGGCCCTGGTGTACTGGCTGCGGCTCGTGCTTTCTTCTATATCCAATAAGTTTCCTATTTCCCTGTGCGAAAAACCTTCGATCGCATAAAGGTTCAGTACCGTTCTGTAACCGAGCGGCAGCAACCGTATACATTCCACCACCTGTTTGGCCTGCATGATAGAAGGGATCATATCTTCCCTTATGTGCAGGCTTTTGGCGTGTATGATGTCTACGCTGTCAGCGAATTTTTTATTTTTTTTGAGAATGTTGATACAGGTATGTACAACAATGCGGCGTATCCATCCTTCCAATGCACCTTCGTTCCTGTATTGATGCAGCTGGGTAAATACTTTTATGAAACCTTCCTGCAGCATATCTTCTGCATCTTCCCTGTTCTTGGCAAAACGGTAGCATACTCCAAGCATCCGGGGGCTGAACCGGTTGTACAGTTCCTCCTGCGCCGAAGCGTTGTTTTTGATACTTCCGGCAAGCATTTGCTCCTCGGTCATAATAGTTTTGAGTTTTACCGTTTAAATATAGGCAAAATTCAAGGAGGAAATGCTGCTTGGGAGCATTTTTAACAGGAAAAAGAAGCCGTAAACCCGTGTTGGGAGAGGAAAAAAGGTTAACCGCAAAGAAACGCAGAGCGCCTTGGGCTGCTTTGCGTCTTTGCGTTTAAAAAAATCATACCCCGGTTTCCGTCAGATTAGTATATCTCCTGTCATAGCAGGCGGAATGGCAATATCCATCATTTTGAGTATGGAAGGCGCTATATCGCCCAGTTTACCGGCCTTTACGGTTCCTTTCCATTGCCTGTCTATCACAAAAAGCGGCACCAGGTTGAGGGTATGGGCCGTATTGGGTGAGCCATCCTCATTTATTTCGTAGTCGGCATTACCGTGATCGGCGGTTAAAAAGATACAGTAATCATGCTCCAGTGCAACTTTTATCAGTCTTTCCACGCAACTGTCCACGGTTTCCACAGCTTTTATTACTGCTTCCCAAACGCCGGTGTGGCCCACCATATCTGCATTGGCAAAGTTCAGGCACACAAAATCAGGTTCGGCTTTGTTAATATAATCGATGGCTGCATCTGTTACGCCATAAGCACTCATTTCCGGCTGCAGGTCATAGGTAGCCACTTTGGGAGAAGGGATCATGATCCTTTCCTCACCCGGAAATTTATCTTCCCTGCCACCGCTGAAGAAAAAGCTGACATGCGGGTATTTTTCTGTTTCGGCTATGCGCAGCTGTGTCAAACCGTTCGTAGAGATCACTTCTCCGAGGGTTTGCACCAGGTTATCTTTCTCATATACCACCCTTACATTTTTGTATTCATCATCATACCTCGTCATGGTGGTGTAATGCAGGTTTAACGGCTTCATGTTCTGTTCAGGGCAATCGAACTGGGTAAGCACTTCGGTGATCTCCCTGCAACGGTCGGTGCGGAAATTAAAGCAGAGCACCACATCGCCATCAGCGATGGTTGTTTTGGACAAATTAGCATTGATAATGGGCAGGATGAATTCATCTGTCACTTTGTTATCATAAGACTGCTGAACTGCGGCCAGCATGTCCCCTGCTTTTTCGCCCATGCCATTCACGAGCGCATCATACGCTTTGCGAATGCGCTCCCAGCGCCTGTCCCGGTCCATAGCATAATACCTGCCGGTAATGCTCGCAAGAGCACCTGTTGTATTGGTCAAATGGTTTTGCAGATCGGTTAAAAACCCAAGACCGCTTTTGGGATCAGTATCCCTTCCATCGGTAAAAGCATGCACCAGCACATTATTGCAATGATGTGCCGCACACATTTCTGTAATTGCTTTCAGATGATTGATATGCGAATGCACGCCGCCATCACTTACCAGCCCCATCAGGTGCAATGTTTTGTCATTGTCCTTGGCAAAGTTGATCGCTTCGAGCAGCACAGGATTTTCAAAAAAACTCCTGTTGCGAATGGCTACGTTGATGCGTTCCAACTCCTGGTAAACAATGCGGCCGGCACCAAGATTAAGATGCCCTACTTCACTATTTCCCATCTGCCCGTCTGGCAGCCCCACCATTTCGCCACAGGTAACCAGGGTTGCATTTGGATAAAGATTGTATAATGAGCTTACAAAAGGCGTTTTAGCATGCTGTATCGCATCGCTTTCTTTTACTTTTCCCAATCCCCATCCATCCATTATTACGAGCATTGTTTTCTTCTTTGCCATTCTTTAATGCGTTTATTTTAAAATTATGTGTTATTTTAGGTCGGTTGCGGTAGCAAAAATATTGTAAAAACAAGCAATATCCTTTGCTATTGGCACGTTTTTAGCCAAATGATGCACGAACTAAATAAGTTTTCTATGAAACGAATTTTTACTTTGATTTTTGCTTCGCTCACGCTGCTATCCTTTACCTCACTGATTGGTATTGAGGATGTTGTTGCTGCGCTCAAAGCCGGCAATGCTTCACAGATGGCCAAATATTTTGATAATACTGTTGAAATAACCTTACCAGCCAAAAGCAACAGCTACAGCAAAAGCCAGGCAGAAGTGATCCTGAAGGATTTTTTCAGCAACAATACCGTAAAAAGTTTTAAGCCATTGCATAAAGGCGATAATGGCGGATCGCAGTTCTGCATCGGTACTTTGCAGACAACAGCAGCCAGCTATCGCACTACCATTTACATGAAGCAGAAGGGCGACAAACAGGTATTGCAGGAAATACGATTTGAAAATCAATAACCATCTTAAAATAGCAAAGCTCCTCAACGGAGCTTTTTTTATGCACGAAACATTTTCCTTACTTAGCTTTGTTATATGAACAAAGAAGAACAAATTGACCTGCTGATAAAAAATGCATTGCAGGAAGATATTGCAGATGGCGATCACTCCACTTTATCAACCATTGATGCCAATGCAGCAGGCAAAGCCATTTTAAAAATAAAGCAGGACGGTATTTTAGCAGGCATGGAAGTAGCCGAAAAAATATTCCGTTTCATGCAGCCGGATATTGAATTCATTGCATTGAAAAAAGATGGCGATGCAATGAAGTATGGTGAAATTGCATTTGAAGTAAAAGCGAAAGTGCATACCATTTTACAATGCGAAAGGCTTGTGTTGAACTGCATGCAGCGCATGAGCGGCATTGCCACGCTGACGAATAAATACGTAAAAAAACTGGAAGGATACAAAACCCGTTTATTAGATACGAGGAAGACAACGCCTAATTTCCGGGTACTGGAAAAAGAAGCGGTACGTATCGGCGGTGCCGTTAACCACCGGTTTGGCTTGTATGATATGATCATGCTGAAGGATAACCACATTGATTATTGCGGCGGCATAAAAAATGCGATTGAAAAAGCATATGAATATGTGCAAACAAAAAAGCCCGGCTTAAAAATTGAAGTGGAAACAAGGAGCATTGCAGATGTAAAAATAGTAATGCAGACAGGAAAGGTAGACCGCATCATGCTGGACAACTTTACACCGCAATTGATTGAAGAAGCATTGAAGCTCATTGACGGCAAATATGAAACAGAAGCAAGCGGCGGCATCAATTACGATAACCTGGAAAGTTATGCGGCAACGGGTGTTGATTTCATCTCCAGCGGTGCTATCATTCACCAGGCAACGAGCTTAGACCTTAGCCTGAAAGCAGCAGTGATGTGAGATATGAACGATGAGATATGAACTATGAACTATCAACCATCGACTAATTAACTAACTATGGCAAAAAATAAATGGAATAGTTCCGGCATTGTTTATTCAACCGACCCTGGTTACAAACCGGAAGAAGAATTTGCAGAAGAGCAAATAAACATAGAGCCGGCCAGGCAAAAGATAAGAGTAAAGCTGGAAACAAAACACAGGGCGGGCAAGGCTGTGACGCTGGTAGATAATTTTATCGGCACTGAAGAAGACAAAATAGAATTAGGCAAAAAGCTGAAAACATTTTGCGGAACGGGCGGATCAGTGAAAGACGGGGAGATTATTGTGCAGGGAGACAACAGGGATAAAGTGGTAGCATGGCTACAAAAAAACGGTTATACCGCTACGAAGAAGGTATAATTGCTCAATATTATTTTCAGTAACTTAGCTTTGAAACTAATTTATGATAAGCAAACTTTCAGAAGGAATTAAAGTGAGTGTGGAAACATTCTACCAGCCGGAGTTCAGCAACCCGCTGCAAAATGAATTTATGTTTGCTTACCAGGTTACCATCGAGAACAGCAATAATTTTCCTGTACAGGTGCTAAGCCGCCACTGGCATATATTCGATAGTAACGGAAGCGTTCGTGAAGTGGAAGGCGAAGGTGTTGTAGGCGTTCAGCCTGTTATTGCCCCGGGAGAATTTTACCAGTACATGAGTGGCTGCAACCTGCGCAGCGAAATGGGCCGCATGCATGGCACTTACCTGGTGGCAGATATTAACAGCCGCAGAACTTTTGATGTTATCATTCCCGCTTTTGAAATGCAGGTTCCTTTTAAAATGAATTAAGGTTTGTATTTGGCCTGCTGGAATAACACTTCCGGGTCCATTGCCATCAGCTCGGGTAGCTTTGTGTCTGAAAATTTATCCATGTATTTATTCACGATCTGCCAGCCG
>CAYOLS010000117.1:7972-9619 GCA_964404845.1 uncultured Ferruginibacter sp. | reverse complement strand
ATCTTGCCCGTTTCGGCAGCGAAAGGGTAGGTTTCTCTCCACGCCAGTGCGACCTATTGATGGTGATGGGAACCATTGCAAAAAAAATGGGTCCTGTTGTCCGCCAGGTATATTTACAAATGGCAGAACCACGCTGGGTAATGGCTGTAGGTGCCTGCGCCAGCAGCGGCGGTATTTTTGATACATATTCTGTGTTGCAGGGAATTGACCAGGTGATACCGGTGGATGTATATGTGCCAGGTTGTCCTCCAAGGCCCGAAGCTATCCTGGATGGCTTCATGAAAATACAGGAGCTGGTACACAATGAAAATCTGAGGAGAAGGAACAGTGATCATTATAAACAATTATTGGCAGGATACGGTATTCAATAAACAAGCTGTTAGCCGTTAGCTTTTAGCGGTTAGCAGGAATATAAATTAACAGCAGCTAACAGCTAATGGCTAATAGCTCAAAGCTTTTAAAGTGACCAACGAAACAGTAAAAGATCAACTCACTCAAAAATTCGGCGAAGCAATTACCGGCTGGCAGGAGCCTTATGGTATGCTCACTTTTACGGCACCCAAAGAATTAAATCTTAAAGTGCTGCAGTTTTTATTTGATGAAGCCGGTTTTCAATTTTTGACCGACCTGCAGGCAGTTCATTATCCTGATAACAAAGGAGCAGAGCTGGCGGTAGTATACCATTTGCACAACCTGGTTGAAAATGTAAGAGTACGTTTTAAAGTGTTTACCGGCATCAATGAGCTGGATGTTTACAGCGCTACTTCTTTATTTTCCGGGGCTAACTGGATGGAGAGAGAGACCTATGATTTTTACGGGATCAACTTTGTTGGCCATCCTAATTTGATAAGGGTGTTGAACGTAGATGAGATGGATTACTTCCCCATGAGGAAAGAATATCCATTGGAAGACCAGACAAGAATTGATAAAGACGATGAAATGTTTGGCCGTGGTGGCTTAAGCGGTTTTGGTACAGAAAAAGTACAACCCAGCCATACCATTGCCGAAGATGAAAAACCGGAAAGTGACAGGGAAAAAGAAATTTAAAAAGTACAACTGCATTAAATAGAATAAATGTCAGCAGCTACAGATCATATTGTTTTGCCGGAAGGCAGCATTGGTAAGCAAACCACTACGCTTAACCTCGGCCCTACGCACCCTGCCACGCATGGTGTATTCCAGAACATACTGGAACTGGATGGCGAGCGCATCATGAAATCTACTTCAACCGTAGGTTACATACACAGGGCGTTTGAAAAAATTGCAGAGCGCAGGCCGCTGTACCAGATCACCCCGTTGACGGACAGGCTGAACTATTGTTCTGCCCCCATCAACAATATGGGCTGGCATCTCACCTGCGAAAAATTGCTCGGTATTAAAACACCGAAGCGGGTGGATTATCTCCGTGTCATCATCATGGAACTGGCCCGCATCAGCGATCACCTTATCTGTAACTCCATTGTGGGTGTAGATAGTGGCGCTTATTCAGGCTTCCTGTATCTCATGCAATTCCGTGAATTGATCTATGAAATTTATGAAGAGGTTTGCGGAAGCCGCCTCACAACAACTATCGGCCGCATCGGTGGCTTTGAAAGAAATTTCAGCAATGCCGCTTTTGAAAAACTGGAGAAATTCCTTGATGAAAAA
>CAYOLS010000117.1:0-7962 GCA_964404845.1 uncultured Ferruginibacter sp. | reverse complement strand
TACCCGCAACAGGATATTTATGGAGCGCACCATTGGCTGCGGTCCTATCAGCGCAGAGCGTGCATTGAACTACAGCTTCACCGGGCCAAACCTGCGTGCAGCCGGTGTGGATTACGATGTGCGGGTGGCCAATCCTTACAGCAGCTACGAAGATTTTGAATTTACCATACCTGTAGGTTCTACGGGAGATTGTTACGACCGCTTTTTGGTACGTAACGAAGAAATGTGGCAGAGCCTGAGCATCATTAAACAGGCCTGGCAGAAAGTGCAGGAATTTAAAGGCGCAGAAGCAGAGGTTTTCCATGCCGATGCACCTGCTTATTACCTGCCGGAGAAAAAAGATGTGTACACCAAAATGGAAGCACTCATCTACCACTTTAAAATTGTGATGGGCGAAACCGAAATGCCCGTAGGTGAAGTGTACAATGCAGTAGAAGGCGCCAATGGTGAATTGGGTTATTACCTTATCAGTGATGGTGGCCGTACGCCTTACCGCCTGCATTTCCGCAGGCCATGCTTTATTTACTACCAGGCATTTCCTGAGCTGGTAGAAGGCGGCATGCTCAGCGATGCGGTGATAACAATGAGTAGTTTGAATTTGATTGCGGGAGAGATGGACGCTTAGGTAATGGATAATTGAATAATTAATTGTTCAGTTAAGATTTAGAATTTTCTATTTAGAATTTGAATGAATATGGTATCGTTTAACGAACAACAACTCGCCAAAGTACAGCAGATCATTGCACGTTATCCCGAAGGGAAACAAAAAAGTGCATTGCTTCCTTTACTGCACATGGCGCAGGATAATTTTGGCGGATGGCTCGATGTGCCGGTGATGGATTATGTGGCAGGCCTGCTGAACATTGAACCAATTGAAGTGTATGAAGTAGCGAGCTTTTACAGCATGTATAATTTAAAGCCTGTCGGTAAACATTTGTTTGAAGTTTGCCAGACCGGTCCATGCATGCTCAATGGCAGCGACGATATCATTGATTACATAAAAGAAAAGCTCAGTATCAATGTGGGTGAAACAACAGCAGACGGTATGTTCACTTTAAAAACAGTAGAATGTTTGGGCGCCTGCGGTTATGCACCGATGATGCAGTATGGTAAAACATACAGGGAACATCTTACAAAAGAGAAAGTGGATGCCATCATCGAAGAATGCAGGGCAAAAAATAATTAATAACCAATAAGTAGTTAACCATGCAGGCAATTATTCCATATTTAAACTTTAACGGCAATGCCGCAGAAGCATTGGCTTTTTATGCCAAAGCATTAGGTGGAGAAACCTCTATGCGTTCTACTTTCGGCGAAGCAAATATGGCGCAGGATGATAGCATGAAAGATAAAATTCTGCATGCGGTCTTTGAAGCGGGTGACCTTAAGTTTATGGTGAGCGATTGCCCTCCCGGTGTATCGGTTAGTTCCGGCGACCAGGTAAGCTTATCATTGAATTTTACAGACCTTGAGGGTATTGAAAAAACTTTTGCAGCATTGGCAGAAGGAGGAAATGTAACCATGCCGATACAGGATACTTTCTGGGGGGCAAGGTTTGCCATGACAAAAGATAAATTCGGTGTGCATTGGATGTTTAATTATGATTATCCGAAACCGGAAGACAATGCATTGAATGTTACTGAAACAAGAGTTTAAAGATTTCGACTTATAAATAATGGGCAGACAAATACTATTAGAAAAAATAAATGTTCCGGGTATAAAAACCTACGAAGTATATCGCCGTGAAGGTGGTTACCGCAGCGTGGAAAAAGCTTTGAAGATGAAGCCGGAAGACATTGTGGAAGAAGTGAAGAAAAGCGGCCTCCGTGGCCGTGGTGGTGCAGGTTTCCCTACCGGTATGAAATGGAGCTTTATTGCAAAGCCCGAAGGCGTGCCACGCCACTTGGTAGTGAATGCTGATGAGAGCGAGCCGGGTACTTTTAAAGATCGTTACCTGATGGAATTTATTCCGCATTATTTAATTGAAGGAATGATCGTTTCCTCCTTTGCATTGGGTAGCAATGTGAGTTATATCTACATCCGTGGTGAGTATGCATGGATCACCGATATTTTAGAAGAAGCAATTGATGAAGCCAAACAAAACGGCTGGCTCGGAAAAAATATACAAGGCAGTGGTTTTGATTGTGAAATTTATGTGCAGCGTGGTGCAGGTGCTTATATCTGTGGCGAAGAAACGGCATTGATAGAATCGCTGGAAGGTAAAAGAGGTAATCCAAGGATCAAGCCTCCGTTCCCTGCTGTGAAAGGTGTATGGGAAAGACCAACCGTGGTGAATAATGTGGAAACAATTGCAGCTGTGGTTCCTATTATCAACGAAGGTGGAGAAGCCTATGCAAAGATCGGTGTCGGTAAATCAACCGGTACAAAACTGATCTCTGCTTGCGGCAATATCAACAAGCCTGGTGTGTATGAAATTGACATGACCATCAGCGTGGAAGAATTTATTTTCAGCGATGAATATTGCGGTGGCATTCCCAATGGAAAAAGACTGAAAGCCTGCATCCCGGGCGGATCATCTGTTCCTATTTTGCCGGCCAACCTTTTGCTCACTACAGCAAAAGGTGAAAAAAGAATGATGAACTACGAAAGTCTTGCTGACGGCGGTTTTGCGACCGGCACCATGATGGGCTCCGGTGGTTTCATTGTATTGGATGAAGACCAGTGTATTGTTAAACATACTTATACTTTAGCAAGGTTCTACCGCCACGAAAGCTGCGGACAGTGCAGTCCCTGCAGGGAAGGAACGGGCTGGATGGAAAAACTGCTGAAGAAAATTGATACAGGAAAAGGGGAGATGAAAGACATCGACCTGTTATGGGATATTCAAAGGAAGATCGAAGGAAATACGATCTGTCCGCTGGGTGATGCAGCTGCATGGCCTGTGGCTGCAGCGATCCGTCACTTCAGGGATGAATTTGAATGGCATGTGCTGAACCCGGAGAAATGCCTGACAGAGAACTTTGGATTGAGGCATTATGCAGATCCGATCCATGTGCCTGTAGCGTAATTGTTTCACGCAAAGAAGCAAAGGCGCTAAGGCGCAGACCTATTTGAAACTATCAGGAATTAAATTAGGAATGTTGATCAATTTCAATGTTCCCTTGATAAAAAACGGAATACATCGAATTGTAAATAACCTATAAACTTTGCGCCTCAGCCACTTTGCGGCTTTGCGTGAAAAAGATAATATGGCAGAAGAAGTAAAAAAAGAAGCACCGGCTAATTTTAAAGTTACCATCGATAATATCACTATCGATGTAGCGCCCGGTACAACCATACTAAATGCCGCAAGGCAGATAGGCGGCGATGTTACGCCCCCGGCCATGTGCTATTACAGCAAGTTGGAAGGCAGCGGCGGTAAATGCCGTACCTGTCTGGTGGAAGTGGCTGCAGGCTCAACCGCCGATCCAAGGCCAATGCCGAAGCTGGTTGCCAGCTGCCGCACCGGTGTTATGGACGGCATGATCGTAAAAAATATTACGAGTGAAAAAGTTGCAGATGCAAGAGCAGGTGTAGTGGAATTTTTATTGCTCAATCACCCGCTGGATTGCCCTATCTGCGACCAGGCAGGTGAATGCCATTTGCAGGACCTTGGTTACGATCATGGTAAAGAAGGCACCCGTTACGAATTTGCAAGAAGAACTTTCAAGAAAGAAGATATTGGTCCATACATACAGCTGCACATGACAAGGTGTATCCTTTGTTACCGTTGTACCTATGTGGCTGCGCAGTTAACGGATCAGCGTGTACATGGTGTGGTGGACAGGGGCGATCATGCGGCGATATCAACCTATATTTCCAAAGCAATTGACAACGACTTCAGTGGCAACATGATCGATGTATGCCCTGTAGGTGCGCTCACAGATAAAACATTCCGTTTTAAGAACAGGGTATGGTTTACCAAACCTGTTGATGCGCACAGGAATTGCGATAACCCGAAATGCTGTGGCAAAGCCACTTTGTGGATGAGGGGAGATGAAGTATTCCGTGTTACCGTTCGTAAAGATCCTTTTGGGGAAGTACAAAGCTTTGACGGCAAACCGGGCTGGATATGCAATACCTGCCGCTTTGATAAAAAGCATGCAAACGACTGGACAGTGGAAGGATTAACGACCATCAGCCGTCACTCCGTAATTGGTGCCAATAAATACCAGGCGCTGGAAGTTCCGAAGGAAACGATCAAGGAAGTAATGGACGGAAGATCGCCAAAATTGTTGATGGATATTCATACCATCAGTGAAGTGAATAAACCGGGGATTGAATTGAGTGAATTGAACAGGGCGGCAAATTCGGCAGATTTTACCTCCTCCGCTTCCTAAAGGAGAAACTGATCGGAGCGAAGATTGGTGAATAAAGAAATTAAAGTACAAGTGAGTGACACAATCCCGAAAGCTTTCGGGATGCTCACAGGTATAAAGTTGGTTACAAAATAATTTTAAGCATGATGCTTTTAGCGATTGACACGGCACTTTTAATTGAGAAACTGGTTTTGATACTGGTAGTAGTAATGGCTTCTCTTGGGATCGCCATGTACACTACGTTTGCCGAAAGAAAAGTGGCGGCGATCCTGCAGGACAGGCGTGGCCCGAACCGTGCAGGTCCTTTTGGTTTGCTGCAGCCGCTGGCAGACGGTTTGAAATTGTTTTTTAAAGAAGAGATCATCCCGAACTTTTCTTCTAAGTTCCTTTTCATATTGGGCCCTGGTTTGGCAATGCTTACGGCGATCATGACGAGTGCTGTAATTCCATGGGGCAATACAATAGAAGTTTTTGGCAGAACGGTAAGCTTGCAGATCGCAGACGTGAACATCGGTATCCTCTATGTATTCGGAGTGGTGAGCATGGGTGTGTATGGCATCATGATCGGCAGCTGGGCCAGTAACAATAAATTTTCCTTGCTCGGTGGTATGAGGGCTGCTTCGCAGATCATCAGTTATGAACTGGCAATGGGTATTTCACTCATCGCATTGCTGATGGTGACCGGTACACTGAGCTTAAAGGAAATGGTAGTGCAGCAACAAAACAGTTTATGGAACATTGCGTACCAGCCATTGGGTTTTTTAATTTTCCTTATCTGCGCTTTTGCAGAATGTAACCGTACACCTTTTGATCTTCCTGAAGCAGAAAATGAACTGGTAGGTGGTTACCACACGGAATATTCTTCCATGAAACTTGGGTTCTATTTATTTGCAGAATACATCAATATGTTCATCAGCAGTGTGATCATGTCTACACTGTTCTTTGGCGGCTACGACGTGCCTTTTTTTGACGAAGCGGCGCATGCACACTGGGGCAACTGGCTTGCACTGATCGGTGTGGCGGCACTGATGGCAAAAGTTATTTTCTTCATCTTCCTGTTCATGTGGGTGCGCTGGACGATCCCGAGGTTCCGCTATGATCAGCTGATGAGATTGGGATGGCAGATACTGATACCGCTGGCATTGTTCAACATGCTGGTAACAGGAGGCGCTATTTTGTTTTTTAATAAATAGGCGATTAAATTTTATTATTGCAAACTTTTTATAAAATGCAGGCATTAACCAACAGAGTAAAAGCGGTAGACCGGAAGCCAATGAGCTTTATGGAGCGGTTGTATTTACCGGCCATCTTAAAGGGCATGTTCATTACTTTCAGCCATATCTTTAAGAAAAAGCCTACCATCAATTACCCGGAAAAAACAAGGCCATTCAGTCCTGTGTTCCGTGGGATGCATGTATTGAACAGGGATGCGGAAGGGCGTGAGAACTGTACTGCATGCGGCTTGTGTGCGGTAGCTTGTCCTGCTGAAGCCATTACCATGGAAGCGGCGGAAAGACAAGTAGGTGAAGAAAATTTGTACAGGGAAGAAAAATATGCAGCCAAATATGAGATCAATATGCTGCGTTGTATTTTTTGCGGACTCTGCGAAGAAGCATGTCCGAAAGATGCGATCTACCTGAGTGAAACATTTACACCGGCAGATTACCAGCGCAAGCAATTCATTTACGGTAAAAAAGATCTGCTGATCCCTAACCCGATCGAAGAACCTGAAGCATACAAAAAAGCATTGGGTAATAAAGCAACAAAAGCAACGGTTTAATTTTATAAGCAACATGAATATAGTAACGCTCATTTTTATTTTATTATCGGCCATGGCGGTTGGAAGTGCCATCATGATGTTGCTGAGCAAGAACCCGGTAAAAAGCATTCTGTGGCTGATCGTGGTGTTCTTCGCTATCTCCGGTCATTATATTATGCTGAATGCACAGTTCCTTGCTGTGGTAAATATCATTGTATACGCAGGTGCCATTATGGTGCTGTTCCTTTTCGTGGTGATGCTGATGAACCTCAACAGCGCTACTGAGCCTGTGAAGAATATGCGGCTTCAGTTGATAGGAGTAGTATCAGGCGGTTCTTTGCTGCTGATCTTATTATCATCCCTAATGAAAGGCGGTAAAGGCCAGCTGGTAATGATGAATGTGGGAGATGCAGGGTTGATCAAGAACCTCGGTAATGTATTGTTCACCAACTATGTGCTGCCGTTTGAAATTGCGAGCGTGCTGTTTTTGAGCGCTATGATCGGTGCGGTTGTGATCGGTAAAAAAAATTAACCCATAATATGAAAAAAGCCATTCAACCATTTGTATTGTTGCTTGTTTTAACGGTCGTTTCTGTCAGCGCATCGGCACAGATCAAGATAGGGGACATCAATGTTGACCTTGATCAACTGCTCGGTAAGGTGAAGGTTTTAAAAGTGCAGAAAGGCTTTAGTCCTAAATTCTTTTTAGGCGATGTGCAGCTGAATAAAGTAGGTATACTGGGTGAAAAATTAAAAGGTGTGGAAGTACTGGGGCAGGTGTTCAATAAAAAGAACATTGACCAGGTAACCAAACTGTATAAAACCTATAAAACAGGCCTGATCATTTTTAAAGTACTCGGAGCAGCCGGTACAGCGGTAACTACTTACAGTGTGATCCGTGGTGCTACCAATAGTGATAAGTTTGATGATGGCACCGTGAAAAGAATGTTGTACCCCGCATTGGCGAGTGTGGCAACAGGTGTGATAACAAAAGTGCTGACGAAAAAAGCCTCTTACAAAGCGGTTGATATTTTCAACGGCGTTGTTAAGAAAAAAGTTCAGGATATATTTTCAATTAAGCCCGCATCCGAAACACTGGGTCTGGGCCTGTATGTACAATTATAGTTATGGATATAAAAGCCTATATAGCTTTATCGCTTACATTGTTCTCTATCGGCATCATTGGGGTGTTAACACGCCGCAATGCCATACTGGTATTCATGTGCGTAGAGCTGATGCTGAATGCGGTGAACCTGTTGCTGGTAGCATTTTCTAAAATGCACGCCGCCAGCGGTGTTGCCAAAGCATCTGTAAGCTATGCAAGCGATGCACAGATATTTGTATTCTTTATAATGGTAGTGGCAGCAGCAGAGGTGGCTGTAGGATTGGCCATCATTGTAATGCTGTACAGGAATACACATTCGGTAGATATAAATTTTTTAAACAGACTTAAGAACTGACGACCGACAACCGACGACCGACGACCGATGCTTCGGTGGTCAGTGGTCTATGATCGGTGGTCCTTTGATCACTTATGAGTAATATTTTAGAATTGGCATGGTTGATTCCTTTGTTGCCCCTTGTTGGTTTTATCATCAATGGGTTGGGAAGAAAAGTTTTATCCAAAGGGCTTGTGAGCCTCGTTGGCTGCGGTGTTATACTCGCTTCGTTTGTATTGAGCCTGCTGGTTTTTTTCCAGGTGAAAAGCACAGGTGCCGCTTTTAACGTCAAATATTTCGACTTTATCAATATTGCTTCTTTTAACCTCGGGTTTGAATTTAAACTCGATCAGCTGTCTTCTTTATTCTTACTCATCATTACCGGCGTTGGCTTTTTGATTCATGTGTATTCCACTGCTTATATGCATGACGAGGAAAACAAGGA
>CAYOLS010000116.1:0-9633 GCA_964404845.1 uncultured Ferruginibacter sp. | reverse complement strand
ACGGTTCATTTACACAAAGGGTGACTGATTAATTTTTTACGATTTTTTACCGATCAGCTCACCGTTCCAAAAAAAATCGAAATGAAAAAATAATATGGCACGTTACACTGGTCCAAAGACCAAAATCTCTCGTCGTTTCGGCGAACCAATTACTGGAAATGGCAAATGGTTAACTAAAAACAGTAACCCTCCAGGCCAGCATGGCGCTAACAAAAAGCGTAAAACTTTAGGTGAATATGCTTTGCAATTGAAAGAAAAGCAAAAAGCAAAATACACTTACGGCCTGCTGGAAAAACAATTCCGCAAAACTTTTGAAGAAGCAAACCGTCGTAAAGGCGTAACAGGTGAAAACCTGATCAAATTACTGGAAGCCCGTTTGGACAACACTGTTTTCCGCATGGGTATTTCTGTAAGCCGCCAGGGTGCACGTCAGCTGGTTAGTCACAAACACATTACCGTTAATGGTGAAGTTGTGAACATTCCATCTTACAGCTGCAAACCAGGTGATGTGATCGGTTTGAAAAACAAAAGCGCTGCCAACACAGCTATCACAGGTAACCTGCGTGGTAAGAATCCTAAATTCAACTGGGTTGACTGGAGCGAAGGTGAACTGAAAGGTACTTTCATTACTTATCCTGAAAGGGAAAGTGTTCCTGAAAACATTAAGGAGCAACTGATCGTGGAATTGTACTCTAAATAAGATACCCTCTCCGCTCCCTGAAGGGAGAACTGCGAAGAGATTAATATTTTATAATTCATAATAAGCCTTAAGCCCCTTCAAGGGGGTTGGGGTATAAACAAATAAAAATGGCCATTTTTAATTTTGTTAAACCAGATAAAATTGTTCTTCAGAAAGCAACTGATTTCGAAGCTCAATTTGAATTCCGCCCACTGGAACCAGGATATGGTGTAACCATTGGTAATGCGCTTCGCAGGGTATTGTTGAATTCACTGGAAGGTTATGCTATCATTGGTATCAATATAGCAGGTGCTGACCATGAGTTTGCTACCATCAAAGGTGTTACTGAAGACGTTACCGAGATCATCCTGAACCTGAAACAAGTTCGTTTTAAAGCAAAGGTTGACCATGAAGTAAACACTGAAAAAGTTACCCTTTCTATTAAAAATAAAACAGAATTCACTGCCGGCATGATTGGCGAAGCTTCTCCTGCTTTTGAAGTAATGAATCCTGAATTGCTTATCTGCACACTGGATAACAGCGCTAAGCTGGATATCGAGATCACTATCGGTAAAGGCCGTGGTTATGTACCTGCAGAAGAGCACAAAGAAAAAAGTTCTCACTTTGGATATGTAGCGGTAGATGCTATTTATACCCCGATCAAAAATGTGAAATACACAATTGAGAATACAAGGGTAGAACAGCGTACCGATTTCGAAAAACTGGTAATGGATGTTGTTACCGATGGTACCATTCACCCGGAAGAAGCGGTGAAGCAAGCGAGCCGTATCCTCATCCAGCATTTGATGATCATCACTGATGAAAACATCACTTTCGATACCAAAGAAGATAAAAAAGAAGACCTGGTAGACGAACAAACTTTACAGCTGCGCAAAATGCTGAAAACTCCACTGGAAGACCTGGATCTTTCTGTAAGGGCTTTCAACTGCTTAAAAGCTGCTAAGATCAACTCCCTGAGCGAACTGGTACAGTACGAACAGGAAGACCTGATGAAGTTCAGGAACTTCGGCCAGAAATCATTGAGCGAAATTGACCAGGTGTTACATGAAAGAGGCCTCAGCTTCGGAATGGACCTGAGCAAGCTGAAACTGGATGATGAGTAATTAGCTGATGTGCTAATTTACTACTGCTGAAAGCCAGTAAACAATTAAACAATTTAACCATGCCTTCGGGCAAAACCTGTAATTCCTGACACGGTACAGGTCTATAAATCTAAAAAGTCATGCGTCACGGAAGTAAAAAAAACAAATTAAGCAGAACAGCGTCACACAGGAAAGCCCTGTTGATGAATCTGGGTTGCCAGCTGATCACTCACAAAAGGATCACTACCACTTTGGCTAAAGCTAAGTCACTGCGTACTTACATTGAGCCATTGATCACTAAAACAAAAGCTACAGATAGTAAAGAAGCTATCATGCACAATCACCGTGTGGTATTCAGCTATTTGAACGATAAAGCAGCAGTTAAAGAACTGTTCACTGTTATCGCTCCAAAAGTTGCTGGTCGCCCGGGCGGTTACACCCGGATCATCAAATTAGGTGCTCGTGTGGGTGATAATGCTGAAATTGCAATGATCGAGCTGGTAGACTTCAATGAAGTGTACGGTAAAACTGCTCCTGTTGCTGCTGAACCAGCTAAGAAAACACGTAGAAGCGGCGGTGCTAAAAAGAAAGCCGAAGCTGCTACTGATGAATTAGTATCTGATGCAGAAGTTATCGAAGAAGAAGTGAAGGAAGCTCCTAAGAAAAGAGCGACCAAAGCTGCTAAAGCAAAAGATGCCGGTAACGAAACGGAAGAAGCATAATTGAAACAGCATTTATATAAAAGCAAACTTTAACCGGTTTGCTTTTTTTATGCCAGGTAGGTTCCCAAAATGAAATCTGAATAAATCCAAATCAAAAATTGACAACTTATTATTTTCTTTGCATAATATTTTAACATCGATGAGCAACAAAGCGATACTTATTTTAGAAGACGGAACTATTGTACACGGTAAAGCATTTGGTAAAAAAGGAACGGCTACAGGCGAGATATGCTTTAACACGGGTATGACGGGTTACCAGGAAGTATTTACCGACCCGAGCTATTATGGCCAGGTGATCATTATGAACAGTGTTCATGTGGGTAACTACGGCGTAAAGCCGGAAGACGTGGAAAGCAACAGCGTAAAAGTTAAAGCTGTGATCGGCCGTAACCTGGAAGAAAAATACAGCCGCTTTTTGTCAGACAATTCTTTACAGCAATACCTGGAGCAGCAAAACATTGTAGCAATCGATGAAGTGGACACAAGAGCGCTGGTTGCACATGTTCGCACCAAAGGTGCGATGAACTGCATCATATCTTCAGAAGAAACAGATGTGGAAGTATTGAAAAAACAACTGGCAGAAGTGCCGTCTATGGATGGGCTTGAACTTGCTTCTGTTGTTAGTACAACTGAATCTTATACTTTAGGATCGGAGAACAATGACCTGCGGGTTGCTGTACTTGATTTTGGCGTAAAACAAAATATACTCAACTGCCTGGTAGAAAGAGGCGCTTATGTAAAAGTGTACAATGCCAAAACACCTTTTAGCGAGTTGGAGAAGTTTAACCCGCATGGTTATTTTATCAGCAATGGTCCAGGTGATCCTGCGCCGATGGATTACGCTATTGATACGGTAAAAGATATTTTAGCAACAGACAAACCCTTGTTTGGTATTTGCCTTGGTCACCAACTGCTGGCTTTGGCCAATGGTATTCCTACGTTTAAAATGCACCACGGGCACAGGGGACTAAATCACCCGGTGAAAAATGTGATCACAGGCAAGAGCGAGATCACTACACAGAACCACGGTTTTGGTGTTGATCCTGAAGCGGTGAAGAATGATCCGAATATCGAGATCACACACGTGAACCTGAATGACAACAGCATTGAAGGCATCCGCATAAAAAATAAGAAAGCGTTTTCTGTGCAGTATCACCCGGAAGCCACACCAGGCCCGCACGACAGCCGCTACCTGTTTGATGATTTTATCGGTATGATAAAAGAGGCTTAGATCTATTTTAAAAGATTCCCTTTCATTTTTTCCAGGAAAGCAGCTTTATAAGTGTCGCCAATAAAAATGTTGGCTTCCTTGTTATGCTTTATCGTTAGGGTATTGCCTTCTATGGTATTGATCTTTGCAATAGCAACAATATAGGATTTGTGTACCCTAACAAATTGACTGGCAGGAAGCTTTTCTTCCAGGTCTTTCATGTTGAGCAGGGTGACAATTTTTTTATTACCACAATGAATGGCTATATAATTTCGCAGCCCTTCGATATAATCTATATCGTCTAAGTTCACCTTGAAGAACTTTCCTTTTGTTTCACCTTTTACGAGGATGAAATTATCACCTGCATTTGCATTGTTTTGTAAAGCAATAGCATGCTTTACCTTTTCCACAGCAGCTATAAACCTTGGGAAAGGAATAGGCTTTAACAGGTAATCAGTGACATTGAGATCAAACCCTGTAATGGCATATTGACTGTATGCGGTGGTAAAAATGATATGGCAATTGGCCTGCATGTTTTTTACCAGCTCAATGCCACTCATATCGGGCATATGAATATCTGCAAAAACAAGACCGGGCTTAAGCTCATTGATGGCCTGTAAAGCCTGTACAGGATCGGTGTAAGCGCCTGCGAGCTCCAGGTAGGAAATTTTTTCAATAAAATGCCTGATCACATCAATCGCTGCTTCTTCATCATCAGCTATTATACATTTTATTTTTATTGGTTCTGTCAAGCTGTATTGTCTTTATAAAGCGGTAAAGTTATAGAAGCATTGTAAAACTCCTCATCTTCCTTTATTTCCAGGCTGTAGTTCTTTGCATAAATAAAGTCAAGCCTTCTCCGGGCATTTTCAATTCCAATGCCGGTGCCGTACTCTTTTGGTCCTTTTTTCTTTTTATTGGAAATGATAAAATAGATCTGCTGTGTCCCTGAAGAAATATCGAGCTTGATCAGCAAGGGGTTCCTGTTGTCAAGCAACTCCGCATGTTTGAAAGCATTTTCAACAAATGTGATCAGTATAAGCGGTGCAATGCTTACAGTATCAATACTCCCGGATTGTAAAAACTGTATCTGTAGTTTATTGCTGAAACGGTATTGATTGATCCGTATGATGTTCTTAATATGCCGCACTTCGTCTGACAGCGGCACCATTCCATATTCGTTTTCTTTCAGCTCAAGTGAATAATGCATAATGTCTGAAAGCAGCAGTATACTGTCTGCCAGTTCCGGCGATAAAGAAAGTGATTTGGAGTAAAAGTAGTTGAGCGTGTTGTAAAGAAAATGAGGGTTTATCTGTGACTGCAGGAATTTTTTTTCAGCCTCATTCTTATCTTTTTCAAATTCTCTCAGTTGGTATTGAGATGCCAGCAACTCCTTGTTCTTTTTATCGGTATGATAAAAGAGGCTTAGATCTATTTTAAAAGATTCCCTTTCATTTTTTCCAGGAAAGCAGCTTTATAAGTGTCGCCAATAAAAATGTTGGCTTCCTTGTTATGCTTTATCGTTAGGGTATTGCCTTCTATGGTATTGATCTTTGCAATAGCAACAATATAGGATTTGTGTACCCTAACAAATTGACTGGCAGGAAGCTTTTCTTCCAGGTCTTTCATGTTGAGCAGGGTGACAATTTTTTTATTACCACAATGAATGGCTATATAATTTCGCAGCCCTTCGATATAATCTATAT
The DNA here is from genome assembly GCA_964404845.1 of uncultured Ferruginibacter sp. Taxonomy (GTDB): domain Bacteria; phylum Bacteroidota; class Bacteroidia; order Chitinophagales; family Chitinophagaceae; genus Ferruginibacter. Next base: position 4,213 of record CAYOLS010000116.1, on the reverse strand, counting down.
CGTCTAAGTTCACCTTGAAGAACTTTCCTTTTGTTTCACCTTTTACGAGGATGAAATTATCACCTGCATTTGCATTGTTTTGTAAAGCAATAGCATGCTTTACCTTTTCCACAGCAGCTATAAACCTTGGGAAAGGAATAGGCTTTAACAGGTAATCAGTGACATTGAGATCAAACCCTGTAATGGCATATTGACTGTATGCGGTGGTAAAAATGATATGGCAATTGGCCTGCATGTTTTTTACCAGCTCAATGCCACTCATATCGGGCATATGAATATCTGCAAAAACAAGACCGGGCTTAAGCTCATTGATGGCCTGTAAAGCCTGTACAGGATCGGTGTAAGCGCCTGCGAGCTCCAGGTAGGAAATTTTTTCAATAAAATGCCTGATCACATCAATCGCTGCTTCTTCATCATCAGCTATTATACATTTTATTTTTATTGGTTCTGTCAAGCTGTATTGTCTTTATAAAGCGGTAAAGTTATAGAAGCATTGTAAAACTCCTCATCTTCCTTTATTTCCAGGCTGTAGTTCTTTGCATAAATAAAGTCAAGCCTTCTCCGGGCATTTTCAATTCCAATGCCGGTGCCGTACTCTTTTGGTCCTTTTTTCTTTTTATTGGAAATGATAAAATAGATCTGCTGTGTCCCTGAAGAAATATCGAGCTTGATCAGCAAGGGGTTCCTGTTGTCAAGCAACTCCGCATGTTTGAAAGCATTTTCAACAAATGTGATCAGTATAAGCGGTGCAATGCTTACAGTATCAATACTCCCGGATTGTAAAAACTGTATCTGTAGTTTATTGCTGAAACGGTATTGATTGATCCGTATGATGTTCTTAATATGCCGCACTTCGTCTGACAGCGGCACCATTCCATATTCGTTTTCTTTCAGCTCAAGTGAATAATGCATAATGTCTGAAAGCAGCAGTATACTGTCTGCCAGTTCCGGCGATAAAGAAAGTGATTTGGAGTAAAAGTAGTTGAGCGTGTTGTAAAGAAAATGAGGGTTTATCTGTGACTGCAGGAATTTTTTTTCAGCCTCATTCTTATCTTTTTCAAATTCTCTCAGTTGGTATTGAGATGCCAGCAACTCCTTGTTCTTTTTGTTAGCCATCTTTACAGCCCAGTAAACAAATGACAACAGTACCAAAACCAGGAAGTATAATGTAAAGAAAAAACCTATCGTGAAATTTGTAGCCTGTTTTCCTGTTATGGGATTTACCTGTGTAGTATCTTTTATATCAACATATACCAGTACAAAATAAATGATATACAAAAGCAGGATGCCCGAAAAATAAAAGATCCTCCTGCTGAAGAAAAATTTGTTGCAAAGAAAAATATTAGTGTAAATAATAACAATAGAAGCTAATACAGAAGCAGTGGTCTGTGCAATCCCATTGTAATCATTATGATCACTGGCAGTCGTTTGCATAATGATCAACAAAGCATACAATACTATCCATGCTATTGCATGCCTCGCTATTTGCCGTATGTTCTTCTTAAATAATTGGATCATTTAGTTTTTCTTTTTGCCCGATAGATATTCAATTGCTTTTTCAAGCACTTCATCTTTTCCTGCCTTATAGCCGGCAACAGTAGGCGCTACTTTTATACCGGGCCTGACGCCGATCCGCTGAATATTTCTCTTGTCAGGCCAGTAATTACCTGTACCGCTGAAACCTGTAGCAACATTTCCCGGTAACATTACAAATGAATTCATACCATTGGTACCTGATGTAGGCGTTCCTATCAGCATAACATCGTAGCCCCTGCTAAAGTCCATTGCCATAGATTCTCCCGCACTTATCACGCCTTCATTGATGAGCACGGCAACAGGTTTCTTATAATGGTATTCGATAGGTTTTACCTGCGATGTATCTTCCACGAATTTAAAAACACCCGGAAAATCCGGCTGCTGTGTTGTAAATATATTGAAACCCGGCGCTTCTTTTAATGCAGTAGAAATGAGCCAGAATGGATTGATCGCATCACCGTTCTCTATCAGGTTTTGTCTCAGGTCAAGGATCAATGCAGCAGAATGCTCAATATTGGAACGTATCAGGTTTGAATCCCTGCCAAGCAGCTTACCCATGTTCAGGTAAAGAATATCACCGGGGAATATGTGCATGGAAGAATCCCGCTGGTACACAAAATCGGGCAGGTATTTGTCTATCAATTTCTTTGTATAAAAATTTTTGACAGTAATCTCTTTCACCTGCCCGTTCTGGAGAACGCTTAATACAGTATTTTCCTTTGTTACCCTGTTAAGTGTCCGGGCCAGTTCATACATTGCCGAAGCCGGGGTGGATTCTGAAACAAACGGCAGCTTTTGCTTTACAATATCTCTTACAGCAATACCATCTACAGCGGTAATGATAACTCCTTTCTGAAGCCCTGCGGCCGTCGTATCATTGGTGACAGAAGCGATAATGAGTTTATCTTCAACAAAACGAAATGTAAAAGGCATGTAATAGAAACCTAATAACTCTTCGCTTGTCCTGGAACGAACAAAACCATGCCCGTCCCGGAGAGCAGCATTTAATTGCTGGATAGCTTTATTATAACCTGCAGCATCTTTTGCCTGTAGCATAACAGCGACCTGTTTTTTGAGGACTGCATCCCAGTCAGGCGATAATCCATATTTGTACGGATACCAGTATTCAATGATATTCCAGAACCGGAAAAGAGAAACCAGCCTCAATGCAACATTCGGGTAGGTTTCTTTTCCGTAGGGATTTTCATGCAGGAATTCCGGGATATTCAATCCTTCCATCCTGTGAAACTTGATGTAATACTGATCACCTCTTGCCCTGTTCTTTAAAATGTATTGAAGTTTTTCTCTTAAAGCAGGAGATATTTTTTTTGAATTCATCCACGAAAAGGAGGGTTTCAACCGGGCATCTTTTATACTATCATAATTTCCCGCAGCATTGGGAGAAACGTTTCCAAGACCATCTATCCACTTCATGAGCAATTCGCTCCTTTCTTTATCTGTTATAGCAAACGCATATCCTGGAAGGAAGCTGATCAACTCTTTATCCCAATCAAATTTACCCGAAGCAACAGCCGGATGGAAATATTTAAGAAACCCCCATGTCTTGCCTAAAACGTACAAATTTTGAATATTTTCTTTGGACTGGTTTTGTGAAATATTATAGAGGCTATCCGAAGCAGGCGACTGTGCAGAAGTTCTATTAAAAGTAAATAGTACGATCAATAAAAGGAGAGCAGCATTTTTCATACAAGTGTATTAAAGTTATCCGCTAAAATACCTGACTATAGTTCACCCTGCAATTTTATTACACAAACAGGCTTATTGCAGGTACATAACCGGAATAATTTGATGATAGCTATCAATATTCGGGAAATTGAAATATTTTTAAGGTTATGAAAATAGCGATTATCAACGGTCCCAATCTTAACCTGCTTGGGAAAAGAGAAACAGATATTTACGGCAATGAATCCTTTGATGTGTATTTAGATAAGCTAAGGAAAAAATATCCATCTATAGAGTTTGAATATTTTCAAAGCAATGTGGAAGGCGAATTGGTGAACGAGATACAGCGGGTTGGTTTTTCGGTTGATGGTATTATTTTAAATCCTGCCGGCTATTCGCATACATCGGTTTCGATAGGTGATGCTATTGCAGCAGTAAAAACTCCTGTGGTAGAAGTACATATCTCCAATATTTTCGGAAGGGAAGAGTTCAGGAAAATATCGCTTGTCAGCGGGAAATCAGTTGGTGTAATCAGCGGGCTGGGGTTAAAAGGGTATGAATTGGCCGTAAATTATTTTACAAACGATTAGTACGTTTAACAAATAAATTTTTATTCAGCATAAGCTTAGGATTAAAAGAATACCGGTGAAATACTTTCCAATAGTTCTATTGTTAACTATTATTACTTTCTTGTCTGCGTGTAAACAGAACAATAATGCTGAAGTCCCTAAAGTTTCGCCACAATTGATTGACAGCAATAAATTTTCTTATTATCCTGATAGCAGCCTGAATTATTTAACTGCAAACGTTCTGGTAAATGGAAAATTTCCTGGGAAATTCATTCTGGATAATGGCACGCATCCAGATGATAAAATCTCTTATACTATTGATTTTGCGAGAAAATATCTTTTAAAAGATACCTCTTTGTTGACCCAGATTTATTTTGCAAATGATTCCGTGACCACCATTTCATTTGGAGGAGTGAAAGATACTA
>CAYOLS010000115.1:0-9715 GCA_964404845.1 uncultured Ferruginibacter sp. | reverse complement strand
ATACAAGCGATAATCCTGCTGTAGCTACCGTCGTAAGCGGAGCCATACATATTACAGGGGCCGGAAGCGCTAATATCACTGCATCACAGGCCAGCGATGGTTTCTATCCTGCAGCAAGTATAACAAAACCGCTGACGGTAAATAAAGCAGCACTTACGATCACTGCCGATAATAAAACAAAATTTGAAGGATTGCCAAACCCGGCACTAACGGCAACGTATAGTGGCTTTGTACTCGGAGAAACCGCTGCTGCATTGCTGACACCGGTTGTACTGGCAACTACTGCTACACAAACTTCAGCACCGGGTATTTATCCAATAACAGTAAGCGGAGCTACTTCCAATAATTATGCGATCAGTTTTGTAAATGGCGTGTTGACCATCCAGCCCAAACAAAACCAGGTGATCACTTTTAATACACTGACTGCAAGGAATTATGGCGCAGCTGATTTCCCATTGATCGCTACCAGCACCAACAATACGATCCCCATTGTATTCACCAGCAGCAACCCGGGTGTTGCTACTATCACAGGAAATACAGTTCATATTACCGGTGCCGGAACAACCGACATCACTGCATCACAGGCAGGAAACGATGGTTATTTCCCTGCGGCTAATGTAGTGAGAACATTGACTGTAAATAAAGTTGGCCTTACAGTAAGAGTAAGAGATACCGTTAAAACAGAGAATACGCCTAACCCTGATTTTGTAACGACCTACACAGGTTTTGTGTTGGGCGAAACAGCAGCGAATCTCTCTACTGCGCCAACCATCAGCACATTGGCTCAAACCAATTCTGCACCAGGTTACTATGCATTGACACCCGGTGGTGGTGTTTCGCAGAATTATAATTTTACTTATGTAACAGGAAGGCTCACTATTTTGCCGGCAAGCGATACAACAAAACAATATTTATATGTATTTGTAAATACCGCCGGTCATTTAAATGTGCGCACTTACTCGCCCAAACCTACATTAGCAGATGTTTACCTGTTTGATATGAATGGCCGCCTCATAAAAAAGAAAAATTTCTTTGTGCCAAGAGGCTTTATTAATACAGAAATAAGACTGGATGGCGTTGCCAATGGCGTATATGCTGTTGCGGTAAAAGGCAATGGAATTGACCTGGGTAAGAAAATTTCAATCGTACGATAATGAAGGATATTAAAAAAATACTGTTTTTGTTTTGTATCGTTTCTTTTGTTGCATGCAGTGCGTCCAAAGCCTCCATGCAACAAAAGAATGACCCGGAGGTTTTTGTGCTCGACGCCAAAACACTGGAGCAGAACAAGCGTAAAATAAAAGCCAATGACCCTGAGCTGGCTGCGTCTTATAAACTGTTGTTGAAAGATGCGGATAAAGCATTACAATGGGGCCCGGTAAGTGTGATGGAGAAAAAAAACATACCACCCAGCGGGGACAAGCATGATTACATGAGCCTGGCTCCATACCATTGGCCTAACCCTGATACCAAAGATGGTTTGCCGTATATCAGGAAAGACGGGCAGACAAATCCTGAAGTAAAAGAATATAAAGACAAGGAATACCTGCCCAAGCTTTGCGGCGATGTGCATACGCTGGCATTGGCGTATTATTTTTCAGGAGAAAATAAATATGCAGAACATGCAGCAAAGCTGATGAGAGTTTGGTTTTTGGATACCGCTACCAAAATGAACCCTAATCTCAATTTCGGACAAGCCATCAAAGGCCACAATACAGGAAGGGGAGCAGGCATGATCGACACCAGGCATTTTGTAAAACTGATAGATGCCATCGGCCTTATTGAAAACAGTAGAAGCTGGAGCGACGCAGATGAAAAAGGAATGAAAGCATGGTTCAGTGCATTTTTAAACTGGATGCAAACCAGCAAGAACGGTATTGATGAAATGAATGCAGCCAACAACCACGGTGCCTGGTACGATGCACAAAGGCTGTCCATGGCATTGTTCATCGGTGATAAAGCAGCTGCCAACAAAATTGTATTGAATGCAGGGGATCGCCTGGATAAACAATTAGATGAAAACGGGTATTTTCCTAAAGAGTTGGTAAGAACAATTTCCCTGCACTATTCTGCATTTGTAATGGAAGCATTTTTCAATATTGCTCAAATGGCTACGCATACAGATGAAGACTTGTGGAATAAAGTAACTCCATCCGGCAAATCACTGAAAAAAGCATTTGAAATAATGCTTCCTTTCCTGAGTGGTAAGCAGGAATGGCAACACCCGCAGATCAAACCTTACGAATTTGAAGAGTCTTATTTCTTGTTGGAAAATGCAGCAATACAATTCAATTGCAAGAGCTGTAAAGAAGAAATAAAAACACTGGCAGGCGATAAAGCAGGCCGTTTAAGAATAAACCTATTATATCCATAAATCGATTGACATACTAAAATTGCTATTATGAAAAGATTACATTGCTTGTTGTTCCTTTTGCTTCTTGGCAACGCTGTGCTTGCGCAAAAGAAAACAGTTACCGGTAAGGTAACCAACCAGGCAACAGGGGAACCCATGCAGGGCGTGAACATTCTTGCAGATAAACAGAAGGGTGGTGCCGTTACCAATGCAGAAGGTGTCTACAGCATCAGTGTTAACAACAATACTTCAACACTTGTGTTTTCTTATGTTGGATTTACGGCTCAAACCATTATCATCGACGGGCGTACCAGCATTAATGTAGCCATGGCAGTAGCTCCCGTATCAAACGACGATGTGGTGATCATCGGTTATGGCGCACAAAGAAGGTCGCAGGTAACCGGCGCTGTATCCCGCTTCAGGAATGATAAGCTGGATGAAACACCCGTATCAAGATTAGACCAGGCATTGCAGGGAAAAATTGCCGGTGTGCAGATACAAAATATTTCTTCCGAAGCAGGTTCCGATCCAACGATCCGTGTAAGGGGTATCAACTCCATCAATGCAGGTGCGAACCCGCTCGTGGTAGTAGATGGGCATCCCGTGCCCGATGGTTTGTCTTTTGTAAATATGGCCGATGTAGAATCGGTGGAAGTATTGAAAGATGCTGCTTCTGCAGCCATCTATGGGTCAAGAGGCGGTGCGGGTGTAATTCTCATCACCACCAAATCAGGAAAGGCAGAACGTCCGAAATACAATGTAAAATTTTCAACAGGGTTTAAAACACAATATGAGTTGTACGATATGATGACCGTATCAGAATACACTAATATGCTGTTTTACGAAGCTGCATTGAAAGCACAGGACCCAAGTATTACGCCGCCAACCGGCAATGCCATCATCTCAAACAATGAAAGAGCAGCGTATGTGATTGAAAATACCATTATGGGTGGCCAGGCTACCAACTGGCAGAAAGAAGCGCTGAGAAATGCGCTGGCGCAAAATGTGCAGGTGAATGTTAGCGGTGGCAGCAGGCAGGTAAAATATTATGTATCCGGTGCTTATCAAAAAGACCAGGGTATGATGTATCACAGTGAATACGATCGTTACATGGTTCGTGCAAAACTGGATGCACAGCTCAACAAAAAAATGAGGATCAACCTCAATCTCAATCCTAGTTATATCAAAAGAGAAAGACCGTCAACAGGCTTTATCGATTTTGTTCGCTTCCAGTCATACTTGCCGGTTTACCATACAGCAGCATCTGCGGCTTTTGTGAACCAGGTACCGCAATGGGCAAATATCCGCCCCGGCGATTATGCGCAGGCAAGGCATTTCAACGGAAGAGTGTATGGTGGCCTCATGCCGGATGGCAGTACCTGGACAACTACCAGCGCATCCGATCCTTTTAACACAGCTAATAACACGCCTAAATCTGTACTGGATACAAGAACGATCACATCGAATGAATACCGGATGATGACATCGGGAGATATGACCTACAGCATTATAAAAGGACTCGATTTCAAATCAATGGTCAGCGCTTATATCAGCTATACCGATGCATTGGATTTTGCTGAAAGAAATTCCAACAGGGATGGTGATATCAACCGTGGCCAATATAACAAGCGCACTTATATTGACCTGCTTTGGGAAAATACACTGACCTATACTAAAAAGATCAAGGATCACTCCTTTACAGTGCTTGCAGGTTACACTGCACAAAGATCGGATGTGAATTCAGACCAGGCTGTTGGGCTCGATTTTCCAAGTGATAATATCCGGACATTGAACAATGCACGCCAGATAGAACAGGTGTCTATCGATGCAAACGGCAACCTGCAGGGTACATACAGCTTCAGATCAAAGTCTGGCCTGTTATCTTATTTAGGCCGTGTGCTCTATAATTACAAAGGCAAATATCTTTTTGCAGGAAGCTTCCGAACGGATGGTTCTTCCAACTTTGCTCCCGGCAAAAAATGGGAGACCTTTCCTTCCGCATCGCTTGGTTGGGTAGCAAGCGAAGAAAAATTCATGCAGGATGTAAAATGGATCAACAACCTGAAACTCAGGGCCAGTGTGGGCGCTACGGGTAAAGCAGGTACTGATCCTGTGTACTTCGACCTGCTGTATGCTGCTAATTATTCTTTCGGTGCAGGAACAGGAGTAACCGTTCCGGGACTTTCTACTTCACCGTCTATTTTACCAAATCCTGATGTTACCTGGGAGAGAACCTTCCAGTACAACGGCGGTATTGATCTCGGTTTCCTGAACAACCGTTTCACTTTGGTAATGGATGTGTATAAATCCATATCAGACCGTTTGCTCGTGCAGCAGCCATCCATGGGCTTTACAGGCGTTCCGCTGACATGGAGCAATCTCGGTCGTCTCGAAAATAAAGGAATAGAGATCGAACTGACCTCTAACAATTTCCGCACAAGAGATTTCTCCTGGAGTACTTCTGTTAATTTCTCCCGCAACAAAAACAAGCTCGTGGAATTAGGCGAAGATGCTTTTATATTGAGCCAGGGCGAAAGAACAGAACAGTACATGACAAAGCTGAATGCACCGCTTGTTCAGTTCTATGGTTATAAAACAGATGGTGTGTGGTTGTCACAGGCGCAGATAGACGAAGCAAGGGCCAATGGATTGACCAGCGCATTAAGCAATGTGTTTGTACCAGGTGGTCTGAAACTCGTGGATGTGGACGGCGATGGCGATATTGATGCAGATGACAGGGTGATCACCGGTTCCCCTTATCCAAATTTTACATGGGGCATCACCAATAATCTAAAGTACAAAGCTTTTGATCTCAGCTTTATGTTCCAGGGTGTGCAGGGCGGACAGCTTATCAATGGCGATCCCAACTACAACGAAACAAAAAGATACAATCGCAATTACAATACCAACCGCTGGCTGAGCCCGATGTTCCCCGGCGATGGTAAAACACCTTACTCAACAATTGGCTTCAACTGGATGCTGACAGACTATGTAGTAGAAGACGCATCTTACTTTGCCTTGAGAGAAGTGATCGTTGGTTACACACTTCCTGAAAAACTGGCAAAGCGTGCAAAGCTCAGCAGCCTGAGATTGTATTTCTCCGGTCAGAATTTATTCTTCCACACGCCATCAGGCTACAGGGGTATCAATACGGAAGCCCGCTTTAAGTCAGGCCCGTATAGCACAGCGCTGGTGGACGGTTACCAGCGTGGTGGTTTCCCGATGCCAAAAACATTCCTGTTTGGCGTAGACATTAATTTCTAATCCGATTAAATCTTTTAAAGATGAAACATATAAAAATATTACTGTTGTTATCGGTTGCCGGTTTTGCTTCCTGCAAAAAAGTAATTGATGTAGAGCCGCAATCAAATATCAGTACCATTACGTATTACCAGAATACAGCAGAAGTTCGTACAGCGCTCACAGGTTGTTACAACGGCATGCAGAAGCCTTTGTCCAACGAATGGCAATTCACTGAATTGCGCAGCGATAATTCAAAAATGGGCCAGCCCGGAAGTACTGCTTCTGCCAACAGGGACCTGAGTGACCTGGATATTTTTATCCCCGCTACTTCGCAGCAGCAGATATACAATTACTGGCAGAACAACTATTACAATATCCGCAACTGCAATATTGTGTTGGAAAAATTGGGCGTAGTATACGATCCGGCAACAGGTATCATCAGCTACAGGGATATTAGCATTCCTATCGCAGAAGTAGATCGTAAGCAACTGGCAGGCGAAGCTATGTTCATAAGAGCATATCATTATTTCAACATGGTGCGTTTGTATGGCGGTGTATTCTTAATTCACAGAACAATTACACCCGACGAAGCCAAAACGATGAACCGCAGTACGGTAGATGATATATACAAGCTCATCATTGCAGATCTTACCAATGCTGCGGATGGTGTGAATACACAAACCTACAGCCAGATACCTTCGGCCGACAGGGGCAGGGCCAATCGCTGGGCAGCAAAAGGTTTGCTCGCAAAGGTTTACCTCACGCTTAACAGGAAGGCAGAAGCAAGTACACTGTTGCAGGATGTGATTACCAATAGTGGTTTCGGCTTACAATCAAGTTACGCCAATGTTTTTTCTATCGCCAATGAAATGAACAATGAAATATTGTTTGCAGTAAGATACAAAGCAGGTGGTCTTGGATTAGGCTCTCATTTCGGTAATTCCTTTGCGCCGCTCGGCAGCGGTTCTGCTGTGATCAACGGCGATGGCGATGGCCTGAATTATCCAACCGCAGAACTGGATACCCTTACAAACGGTGATGCAAGAAAGCCAACGCTTATCGGTGCTTACACCGCTACCGCTTCCACCCGTTTATATGTAAAAAAATATTTGTTCCCCGTTGTATTGGTAGATGATGGAGAAAGCGACTGGCCTGTGCTGCGCTTTGCAGATATATTGCTGATGAAGGCTGAAGCAGATGGTTTTACACCGGCAAGTATCGACCTTATCAACAGTGTTCGCCCGAGAGCAGGCAAGCCCATCTATTTATCAACTGATATTACCAACGTGGCGCAGTTTGAAAGAGCATTGAATGAAGAAAGAAGAATAGAGTTCGCATTCGAAAACCAGCGCTGGTTCGATATTGTACGCTTCGGTACTACTTTGACTACGCTCAATGCCATCCAGATCATGAGAGATCATTTTACGGATGAATACGAAGCACATTATGCAGACTACCTGCCGCCAACACCAACGCTGGCAGAACTGCATAATAATATCAACCAGAACAAATTGTTGTTGCCCATCCCGCAAAGAGAGATTGATACCAATACACAATTGGTCATCACCCAGAACCAGGGTTATTGATTTGAATAAACACCAAAATTTTTAAAAATGAAAAAAATAATTGTAGCGTTTGGTCTTTTTGTTTCAGTTCATGCTTTTGCGCAAACGGATACTGCAACTACATTCAAACCTGTGGAATATCCTGAAGGTTATTCTGCACAGCTGAACGTGGTATATGCCAAAGTAAAAGACTGGGAAGGTAAAATGGACCTGTACCTGGCGCCAAAAGAAAAAGGCCCTTCGCCGGTAGTGATCAACATCCATGGCGGTGGCTGGAACAAAGGTCAGAAGGAATCACAGACAGGATTCAATACTTTTTTCAAACAGGGATTTGCTGTCGCTAATATTGGCTACCGTTTAACAGGGCAGGCCACAGCGCCAGCAGCAGTGGAAGACACCCGTTGTGCTTTGATCTATTTGATCAAAAATGCAAAAGAGCTCAACATTGATGTGAACAGGATCGTGATCATGGGTGGCAGCGCCGGCGGGCACCTTGCGTTGATGGGTGGTTTGCTCGCAAACGATCATCGCTTTGATGGCAATTGTCCCGGTGTTGAAAATATTAAAGTGGCAGCCATCATTGATAAATACGGTATCACCGATGTATGGGACTGGGGTTATGGCAGCAATGTTACCAGTAAGTCTGCAACCCGCTGGTTGGGTGACAAAGCAAATGACCAGAAGTTTGCAGCATCTGTTTCACCGATCACTTATGTAACTAAAAACAGCCCGCCAACCTTCATCGTTCATGGTGATGCAGATCCTACAGTGCCTTACCAGCAATCGGTAGCGCTACATAAGAAAATGAAAGAGGCAGGTGTTACTACAGAATTTATAACAGTGGAAGGTGGCCTGCACGGAAAGTTTGATAAGGAAAAGAACAGCGAGGTGAACAAAGCGATCATGAATTTTATATTAGGGCTTCCGGCATTTAAAAAATAGTATAGCAGTTTGAAATTTTAATATATTAAAATGTCAGCCTGAGCTTGTCGAAGGCCGGGTTATTCCCGATCCAATACCGACTTCGACAAGCTCAGGATGACAGAACTTTCAAATTGTGAAGCACTATTATTAAGACAACACGATTTCGTTTAAACATATTCTTTTAAAAACAACAGGCAGTGCTTTTTAAAAAACGGCTGAATGCTGTAAAGGGAACCTGTTGCCCTAAACGAAGCATATGAAACATACAATCACTCAAATACTGATGGCACTTTTGCTGCCATGCGTTACTGCAAATGCGCAGGCGGTGCTCACTGCCGACGGGCCGGGGAATACCTACGAGCGCATCAACAGTGTGCTGGCGCCCGGTTACGATGTAGTGGAGCATCCTGAATGTGTGCATCCTGCGTTCGGCAGGCATATTGCTGAAGTACTGGATGCAGACCTCAATCAATATGTTTTTGAATTTTATGCGCATGTGAATGAAGACAATGATCGCTGTATCAATTTCGACAGGCAGCGCATCGAGATAAAAACCTATGACCAGTCGCCCGATAGTTTAATAGGAACTACCGGGGAATTTATTACCTACAAGTGGCGGTTTAAAATCCCTGTAGGTTTCAAGCCCTCATCCAGCTTTACACATATTCACCAGATAAAACCTGTGAATGGAGATGATGATCAGCCTTTGTTTACACTCACTGTCCGCAAGGGTACTCCCAACAAGCTCGAGCTCATACACGTGGTAAGCGGAACATCAGGTACCAATAAAGTTTCAATCGTTAACCTGCCTGCTTTTGAAGGTGTGTGGGTAGAAGCCACAGAACAAATACTTGTAGGATTGAATGGTACTTATTCCATGAACATAAAAAGAGTAAGTGATGGTGCTTCACTAATGTCTTACAGCAATCCTAATATCAATACGATCCGTACAGATAACGATTTCATAAGGCCCAAATGGGGCATTTACAGGAGCTTGAATACGCCTGCTGACCTGCGGGATGAGAGCATCCGCTTCTCTTATTTTTCTATCAAAGAAGGATTGGAAGTATTGCCTGTGGATATCAAAAGTTTTGATGTACGCCAGCAGCAGGCCAAAGTAGTATTAAACTGGAGCACAGGCGCAGAAAACAACAGCAAAGCATTTGTCGTGGAAAGATCAAATGATGGCAACAGGTTTGAAGCGCTTGCTACAATACCCGCCAGCGGGCTTGTAAATGGTAGCAGTTATTCCTACAATGACGTTTCTCCTTTGCCAGGAAAAAATATTTACCGGCTTAAAATAACAGGCGCCGACGGCAGCTTTAAATATTCCGATACAAGAACGGTGAAATATAACAGCAAACAACTGATGCAGATTTATCCTAATCCTGTGATCAATAACATCACGCTTTCTCTGCCTTATACCAATCGTAGTTACCAGCTAAGCCTTTCTTCTCCTGATGGCAAACAATTGTTGCAGGTGAAAAATACAGCGGCGCAGCTTAACAAGTTGCTTAATGATTTTTTACCCAACATGAAAGCCGGCATATACCTTTTGAAAGCACAGGATGAAACAACATATTACAATCAAACTTTTGTCAAACAATAATTCCTGTTTTTAAATCGATCG
>CAYOLS010000114.1:0-9892 GCA_964404845.1 uncultured Ferruginibacter sp. | reverse complement strand
AACCTGTGCGATCCTGTACTGGAACAGTTTCCAGCCGGCGAATAAAACGAGCAGGGCCGCCAGCACTATGAACCAGGCCGTTTTCCAGAAAGGAGGATGTATGATGATGGGCAATACAATTTCATTGCTCCATATACCGCCGCTACCGAGTGCACGCACATGCAGTATGTATTTGCCGGGTTGCAGGCCTGCAAGGTTCAGTCTTGCATCTTCGTTCGGCAACCAGGTGTCCTGACCTGCAATGCCTTCAATGCGGTAGCGGTAATTTGTTTTGGCAGGATACACCCAATCCATCGCAGCATATTCTATAATGATATTGTTCTGGTTGTAAGGGAGATCAAGTTGTTTTATAAATTCCGGCAGGATGGTATCGGCATAAGTTTTATTATTCACCAGCACAGAAGTGATACGCAGCCTCGGCGTATCAGCAGCAATAATGATATGCTCAGGCTTGTAAAAAGAAAAGCCGTCATTCTGAGGCAGGGCGATCCTGTTATCTTTAGTGATGTAAATGCCATTGTCTAAAAAATCTGTTTCAAGTCCGTCAAAACGATTGAAGGTTTGCCATATTTTTTTAGTGGGATCAAAATAACCAAGTCCCGCAGAAGTGGCTACCCATACCCTGTCCAGCGAATCGATCACCACTCCCCTTACCATCATGGAAGGAAGGCCGAATGCAACATTGTGATAAGAAAGCACTTTGCGGGTCTCATAATTCATTACCTGCAAACCATCACCGCTGGTAAACCAGAATGCCTTGTATTTTTTGCTGAAAGCTCCGGTAATAACAGTCTGCGCAGCCATATCTTCTTTTGTGTTACCGGTTTTGAAAACCTGTGCTACAAATCCTTTTTTATTGTAAATAAAAATGCCTTGTTGTGTGAGCAGCCATGCTTCTCCTGCAGGACTAATCACTAATTCTGCGCCTTTTGCTACGTGTTGTCCTTTAAAGTCTTTGTCCCACTGTAATGCAAATTCCTTTACTGCATTCAAAGTCACATCCACATAATACAGCTTTTGATTTCCATACATCCATATATTGCCGGTGCTGTCTGTAGCAAGTCTTCTTATGCTCATCAATACGGAATCAGGCAAAGACAGCCCGTTGGCTTTGAAAAATTGTTGCCTTGACCTGTCGAGCTTATACAGCCCTTCTTTAAAAGCAGCAGCCCATACATCATTGTTGGCATCTGTAATAATGCCAAATAAAAAATTATCGGAATCGTTTGCAAAAACCTTTTTTAGATCTTTAAGATCGGTGCTCATGCGATACAAACCATTGTAAGTACTCAGCCAGTATTGCTGATCTGCTTCATTCCATACAATTGCATTAAGGCTTTCCTCCAGCTTGTCTGTTGTATTAAAGAGAACATTTTTCTTAAGGCGGGTATAAAATGGATGTTCCTGGTATAAATAAAATTGGCCGCCTGCAAAAATGCCACCGCCAAGTGTGATGGATATCTTCTGTATGTCTGTTTTTTTGCTGAGTGCCAATGCAGCATTGTCTACTGGTGTAATATCGGTTGCCTTGTTTTTATAGATATCATATTTTATCAGCCCGCCGCCAAGACATGCAGTATATAAAGTGGAATCGTTGATGCATTTAATATCATGCACAACACCATAAAAAAAAGGAATGTTCTTTTGCAGGAATTTTTCCTGGACCGTACTGAAACATTTCATGCCCTGTCCCCAGGTACCTGTCCAAAGCAAACCATCCTGCCATTCTATATCGCTGATGAGAATATCTTTTGCAGGATCAGCATCATTGCAGGGATAGTGAATGAATTGCCTGGTTTGCTTATCAAATGAAAATAACCCGTGAAAGCTGGCGACCCACAACAAATTTTTATTGCCGGGATCTGGTATAATATCTGTCACAAAATTATCGCCCCGTTTTGTACCGTCTTTAACAGCATTTGGTTCCGGGTAAAAAAAGCTGAAAGTATCTTTTGCAAAATCATATAGTGCAAGACCACGGCCGGCGGTAGCAAACCAGAGATTGTTTTGCTGGTCATTCACGATCCTGTTAATGCCATAAATAGGATTGCCATCGCTGCTGAGCACAGGATATTTTCTAAAAATGCCGGTGCGCTGGTTATAACGGGCAGCGCCTTTTACAAAACCTGCGATCCATAGGTCACCGTTCTTATCTTCTGTTACATCTACTGCAATATTATCGGTAGGTGAATTGGGGTTGAGATAATCAGCAAAGAAATTTTTATACCGCTTGCCATCAAAACGTACCACGCCATTCATGGTACAGATCCACAGGTAACCGGTTTTGGATTCATATACCCTGTAGTTAAAGCCTGACAGGTATTTTGTTTCAGGCCCGTAAGCCATAAAATTGCCTATCTGCTGCTGGGCTGCAGCAAACAAGGATGAAAACAGCAGGAAGAGCAGTACAATTTTTTTCAGCATGGTAAACGCTATTCTGCGATAGTGATCATTATTGCTGTGGATCAATGACATCTTAAGATACAAATACTATTGCTTTTTAAAGTTATTTAAAAGCGATCATTTATACAGAGATAGCATGATACAGGTAGTTCCTACGGAGCTTAGTTCATGTTTTTACATGTTAGAAACAGGAGGTTCCTATGGAACCGGTTTATTCAGCATTGTAGCCCTTGTTACATTTTTCAATCTGAAATTTCGGAAGCCACATTTTTAATCCAACACATTTCTCATTACGAAAAATTTATGTACTGCTATTGTACCATCGGCACAACCTACTTATAGAATTTAAATATTGGTTGATATCAGCTCCTACGGAACTCCATTATAAGTGCCTCTACAAAATTGGTTATTCTGCCTCATAGCTTCGTCACATTTTTAAACGGGAAATGATATCCTATTACACAAAAGGGTAATTGCGGGAGCTACGGATTGTTACTATGTTCGGAAATGAAATTTTCCATCAAACTGATCTTTATGAAAAAGCTACTGCTCCCTGCTTTTATAATATGCATACACCTCAACAGCTTTGCACAAAATGTAGGCATTGGCACTGCATCGCCGCATGCAAGTGCGCAGCTGGAAGTATCAGCTACCAACAAAGGTTTTTTGGTACCGAGGTTAACTACTTCGCAACGCACTTCTATCGCTTCGCCTGCCAACGGTTTGCTGGTATATGATATAAGCCTGCAAGCAGTTTTTTATTTCAATGGTACTGCCTGGACACATGCGGGCGATGGTGGCAGCAATACCTGGAAGCTGGGAGGCAATGCTGGCACCAATCCTGCCCTGCAATTCATCGGTACCAGCGATAACCAGCCTTTGCGTTTCAGGGTAAACAATTTAAATGCGGGCCGTATAGATCATACGTCAGGCAATACGGCTTTGGGTGCAGGATCAATGGAATTATTGAGTTCCGGTATTTTCAATACAGCTTTTGGAACAAGGACCTTGTTCAGTAATGCAACAGGCCAGTCAAATGTGGCTGTAGGCCATTATTCGCTCAACGCCAATACAAGCGGAAACAACAATGTGGGTATTGGAACAGAAACGCTGGCGAGCAATACCTCGGGCGTAGCCAATACTGCGCTCGGCCACATGGCGCTGGTCTTTAATACCACAGGCATACAGAATACCAGTATCGGCCAGCTGAGCCTTGCTGCGAATACTACCGGGTATGAAAATACAGCCACAGGTAATGTTTCGCTGAACAGGAACACTACAGGTTACCAAAATTCAGCTATTGGCAGCTCATCACTTTATTCCAACACATCGGGGCACAACAATGCAGCGCTTG
This sequence comes from uncultured Ferruginibacter sp., assembly GCA_964404845.1. Lineage (GTDB taxonomy): Bacteria > Bacteroidota > Bacteroidia > Chitinophagales > Chitinophagaceae > Ferruginibacter. Next base: position 6,135 of record CAYOLS010000114.1, on the reverse strand, counting down.
GATACAGCGCTCTTTTTTACACTGTTGCCGGTAATGCCAACACAGCAGGTGGCAGTCATGCTCTTTTCTCCAATACTTCGGGGAATAATAATGTTGCCTTTGGTACCGATGCGCTTTTCTCCGGCACGGGCGGCAATTCAAATGTTGCCGTAGGATATGCAAGCCTGCGCAGCAATGTTGCAGGGAGCAACTTAGTAGCGATCGGCGATTCTGCCCTGTTCTTCCAGAATGGTGGTAATGGCAGAAATATTGCCGTAGGATCAAAAGCTTTGTACATGAACAGCACCGGCGCCAATAATGTAGCCAACGGGTTCTGGGCATTGTATAACAATACTACAGGCAACCAGAATACAGCTGTTGGAAGCAATGCTTTGTATGCCAATACAGAGGGCTATTCCAATACGGCCAATGGTTACAGGGCACTCTATTCAAACCTGTCGGGAAATCTTAATACTGCAACCGGTGAAAGTGCGCTGGATAATAACAGGACCGGAAGTCTTAATACTGCAAACGGGTACAGCGCTTCATTTTTAAACCTGACGGGCAGTGGCAATACAGCTACAGGTTACAGGGCATTGTATTTCAACACTGCGGGTAATAATAATGTGGCAACGGGCCGTGAAGCGCTGTTTGCAAACGGCACGGGCTCGTCCAATACCGCTACAGGATATGAAGCACTGTCTTCCAACAGTTCCGGCAATTCCAATGTAGCAATTGGGGTAAGAGCTTTGTACAACAATACTACGGGCAGCAACCTTATAGCGATCGGTGATTCTGCTTTATACAGTCATGACAGTAATACGGATTACAATATTGCTATCGGCAGCAAAGCCATGTTCTCCAACACAGCAGGTTCTAGTAATATAGCGATCGGCTTGAGAAGCCTGTACTCAAACGTAAGCGGCAATTCTAACACGGCAATAGGGCTGTATTCACTGGCGGATAATACTGCGTCTGGCAATACTGCCATTGGAGATGCAGCACTGAGGAGTAATACTTCAGCCTGTTGCAACACCGCCATTGGAAACGGAAGTTTGTACACGAATACCTCCGGCATTTACAACACAGCAGCGGGAGGAGCTTCTCTTCGCAACAACACTTCAGGACAACGCAACATTAGTATGGGTAACTGGTCTCTGTTTTACAATACTACGGGTTCCAACAATGTTGCAGTGGGCTTCGCTTCATTGTACAATAGCACTACCTACAGCAATCTTGTGGCGGTAGGAGATTCAGCGTTGTACGATAATGCAGCATTGTTCAACACTGCAGTAGGGCACAGGACTTTAAGGAAAAATACCTCGGGCCACGATAATACTGCTTTGGGATTTGATGCATTGTACAATAATACTACAGGTTATAACAATACAGCGATAGGGCCTGTTGCATTATCATCCAACAGTACGGGTTACAACAACACTGCCATTGGTGTATGGTCGCTGCGCAACAATACCAGCGGCCAGCAAAATACAGCAGTGGGTCACCAGGCACTGGACAACAATACTTCGGGCCACTGGAATACCGCTGTAGGAATGTTTGCTCTTCAGACAAACAGCACCGGGCAATTCAATACTGCTATTGGTTTTGATGCGGATGTAAGTGCCGGCAGTCTTTTTAATGCAACGGCCATTGGCTACGGAGCTGTATCGAATGCTACCAATAAGATCCGCCTGGGCAACAGCGCTGTGACGGTCATTGAAGGACAGGTAGCTTATACCACCAGCGATGGTCGTTTTAAGAAAAATGTGCAGGAAGAAATCCCGGGACTTGATTTTATCAGGTCATTGAAACCGGTATCCTATCAATACAAAGCATATGAAATGGACAGGTTTCTTTTACAGAACAACAGCAAACGGCTTGATGAATTAAAGCAGGCAAATTATACCGAAGCAGAGAGCATGGTGCACCTGGGCTTTATTGCGCAGGATGTAGAAAAATTAATAAAAGAGAAAGGCTATAACCTAAGTTTGGTGCACGCACCTTCCAATGCTGCGGACAATTACAGCATTGCCTATGGACAGCTGGTAGCGCCATTGGTAAAAGCTGTACAGCAACAGCAGGAGCTGATAGAAAAGCAGCAAAGCAAAATTGACGAGCTGATAAAACGGATCGAAAAGCTGGAAAGCAAATAATAAAAAAGGCCCCGGTAAAACCGGGGCCTTAACAATATGATATGCGATTAATCTTCCACCCTGAAAGATATATTGCATACTACACCGTATGATGTTATTTCACCGTCTTTCACATGTGCTTTCATATCTTTTACATAAACAGAATCTATGTTGCGGATGGTTTTAGCAACTTCTTTTACGCCCTGTTTTACTGCATCATCAAAACTTACAGCAGAGGTAGCAATTACTTCAATAACTTTTACAATAGCCATGGTTGTTGTATTTGTGTTTTTAAAAATTGGTTACATCTTTTAAAGTACAAATACTATCGGTTAAAAACAATAGCGGGGTCAATTTAGGTTATTTCATTTAAAACGGATCGAAAAGCTGGAAAGCAAATAATAAAAAAGGCCCCGGTAAAACCGGGGCCTTAACAATATGATATGCGATTAATCTTCCACCCTGAAAGATATATTGCATACTACACCGTATGATGTTATTTCACCGTCTTTCACATGTGCTTTCATATCTTTTACATAAACAGAATCTATGTTGCGGATGGTTTTAGCAACTTCTTTTACGCCCTGTTTTACTGCATCATCAAAACTTACAGCAGAGGTAGCAATTACTTCAATAACTTTTACAATAGCCATGGTTGTTGTATTTGTGTTTTTAAAAATTGGTTACATCTTTTAAAGTACAAATACTATCGGTTAAAAACAATAGCGGGGTCAATTTAGGTTATTTCATTTAAAACGGGCTTATAAATTAATGGTTGCAAACATGTTAACCGTGGATGTTTTCCAAAAAAAGGCCAGGCTGCTTCGACAGTTATCTCGGCAACCTGGCGATATTCATCAAACCAAAATTAAAGACTTTACTTTATGATCAACTGGTTGTTATGCTGCTTACCATCCGGCGCTGTAGTAATAAGCTTGTACACACCAGCCGCTATCTTTTTCCCTATATCTATTACCGTGGTATTGTTCCTGGATTCATTTCTAATTTGATTGCTGTAAACGACCTGCCCGTTCATATTCTGCAGCTGAACAGTATAAATACCTTTTGGCATATTGCTCAGCAGCAGGTTCACTTTACCACCTGTTGCCGGGTTTGGATATACATTCACCATTTTTTCTTCATCACTCAACTGTACTTTTACAATAGGGCTATAAAAAGCAATGCCGGAATTTTCAACACCCCTGATGCGGTAATAATTTATATCCGCCTGTGGTTGCGCATCATTCAGCGAATACAATGCATGGTTACCTCCTTTGGCTGTTGCAGAAAGTATCTTATTGAATGCAACCCCATCCTCCGATCTTTCTACTTCATAATAGCTGGTATTAGTTTCATCGGCTGTTTGCCAGTCAATATCAACCGTATTGTTACCGGCTCTGTGTGCTTTTACAGATACGAATTTAACAGGCACTAACACCAACTGGTCAAATACTATTTTAAACCGGTTGTTTGCAGAAGATGCGGGGTTACTGGTCACTGCAAAATTCACAACCGTATTTCCGTTTAACTGCAATACAGTGCTGGTACCGGTATAGCTATCGATCAGCCATGCTGCCCTTCCGCCTGCATCCAGCCCTGCTGTGTTGATGCTTAAACGGTATTGTTGTATCCTGAGATTGGACAACCTCATGTAGATGGTATCTTTTCCTTCTTTTATATTCCTGCGCTCTACAATAAGCGATTGATTAGCTACAGCAACAGCAAGGTTTTCGGTGCTGTTGTTTATTTTCACGGCATCTTCCTTGTCAATTGCATTGTTGTATTGTGCATCAAAATTCACCAGCAAACCATCTGCTACGGATGTGCTGTTGTCTGCATTCACACTCAACAGGTTCACCATCATGCTTGATCTTAATTGTGAGGGGCCTTCTTCATCTTCGGGTGCAAACTTGGCATTTTCATCAAAGTTGATGGAACCGCCGTTTTCGTCTCCTTCTACCAAAAATGCAAGACCACTGGCTATATAATTCTGAATACTTCCGTTCGGGCCATAACTTCCGCCGCCGGGAACTACTACATAGTTGCCGTTACCATCAGGAGATAGTACCTGGTAAATACCTGAGCCATAAGCACCACCGATCATAGGATCCCACACATGGTTACCTCCTTTGGCTGTTGCAGAAAGTATCTTATTGAATGCAACCCCATCCTCCGATCTTTCTACTTCATAATAGCTGGTATTAGTTTCATCGGCTGTTTGCCAGTCAATATCAACCGTATTGTTACCGGCTCTGTGTGCTTTTACAGATACGAATTTAACAGGCACTAACACCAACTGGTCAAATACTATTTTAAACCGGTTGTTTGCAGAAGATGCGGGGTTACTGGTCACTGCAAAATTCACAACCGTATTTCCGTTTAACTGCAATACAGTGCTGGTACCGGTATAGCTATCGATCAGCCATGCTGCCCTTCCGCCTGCATCCAGCCCTGCTGTGTTGATGCTTAAACGGTATTGTTGTATCCTGAGATTGGACAACCTCATGTAGATGGTATCTTTTCCTTCTTTTATATTCCTGCGCTCTACAATAAGCGATTGATTAGCTACAGCAACAGCAAGGTTTTCGGTGCTGTTGTTTATTTTCACGGCATCTTCCTTGTCAATTGCATTGTTGTATTGTGCATCAAAATTCACCAGCAAACCATCTGCTACGGATGTGCTGTTGTCTGCATTCACACTCAACAGGTTCACCATCATGCTTGATCTTAATTGTGAGGGGCCTTCTTCATCTTCGGGTGCAAACTTGGCATTTTCATCAAAGTTGATGGAACCGCCGTTTTCGTCTCCTTCTACCAAAAATGCAAGACCACTGGCTATATAATTCTGAATACTTCCGTTCGGGCCATAACTTCCGCCGCCGGGAACTACTACATAGTTGCCGTTACCATCAGGAGATAGTACCTGGTAAATACCTGAGCCATAAGCACCACCGATCATAGGATCCCACACATGAAAGAAATCTTTTACGCCGGTCCTGGAGAGCTTGCGCAAGTCTAACGGTGCCGCATAAGGATTTCCTATTGCCGCTTTTTTATTGGCCTGTACTGTTATAGGTGCCAGGGTACCGGTGTAGAGCGGGCCTTTGGTACGCAACACTGTGGAAGTTATTGTAGCACTTGAAGTAACAGACCTGTCGCCACGGATATAGAGCATATAACCATCGGTAGCTTTTATGCCCGATACATTTGTATTGGCAACTCCTATCCAGCCATTGGTAGCGGGGTCGTATTTTTTTATTGCAGCGCCTGGGCTGGACGCATCGAAACCATCTGCCTGCCAGGTAGGCCTGTTAGAACTGATTTGTGTTCCGAAGCCCGGCACCGGGTTACTTGCAGCATTCAACGCACCTTCCTGCCAGCTCTGGCGGATATTTTGATTGGTATTGGTGGGTACAGACAGGAAGTACCATGCCCTGCGTGCAGGAATATAATTTTCTACTATTACATTTCCTGTAACTGATTTGCCTGTCATATTACCTACCCTTGCAGTTCCTGTGCTGTTTGATTTAAGGGTAAGAAAATCATTGGTCGTAAATTTATTTCCTGCGGCTGAAAAAGTTAGTGCACCAGACACATCCAGCGGACCTGACAGTATAAGCCCGTCATTGCTGCTGTTGCTGATAACAAGATCCTTTACCGCATTGTTGAGGAAGGTACCGGCGGCAAGCGTTTGCGCAACCGTACCATTGAATTCAAGCATAGCACCTGCAACATCAAATATTCCTGCATTGCTGATGGTACCTGAAATTTTTAAAACGGTATTATCAACTTTTACAGAAGCGCCATTGGAAATTTCGAGGTTATGCAAGGAAACAATGCCTGAATCTATTAATGGATAGTTCAAAGCTCCGGATTCGATTTTTACATCGCTGTTGTCACCCGGTATGAGCCCGCATAACCAGTTTCCTGCTTCAAACCATTTGGTATTTACATTCCCTGTCCACGTGCCCGGAGCATACAGGATTAGCTGGGTTGAGGTATCAAATGCCGTACAGCCGCCGGA